>NZ_JAUBTQ010000011.1:0-157452 GCF_036702515.1 Microcoleus sp. BROC3
GTGCAGTGGTAATGCCAGTACGACTAATTCTGTATATCCCGGGATTGGCAGGTTGACCGCTAATCACTTCTGCTGCATTGGCATCTTGGGCGCTGACGGTCACCGCAGGCCGGTTAGGAACAGCCGACATCGAGAGATTGTAATTAGTCGAGCCACTGTAGGGATACACCCGCACATAATAAGCACCTGGATTCAACGTTCTACTAATTGACTCGGCAGTAGTGCTACCGTTAGTAGAACTTTGAAGAACGGTAGTACCTGTGCTGTCGAGTAAGTGGACATCCGCATCCGCACTTAAGCCATTGAGAGTGAGGCTAAAGTTACTGCTATTAGCAAGGGTGAACCTATAGTAGTCGTTAGTGTCTTGTGGTCCTACCCAATCACTCCAGGTAGTGGAAGTAGAACCCACCGTAACTGCACGTGCTGTAGGCGGAGTATTAGGCGCCAGATCGATCGGACTGACAGATTGTTGTTCAATGCTGATTTCTTGGCCTTCAATCAGTGCAATAGCTCGATCGTCCTCAGCCTTCAATACTTGAAGTTTTTCCGGATTCAAGTCCTTTCCTTGCACAAGTGCGGCAAAAATCTCACCCTCGTCTCCGGGTGCATCCAACTGATTCACCTGTGCATCAATAAAATGCCCTACTTCTTCCAATAAAACACCCGTAAGCGCGTCTAGTCTCCTGGCATTTTGTGCCAAAAACTCTTTGGATAAATAAATTGTATTTGTCGCAGTTCCAAAAGCGCCATTTGCCCCTCCAATATCTCCTGATGAAACTACTTTTATTAAGGGAATGTTGCTAAAATTTCCCCTTAACCATTCTTCCTTTAAAGCTTTCGCCTTCTCCTTGTCCCAATTCTCGCCGAAGGGGACATTCATCTGATCCGTGAAATTCGGAGCTGTTGCAAAAGCCGTCAGAGCTTTATAAACTCCTGACATTGCCTCACCCGTGAGGGGGTCTAGGCTAGAATCGGTTACGCTGGCGGGAAAATTCGCGGCAAGCAGGCCTGAACTGTGGAAAGGAAAGTTAGTTGGTGGGGCGGGTTCTTGCATACCACCTAGTAAGAGACTATTGGCTTCTCTCTGTGGGAAAATCCCTTGAGTGATTTCCAAACTTTGATTGCAAACCGTGAAGGGTATATTGGCAGAGGTTAATGAATTCTTGCCATAGGTCGGTAGTGTCTCAGACATCGTATTTTTGCCTTTTTTTATGGGTGGTTTTTACTTGTGGTGCGCCTGTACAAATGGCAGCGAATTCAACTTAATGAGCAAAAGTTGAGAAAATCGTTAAACTTCCTTAACTTTCCGCCGCTATGTATGTATCTATCAGAAGTGCGCCGGAGTTTTTTGCGTTTTGTAATGAAACTTTATACAATGAGCAAAAGTTGAGAAAATCGTTAAACTCCCTTAACTTTCCGCCGCTATGTATGTATTTATCAGCAGTGCGCCGCAGTTTTTTGCGTTTTGTAATGAAAATTTACACCGAGTGTTTAATAACGAGTAGGAAATGGCACCGTTAGACATTTATTTTCTTGCGGTGAAAGTGTTTCCTGTAAGCAATTTCCCTAGCTGGTGACAATAAAACGTAGTTTTTTATACTTTTATAATTCAGTATAATTGCGTATAATACACAAAAATAATATCAGTTTTTATAAGCCAGCGCATCAGTAATATCTCCGAAAAGTCTATTGGATTAATAACTAAGTATATTTACGTATAATAATCCTGAAAAAGGGAGAAGGAGCGATCGCACATCCCCCTTTTTCAGGATCGTGCAGCCGTTGGAGACTTGGATACAAAGCAGAGAGACACAGGCTTTCAGGCTTAAATCGATTTGAACCTCTTCTGTCAAACTTAAATCATTCGAGTTTCACACGCGTTTCCTGCGGGAAAAACCCTACAAAAAACTAAAATATCTCCCCAACAATCATCCCCGCCAATATCACAAACCCCACCCAAACATTTTGGCGAAAAATTTGACCGTAAACCGGCTTGGGAATATCCGCATTCCGCAGTTGACTATATTGCAAAAACCACAAAATCGCCGCCGCACTAATTGCCATCCAAAAACCAATGTGCAAGTGCAGATTAACTCCTATTGCCGCTAACAAACCGACAGTACCAACAAAGAAAAAACCCACAGCATTAGCGGCATTATCCCCGAAAAATATCGCGCTGGAATTCACCCCCAAACGCAAATCGTCTTCCCGATCGCTCATTGCATAAACTGTATCAAATCCTAATGTCCACAGCACGACTGCACCCCACAGCAGCCAAGCCGCTAATTCTAATTCGTCAACGGCGGCGCTCCAACTAATTAAAACTGCAAATCCCCAGGCAATTGATAACACTAATTGCGGCACTGGAAAGAATCTTTTTGCTAGCGGATAGCAGATAATTACTGGTACGGCGGCTACACACAGCCAGAAGCTTAAAGGATTGAGATAAAAAGCAAGAATTGCCGCACAAGCAAAAGAAATTAATGCAACTCCGATTCCAGTTTGCACGGTGAGGGCGCGGGATGCTAGGGGGCGCGATCGCGTTCTTTCTACTTCGGGATCGATATCGCGATCCCACAAGTCGTTGATGACGCATCCCGCCGCACTCGTGGCTAAGGTACCCAACACAATCACGCCCACCAATGCTGCGGGCGGCCTCCCGTGGGCTGCTAAAAAAACGGCCCAGAGGGCTGGAATCATTAAAATCAGCCTTCCTGCTGGTTTGTCCCATCTCAAAAGCCTCACGACGGTTAGCAATGTGGATTCGGGTTGGCGATCGGGCTCTTTAAGCATTTCAATTCTAGATTTGAGATTTTTAACTCTAGATTTTATCAAATTTTAGGCACAATCACTTACTATCTCTGCTGCCGAGCGCACTTCTGCCGAAATTTAAAACAGGTGAAACTCTTGACCAATCAGCAGTTCCAAATTTTTGCTAATTTAATAGAATGCCTAACTGGATTCGTGAAATAATCATAAATATCTGTCAACCCCGATACTCCAATGGTTAATTCACTTGCTTCTGCGGAGTCAAATCGCATTATTGCTGCTATTGATATGGGTACTAACTCGTTTCACATGGTGGTGGCGCGCATCGATCCGAAATTGCCCGCGTTTACGATTATTGCTAGAGAAAAAGATACGGTTCGGTTGGGCGATTGTGAGGTTAAGACAGGGTGCTTGAAGTCAGAGGTTATGCAAAGGGCGATCGCCACTCTGCGACGCTTTCAAGATATTGCTAAAACTTTTAATGCTGAACAAATTATCGCTGTTGCTACGAGTGCGGTTCGGGAAGCCCCTAACGGGCGGGATTTTCTGAAACAAGTTGCTGAAGAATTAGACCTGAATGTGAGTTTAATTTCCGGTCAGGAAGAAGCGCGGAGAATTTATCTCGGCGTTCTTTCGGGTATGGAGTTTAACAATCAGTCCCAGGTGATTATTGATATTGGTGGCGGTTCTACGGAGTTGATTTTAGGAGACAGTTCAGAACCTCGCTGTCTCACCAGTACAAAAATTGGTGCTGTTCGCTTAACAGGACAATTTGTCAAAACTGACCCGATTAGCAGGGAGGAGTTTGCTTATTTGCAAGCTTATATTCGGATTTCTCTGGAAAGACCGATCGACGAATTGCGATCTCAATTCCATGATGGCGAACCTTTGCGCTTGATTGGCACTGCTGGAACCATCGAAACTCTTGCTGCAATTAACGCTCGCGAAAAGTTGGGAACAGTGCCGAGTCCCCTAGCCGGATATCAGTTAAGTTTAAAAGATTTACGCGATTTAGTCAATCGCTTTCGCAAACTTTCTTATGCCGAAAGATTGGCAATTCCTGGAATGTCGGACAAGCGGGCGGAAATTATTCTGGCAGGCGCTTTGATTTTGCAGGAAGCTATGACACTATTAGGAATTGAATCGCTGACTGTTTGCGATCGCTCTTTACGAGAAGGCGTCATTGTTGACTGGATGCTGGCCCACGGTTTAATTGAAAACCGCTTGCGCTATCAAGGTTCAATCCGCCAGCGCAGCATTCTCCACATGGCTGACAAATATCAAGTCAATTTAGAACAAAGCGAAAGAACCGCAGCATTTGCCCTCAATTTGTTCGACCAAACTCAAGGAATTCTGCACAATTGGGGCAGCGAAGAACGGGAGTTGCTGTGGGCGGCTGCGATTCTGCACAATTGCGGTTTGTACGTCAGTCATTCGGCCCACCACAAGCATTCTTACTATTTAATTCGCAATGGTGAGTTATTAGGATACACGGAAACAGAAATTGAAGTAATTGCCAATTTAGCTCGCTATCACCGAAAAAATCCTCCGAAAAAAAAGCATGAAAACTTTTTAATACTTCCCAAAAAATACCGGGAATTAGTTAGTAAACTGCATCCTTTTCTGCGGTTATCTGTGGCTTTAGATAGGCGGCAAGTTGGGGCTATTGCTGATTTTAAATGCGAACACCGCCCGGAAGTCCGAGAGTTTCATTTGCGCCTGCAACCGCTCAATCCCGGAGATGATTGCGCTTTGGAACTGTGGAGTTTGGATTATAAAAAGCCGTGTTTTGAAGATGAGTACAATCTCAAATTAGTGGCAACTTTGGAGCCTACTTTTGTTCCAGTTTAAATAGGAAGCAGAGCCTGGAAACGAGAAACTGTAGGGTGCGCACTGCGCACCTTACCCGTAACCCCGGAACGAAAATCATCTAAAATATGAGGAGCGATCGCCAATTTCAAGATAAAATAGAAAAATGTCAAATCCCTTGCTTTCCCTAAACTACGAACCCGCGATCGAATCCCTCGGTGGCGACTATTTTGATGAAGTTCCTGCGGCCGATTTTCCGCAGCGCATTCTCCGCTTCCGCAACGACCAATTATTGCCGACATTGGGTTTAGACCCCGCAGAAGTAACCGACCAACATTTCATCGAAGCATTCGGCGAATTTCACTGTGTCCGTCCCTTTCTCGCACTCCGCTACCACGGCTATCAATTCAACGAATACAACCCGAATTTAGGCGACGGTAGAGGCTTTTTGTACGGCCAAGTTCGCGGCACTGACGGCAGACTTTACGACTTCGGCACTAAAGGTTCCGGCCGCACTCCCTACTCGCGAAGCGCTGATGGTAGGCTAACTCTCAAAGGGGGAATTCGCGAAGTTTTAGCCGCAGAAGCTTTGCACCGACTGGGAGTGCGTACGTCTCGCTGTTTTAGTTTAGTTGAAACGGGTGAGTCTTTGTGGCGGGGGGACGAACCATCTCCGACGCGATCGTCCGTAATGGTGCGTTTCAGTCATTCTCACATCCGGTTTGGAACTTTTGAAAGATTGTACTATATCCGCCGCCCGGATTTAACTAAAAAACTTCTAGATTTTGTTATTGAATATTACTATCCAGAACTGCATTTAGAAGCAAGTAATGCTGGTGTTTCGCCTGCTGAAAAATATGCGCTATTTTATGCAGATTTAGTCAAGCGAGTAGCCGAATTAGTCGCTCAGTGGATGGCAGCAGGATTTTGCCACGCCGTGCTGAATACTGATAATATGTCGATTACTGGAGAAAGTTTCGATTACGGGCCTTTCGCTTTTATCCCAACTTACAAGCCGGAATTTACAGCAGCTTATTTCGACCATTACGGTCTTTATTGTTACGGGAATCAACCGTTTATTTGCAAGGGGAATTTAGAGAAGCTCCAGCAACCGCTAGCAGCGGCGATTCCTCAAGCTGATATGGATGCTGCTTTGGCAAAGTTTGGCGGTTATTATAATGCAGCTTATCGGCAGTTGATGCTCAATAGATTGGGATTTGAGGATTTGCCAGAGGCAGAGGGAGATGAGTTGTTGAAGGTGACAATTAAAATGCTGGCGGAGTCTCAAGTAGGCTATCACGATTTCTTTCTTGAACTGCGAAGACAGTTCGCTCGCACTTGGCGAGATGATGCTAGTCAAATTTTTGCTGAGGCGGAACCGGCGGACTTGATAGCACCTTGGCGGCAATTTTATTGTCACGTTTTGCAAAGTTTGTCGGCGGATGATATGGACAAAATGGCGGACAGGTTGCGCAGGCACAATCCCGAACAATCGCTGTTGAGACCGACGATTGAGGCTGTTTGGGAAGCCATAGCTATTGAGGATAATTGGGAACCGTTTTATGAATTGGTGAAGAGACTTCAAAATTCTTAAAGGGAATTGGGCATGGGGCATTGTTGACTGTTGACTGTTGACTGTTGACTGTTAACTGTTCACTAACAACTAACAACTAACAACTAACAACTAACAACTAACAACTGACAACTGACTACTTGAGCTTTTCAATCTCAAATTGTGCATCTTTGTAACCGCCGGTAAGTCCTTGATCTAGATACATTTTGCCGGCTTTTTCTAAATCGCTAATCGCTCCTGCTTTGTCTCCCAAGGAGCGGCGAACCATGCCTCTACCGTAGTAAGCAGCAGCATAATTCGGACTGATCCGAATAGCTTGCACGTAATCGGCGATCGCACTGTTGTAATTATTTAACTGCTGGTAAATCTTAGCCCGATTGGCGTAAGCTTCAGCATTGTTAGGATTGAACCCAATTGCTGCTGTAAAATCTGCGATCGCCCCCTGCGCGTCACCCCCGGCGCTGCGAGCTAAAGCACGATTGTTAAAAGCATTATAATCATTGGGATTCACTTTCAGCGCTTGAGTGCAATCGGCAATTGCTTTCGGATAATCCTTCAAATTTAAATAAGCAATGCAGCGATTGTTGTAAGGAACCCCATCCTCATCGCTCAGCGAAATTGCCTGAGTGCAATCGTCAATTGCCGCTTGATGCGCTCCCAAATTCAACTGCGTGCTGCAACGATTAGCGTAAGCATCTCCACTCTTGGGATCGATCGCGATTACCTGAGAATAATCCGCCAAAGCTCCCTGATAATCTCCTAGGTGAAAGCGAGCTCTCCCCCGACTGTAGAAAGCATCAACATTCTGAGCATCGAGTTTAATTGCTTCAGTATAATCTCCAATCGCTCCTTGCAAATCTGCGCTTCCAGCACGAGCCAACCCTCGCGAATGATAAGCTTTAACAAGGTTCGGCTGCAACCGAATTACTGCGTTAAAATCCTGAATAGCCGTCTTGTAATCTTGCAGTTCTAAATAAGTAACTCCTCTTTCATAATATGTATCAGCATCATTGGGCTGGAGATTCAAAACCTGAGTGTAATCCTCAATAGCCCCGCGCTTGTCGTTAAAATCGTGACGGGCTAGCCCCCGGTTAAAATAAGCGTGAACATATTTAGGATTGAGAGCGATCGCCTGAGAATAATCGGCAATTGCTTCTTGATACTGTTTTAAATCATAATTAGCATTACCCCGGCGATAAAAACTCTCGGGATTGTTAGGATTTAATTGAATTGACTTATTAAAAGCTTGCAAAGCTCCTGCGGCATCTTGATTGCGAGACTTTTCCACTCCCTGTTCGTGATATTCCTTAGCTTTAATCGGATTCGGTCGGCTCAAATAACTAAACAGAAATACCAGAATTATTGCTGCCCCGACACCAGCCAAAATCAGCCACCAAAACCGAGTTTTCAAACGTGACGAAAAACTCTCAGAAGACAGTAAGCTCGGAGAAATACTTTTCTTTTGAGCCTTATTCCCCGGCTCTTGGCGGTGCCTCAACTTGCTGAGATCTGCCAAAACTTCCTCAGCCGATTGATAGCGTTTGCCAAATTGGTGACAGACCATTTTGTCAATTATATTTGCTAGTCCCACAGAACATTGCGATCGGTTTCGCCAAACAATTTCCCCCGTGTGAGAAGGACTCGGATCTTGCAATTTTGGCAAATCCGTACCGGGTAAACCCGTGATAGCTTGGACTGCCATCATCCCGACTGCATAGAGGTCGCTGCTAAATTGCGGGTTGCCTTGAAATTGTTCGATCGGCATATAAGCCGGAGTTCCAGTAGCAATGGTACGCGGAAATTCTGTATCGTAGTCACTGACGTGATTTGCAACTTCTTTAACCGAGCCGAAGTCAATTAAAACTAATTTGCCGTCTGGTTTGCGCCGGATTAAGTTGGAGGGATTAACATCGCGGTGAATCACTCCCTGAGAGTGTACGAAGGCGAGAAGTTGTAACACTTCTTCCAACAGATCCAGCACTTTTTCTTCCCGCCAAGGTTGACCGGCCACAATTTCCCTATTTAGGGCGTGTCCGGGCACAAACTCTTCGACGAGGTAGAATTGATTTCCTTCTTCAAAATAAGCGAGTAAAAATGGAACTTGATCGTGTTTTCCCAGCTTTTCTAATATTTCTGCTTCTTGTTTAAATAAGCGGTAAGCTGTTTTGAGAACTGTGGAAGTGTTGCTGGGAGGACGCAGTTGTTTGACTACACATTGAGGGTGGCCCGGCCGGCGAGTATCGACAGCTAAATAAGTTTGTCCAAAAGCTCCTGAACTGAGAATTTGTACTACACGATAACGCCTGTCTAAAAGTTGACCAACCATGTTCATATCGGGAATTGGGAATTGGTAACGGGGAGTTGGTAATTGGGAATTGGTAACGGGGAATTGGTAATTGGGAGTTGGTAATTGGGAATTGGTAATTTGGCATTCTTCCTCCTTCCTCCTTCCTCCTTCCTTCTTCCTTCTTCCTTCTTTTTTTAACATTTGACTGACGACTAATAGCTTATTTAGGATCGTTGATTTGTGCTTGTGCCTTTTGGAAACCATCCGCTCTTCCTTGTTCTAGAAACAGCGTTGCAGCTTTCTGAAAATCCTGCATCGCCCCGGTACGGTCTTTGAGTTGGCGGCGGACGAGGCCTCGGCTGTAAAAAGCGGTAGCATTGTTGGGGTTGAGCCGCAGCGAGTGAGCGAAATCCTCAACCGCTAAAGGGTAATTTTTTAGTTCTGAGTAAATAGTACCGCGATTGCTGTAAGCTACGGCATCGCTGGGATTGAGTCGAATTGCTTGAGTAAAATCTTCCACAGCGCCCTGCTTGTCTCCCGAAGCCAATCGAGCTAATCCTCGATTGCTGTATGCTTTGGGATTGTTGCCGTTGAGTCCGATCGTCAAACTGCAATCTTCGCTGGCCTTTTGAAATTGTTTTAAATTCAGATAAGCAATGCAGCGGTTGTTGTAAGCTGCTTCATCTTTGGGAGCGAGGCTAATTGCTCGGGTGCAATCTGCAATCGCTTTGTCGTAGGTTGCCAAATTTAAGTAAGCGCTGCACCGATTGGTATAAGCATCAGCGAGCTCTGGTTGCAATTCGATCGCCTTACTGTAATCTTCCATCGCTCCTTGATAATCTGCCAGATTAAATCTCGATCGACCGCGACTGTAGTAAACGCCAGCTTGTTTGGGGCTAATTTGAATCGCTTGAGTAAAATCTGCCATTGCTCCTGTTTTGTCGCCTGCGGCCGATCGAGCTAAACCGCGATTGCTGTAAGCTGTAGCATCGTTGGGACTGAGGCGAATTGCTTGAGTGTAGTCTTCTATTGCCTGGGGGTAGTCGCCCAAATCGTAGTAAGCTAAACCCCGCTGAGAGTATGCCTCACCGTCGCTGGGATTGAGTCGCACTACTTGGGTGAAATCTTCCACGGCCCCCCGCTTGTCCCCGATGTCGAGGCGGGCCATACCTCGATTGTAGAGAGCTTTGGTGTGGTTAGGATTGACTTTAATTGCTTGCGTGTAATCCTGTATTGCTTGCTCGGTTGCGCCCATGTCGTAGCGAGCGTTTGCCAGCGTGTAGTAAGTTTCCGCATCGCTGGCATTCAGGGCGATGGCTTGAGTATAATCGGCGATCGCGCCTGTTTTGTCGCCTTGCTGCGCCTTGGCCATGCCGCGGGCTAACAATTCTTTTGCCCTCGCCGGACTTTGACTCTGCCAAAAGGAAAGTATGATACCAGTCAAGATTAAAGCTGCCGCTGTTGCAGCCAACAGCAGCAGTTTGGTTTGGCTTTGTCTTCGCGGTTTACTCATAGCGTCCGTGATGATTGTGGCTGGCGGCGGCTCAACCTCCCATTTTACGGCGATTTGTTTGAGGTCTGCTAAAACTTCGGCTGCCTCCTGATAGCGTTCTTCGCAGTCAGGGCGCACCATTCGATCGATAATATCTGCTAGGGCAGGCGAACAAGTTGCCCGATTTCGCCAGGGAATTTCGTTGTTGTGGTTTTTTAAGGCACTCAGTTGGTTGGGTGAGAGTCCCGTCACGGCAAGCTGGGCGATCGTACCTAGAGCGTAAATGTCGCTATTGTAACGGGGGTTGCCGAGCGATTGCTCGATCGGCACGTATAACTCCTGGGACGCCCAATCCTGTTTTTTTGCTAAAGGCCCTTTAAAAGAATTGGGGGAGGTTTGCGCCAACAAATGACAATTAGCGAGTTCCAGGTTAATTTCTTTGTCTAAGCTAAAGTCTACCAACACGAATTTGCCGTCTGACTCGCGCCGGATCGCTTTGTCTGGTTGAATTCTGCGGTGAATGAAACCCTTCTCGTGTATGAACACCAAAATTTCTAATATTTCTGATAGCAGACCAATTACTTTGTCTTCATCCCAAGGTTTACCGGGTATTAGTTCTTGACTTAAAGGTGAGCCTGCAATAAATTCTTCTATTAAGTATAAACTTTGATTTTCCTCAAAATACGCCAATAATTCGGGAATTTTGTCGTGTTTTCCCAATTTTTCAATTATTTCTGCGTTTCTTTGAAATATAATTTTTACTAATTCTGGAGTTTGCGAACTTGTGCCGGGTAGCCGCATTTCTCTAACCGTGCATTGCGGATACCCGGGACGGTGAGTATCTGCTGCTAAATAAGTTTTTCCCACCTCACTTGAGTCTGTGACTTTAATGATGCGGTAACGTCTGTCTAGAAGTTGACCAATCATGCTCTGCCCTCTACCCTGTTAATGTTCCATTATCGCATGAAATTAGGATAGCCAAAACATTTGGCTGAGTAATTTAAGTTCGATAGAGCCGTGACTACCGCCCAAAAACGGATACTTGCTTTCCGACAGGAGTCGTGAGACGCCCAAAATTTTACACCCGAGTTGAAGATCCCCGATTCATCTGTGGAGTCAATCTAAAATCTAAAATCTAAAATCTAAAATCTAAAATCTAAAATCGACTGGCCAAACGGGCGATCGGATTGCCTATGTAAGTCAAGCGCGGCTGCGCTCTTCTAATATCTTACAAAAAATTCGCTGAAATTGTTTATTCTGTCAATGAGATATGTATAATTTAACAACCACGCCGGAGGTCAGTCAAATGAACGTACAACTGGTTAAATCCCTAATTAAAGTTATCTTACCTCTCGCCGACGAGCAATTAGCGAGCCTGGGAAAAATATTACCAACTCTCCCCTACCCTTTGAGTCAGGAACTCGTGCAGCTTGCCCAAAAAGGCGGCTATTTTAATTTTTTGAAGAACCAATCAGAGATTTATATCCTCGAAGACAGAGCAGCAATTGCCTGATACTCAAAAACAGGAGATTGAGAGAAATTTTGAATGTGTGAATAATAAAAATGTCTGAATCACTAACAAAAGGAGGAACGATCGCAGCGATCGCCACCGCCATAGTTCCCCAACAAGGCAGCGTCGGCATTGTGCGAGTTTCCGGTTCCGCAGCCTTAAAAATTGCCGAAACTCTGTTTTGCGCCCCAGGACGGCAAATGTGGGAGTCTCACCGCATTCTTTACGGCCACATCCGCCGCCCCAAAACTCAAGAATTAGTCGATGAAGCTTTGCTGCTAATTATGAAAGCACCGCGTTCTTTTACTCGCGAAGATGTGGTAGAATTTCACTGTCACGGCGGCATTATGGCCGTGCAGCAAGTCTTGCAATTGTGTTTGGAACATGGGGCGAGATTGGCCGGGCCAGGAGAGTTTTCGCTGCGGGCTTTTTTGAACGGGAGGCTCGATTTAACTCAAGCTGAAAGTATTGCAGATTTGGTGGGAGCAAAATCGCCTGCTGCTGCACAAAGTGCTTTGGCCCTTTTGCAGGGAAAATTAGCCTCACCGATCCGCAAATTGAGAGCAACTTGTTTGGACGTGCTGGCAGAAATTGAGGCAAGAATTGATTTTGAGGAAGATTTGCCGCCTTTAGATGAAGCTAAAACTTCTTTGGAAATAAATCATGTTTTGGAGGAATTGTCAACAATTTTGGCAACCGCAGATCGCGGAGAATTGTTGAGAACTGGTTTGAAAGTAGCGATTGTCGGGCGACCGAATGTGGGAAAATCGAGTTTGTTGAATGCGTGGAGTAAGAGCGATCGGGCGATCGTCACCGATTTGCCCGGTACGACGCGGGATGTGGTAGAATCGCAGCTAGTTGTCGGGGGAATTCCGGTGCAGGTGCTCGATACTGCGGGCATTCGAGAAACCGAAGACAAGGTAGAAAAGATTGGCGTTGAGCGATCGCGCGCCGCAGCAAAACAAGCCGATTTAGTGCTGTTGACAATTGACGCGGCATCTGGTTGGACGGAGGGCGATTCGGAAATTTACGAACAAGTCAAGCACCGCCAGCTAATTATAATTATCAACAAAATTGACCTAGTAACAACAATTCCAGATTTACCTTTTACCCCAGAAATTCACCGCATAGTTACCGCAGCCGCCGCCCTAGAACGAGGCATAGAAGACTTAGAAACAGCAATCTTAGATGCCGTCAGCGGGGGAGATTTGCAAGCAGCAAACTCAGATTTAGCAATCAACCAACGGCAAGCAGCGGCGTTAACCAAAGCTAAAATGTCTCTGGAACAATGCACGGATACTATTAGCAACAAATTGCCTTTAGATTTCTGGACAATAGATCTGCGCGGGGCAATTCAAGCATTGGGGGAAGTTACGGGCGAAGAAGTGACAGAATCAGTGCTTGACAGAATATTTAGTAGATTTTGCATTGGCAAATAGTCCTAGAAAAAAATTAAATTAAAGAGGTAAGCTGTCTCGCATTTAAATTGTATTTTTAGGGCGGGCGTCCCGCCCACCCCACAATAATTCCACTCTTTGTGAAACACCGAATTTCACTCTTTGTGGAACAGGCATCTTGCCTGTTCTTGAGAATGGTGTAAGATGTTAATTTCATCAAACTTGACTGTAAAACTTAGATGCGCCTGGGCTTAGTGAAGCAATACTACTGACAAATAACAACTAAGGTGATTTCTGAGAAATAATTTACCAGCTAAAGTGGTCGAATCAAGATATCCCATTTGGGCAAAAGCGGATTTCGCTGCAATCGGGACTCGAGTTGCTTCATGGCTTTCTTAGTCAGAGAAATCCCTTTTTGGTAAACAATGTTGCTTAAAGTCAAAATGGGATGCAGCCCTTTCCAAGTCATGCTAGAAGCCCATGAAAGCATAGCTTCAACATCAACAAGCTTACTTCCATTCCAATGCTGTTCAAGAATGCCCCAACAGCGCTCTATGGGATTATATTTACTATGGTAAGGAGGATAGTAAAGTAGTTGAATCGGTCTGTTAATCTGGTCAACAAATTCCACCATCCTTTTTAAGAATTGAGTTCGTACTCCGCTACTTTCGGGACCGTTATCAATTTTTATTTGTATGAGTTCGGTATCCCGTCTTTGTTCTGGGGGAATTGTTTGCCACCAATTAATTAGGTTGTCAACAATGAAATCGCTGGTTTTATAAGAACTGCCAAAGATAATGTGTAGTTGCCCACTGTCTTCGTCTACGATTCCACAAGGAATATATTTTTCCTTGCATCCCATATCGTGATCGCTAGCTTGATTGTCCCCTCTAGTTTTTCCTCCACGTGAATAATCCCCAATATTAACGGTGGCTTTACAGTCTATGCTTAGTCGCTTGACTGATTCGCTTGTTGCTTGCTTGTGTAAATCTTTGATGTTGTTGAAAATGTCGTCTGTTTGTGGAATTTTTTTTGAGGCTTGGCTTTTACTACTTTCCGAAGACGATAACCCATTCGGTTCAATACTTGTGCCATTGTACTGGCAGATGGTAATTGCTCCTGACTAAATCCCTGTTCTTTGAGTTGTGAGAGTGCGGATGCTGCTGTCAACCGGGTATAGGCTATTGATGTTTTAAATGTTGGATCAAGTTGACAATGAGATTCTGCAATCTGTTGCAGTGATAATGCCGCTTCCGGCTGTTTCTCCTCCCAACGCTTTGCTCCGCTAAAGGCTGGTTGTAACCCCATACAGATGAGCCCTGTTCTTTTTTCCGCCAATCCTACCTCTATATTTTGTCTCCCCCAACCGAACACTGTTTCTGCCAACCTTGCGCTACTGCAGGCAATATTTCAATGCCATCGCAGCCTGAAAACCTCGACGTTCTACTCCATCCATTTTCGATGCTGCCAGTCGTAGGTCTTCGATTTGCGATGTTCTTAACAATTTAGTTGAGGTTCTTGAGGCTAACGTATCCAAATGCTTGCTCCTATCTCCTTACTCATCAATAAACATATTTTACCTTCCTTGGTAAATTCTTTCTCAGAAATCACCTAACTTATTGTCACGATCGAGGTCTTCCCAGAGTTGTAATATAAAGCACAGCTTCACTCGCAGGAATACCGAGAACCTCATTGACGCGATCGTCAAAAAAGCCCGCGATACCGCTGACACCCAAACGCAGTTGAATAGCTGCTAAATTCAACCGCTGGCCTAAATGACCCGCGTCCATGTGCAAATAACGGTAAACTCGATCGCCATATTTTGCTACCGCCCTGTTTAAATCCGCCGTGTGAAACAACAGCGCCGCCGCATCTCTGCCCAAGTCTTGCCCCAAACACAAATAATGCAACTCCCGGCGGAAATTTTTAAACCGAATTTGCCGCAATTCTTGAGCTTTCGGAGCGTAATAATAACAGCCTTCTTCTAACCCATTCACTCCCGAAACAGCAATAAAAGTTTCGATCGAACTCAGATCGAAATAGTCGGGAGAAGCGTCTAATCCTTGATCGATGTAGTGCTGTGGCTGGTAAGTAAAATCGAGCAAGGCTAGCAGTTCGCCCAAACTCAAAGAAGCACCTGTATAAGCACGGGTAGAACGCCTTTTGAGCATCGTGCTTCCTAAATTTTCCAGGTTCACTCCCCAAGGAATCGAAGGAGTGACAGTCGAAACTTTAGTACAAAAGGGAAAGTTGTATTTATCGTCTAATTCCCCTTCACTTTCATTAAATTTCCAGCCATCCGCTCCGGTGGTATCTGATTCTAACTGCGTTGCTTTGTGGAGGTATGCCAACAGTTGACCTTCGGAAAGTTGCGGGTAATCTGTCGTGGTGTTTCCGGGCAAAGCTGTTTTAAATTTAGGCAAGTTTTGCTCAATATCTAGCAAGTCGGCTAAAGCCACTAAACAGATCGCTCCTTCTTGCTCCGAGTCGATGTATAGCAATTGATTGACAGCTTCGTCGGCGAATCCTCCAATCAGGTGAGGTCGGTAATCGTTGACGGCACAAGCTAACTCGATATTGCTCAATAAATGGCCGGTGTCTAAGAAAATTCGCCGATAAGCTCGGTCTTCGTAACGCCAAGAAGAACGAAAAAAAACAGTGGTAACGGCGATCGCCAATTGGGTATTTTCTAGCGCTGGCGACTGGAAACAAGCTGCTTGCAAGGCCGGCCAGACTTGACTGTCCCAGAAATGAACCAGCGAATGAGTTCTGCACTGATAGTTGTAAAGTCCCGCCGGCAACTGCCCAGTGCCGCGGGATATTAAATAAACCTCTGCTGGGTAGAGCCCGCCCGCCGACGGTGCCGATCGCAAATACAGGTAGCTGTCGTCAAGCGTCTGCACTTTCGCCGTCAACCCGTAGCTGCACAGCAACAAGCTGGACAATCGGTGCCACCAACGTTCATCCGCAGTGGTCTCGGACTCCTCCGAGAGGTCTTTTAGATAAGGCTTGAGGTCAAAACACGCTCCAATTTTATATTCTTTGAAAGGCACAGGTTGCTCTGTCCAATCTAGCCGTTTGCTTTTGGCAGCAATGGTTTCAGGGTCGTATTTGGTCCGTTCGTGGTAGTGCTGAGCAAAGGAGAGAGGAAGTTCTGGCATATTTCAATAGAGGAGTGGCTTTGGTGTGTTTATCGATCTTGACATTGCTGACCGCTTACTGGTGGAGCAAGGCAGAAATTTACAAATATAAAAAAAATCTTAGAAAAAATGCGCTCATTGTTACATAAGCTTAACATAAGAAAAAGCCTAAGTATAAATACGCAGACTAATAGCCATTAGTTACTGTTATGGATTGGCTGCACTAGCTGTCGTCATGAAGGGGTGAAAATGCAAAAGCTAAGCGCTGAGGAATTG
Organism: Microcoleus sp. BROC3; assembly: GCF_036702515.1. Taxonomy (NCBI): domain Bacteria; kingdom Bacillati; phylum Cyanobacteriota; class Cyanophyceae; order Oscillatoriales; family Microcoleaceae; genus Microcoleus; species Microcoleus sp. BROC3. The sequence goes on from NZ_JAUBTQ010000011.1 coordinate 16,254, forward strand.
CTCGCTCAGTATGCTGAGGGCAAGCGAAACTTTAACGCCGTTGACTTAAGTGAAGATAACTTGTTTCAAGCAGATTTGCCAGAAATAAATCTTTCTGATAGTGTTCTGAGGCGAGCTTATTTGCCCTACGGAAATCTGACTCAAGCCAATCTTTATAAAACTGAGTTGCAAGATGCTGAATTGGGCGACATTAAACTTTATCAAGCCAATTTGTCGCAAGCTAATTTATCAAGAGCTAATTTATCGAGAGCCAATTTGCGCCACGCCAATTTGCAAGGTGCAAATTTGCAGAAAGCCAATTTGCAAGGTGCGGATTTGTACAATGCAGATTTGACGAATGCCGATTTGAGATATGCGGATTTGAGCCGAGCTAATTTGGAAAAAGCAAAGTTAACTAAAGCTAAATTAGCGGGCTGCAACTTATTTCGCTGCCGCTTGGTCGATCTGTCGGAAGCTGAGTGCGATCGCACTACTATCGGGCCAGAAGGATATTGATGATTCCCAGCGCCTAGTCTAGGGCGATCGGCTTAATTAGTCGTGAAGCGTAGCTATCCCGTAGGGAATCGCCCTTTTTGAAATTTCTGAACATCTCTCGACACGGCAGAAAATATGAGTTACAGTTGTAAAAAACTTATCGCTCTGCAACATTGACAATAAATAACAAAATTTTCTGCGGGAAACCAGGTAAAAGTTATGAACTCTCCCGATAAAAAAGCAAGAGAACTCCGGCACAAAGAACAAGAGCTGCGGAAGCGCGAACAAGAAATTCGGCTCCGGGAACTAGAATCCGAAATCGACCGCTCAGTGCCCGAATATCTAACGAGCAAGTACGAAGAACCAGACAGCCAAGTTAACGGCCAACTCAAACAGTGGCGCAGAAAAATCCTAGCCGTCGCTCAATTTACAGGCATTGTCATTGCTGTTGTCGTTGCCGTTCGCATAGCATCTTGGCTGGCAGCCGCGCTGATAGTAGGAGGCATTGCTTTGATCGCTTACAAAATATTTTTCCCAGAAGACAGAAGTTAAAAAACCTCACCAGCAAACTATCAGGAAACACTCATGAACCTTAAAGTCGAAACTAGCAACTTTCTCAACGATTTAGAGCGAGTAGCCGCAGTCCGCCGAGAAATTGCCGATCGCCTCAGCAACATCGCCACAGCTATCAACCAATCAGAATTAGCAGGAGGAGAAGCATCGGGAAAACTCGGTTTAGAAACAGACAATGCCGACATTGAGGTCGCCAGTAAAAACTTGCGCCAAGGAGTCTTTCGCCTGCTAGTGCTAGGCGACATGAAACGCGGCAAAAGCACTTTTCTCAATGCCTTAATCGGCGAAAACTTACTGCCCAGCGATGTAAATCCCTGTACAGCTTTGCTGACGATTTTGCGCTATGGGTCAGAAAAAAAAGTCACCGTTTATTTCAATGACGGCAAAAGCCCAAAACAGCTAGATTTTAAAAGTTTTAAACAAAACTACACAATTGACCCCGCTGAAGCAAAACGCTTAGAAGAAGAAAAGAAACCAGCATTTCCAGATATCGACTGTGCCGTAGTAGAATATCCCTTACCTTTGCTAGAAAAAGGCATAGAAATAGTAGACAGTCCCGGACTGAACGATACAGAAGCCCGCAACGAATTATCTCTCGGTTATATCAACAACTGCCACGCTATTTTGTTTGTACTCAGGGCAACTCAGCCTTGCACAATGGGTGAAAGACGTTATTTAGAAAATTACATCAAAAATCGCGGATTGAGCGTTTTCTTTCTGATTAATGCTTGGGATCAGGTGCGGGAAAGTTTGATTGACCCGGACGATCCCGAAGAATTGGCAGAAGCCGAAGGGAAACTGCGGCGGGTTTTTCAAGCTAATTTGGCTGAATATTGTTTAACAGAAGGACACGATATTTACGACGAGCGAGTGTTTGCAATTACCTCAATTAAGGCACTCAGGTTGCGGATAAAAAACCCGGATGCGGATTTGGCCGGAACTGGTTTTCCCGAGTTTATGGCGGCACTTAATACGTTTTTAACCCAGGAAAGGGCGATTTCAGAATTGCGTCCGGCGAGGACTTTGGCGCGTCAAATTTCTGCTCGCGTCCGCGAAGCTGTTGGACGCCGTTTACCATTACTCGATCGCGATGTCAATGAGTTGAAGGGAAAAATTAATTCAGTTGAGCCAGAGTTTAAGAAGCTGACTCACATTCGCGATGAATTTCAACAAGAAATTCTCGGCGTTAGAGATAGTAAATCGCGGGCGATCGCAGATTCTTTCCGCACCTACGTTCTCAACTTAGAAAATACCTTTGAAACAGATTTTTTGCGGTATCAACCGGAGCTGAAATTTCTGGATTTCTTCAGCCAAGGCAAGCGAGAAGCCTTTGAAGCATCGCTAAAACGAGCATTAGAGCAGTACATCAACGACAAATTAGCAGCTTGGACTCTCACAGCAGAACAAGAGATGAATTCCGCATTTTCACAGCTATCGAAAAGCGCGGCTAATTACGGAGCATCTTACACGAAAGTGACTGAAAAAATCACAGAAAAACTGACCGGGCAAAAAATACCAGCAGCAGTCAGCAACTCGAACGAAGATAACTCGCCAGCTTGGGCAAAATGGGCGATGGGATTGTTCTCGTTAACGACCGGAAATCTGGCGGGCGTAGCAATGGCAGGAGCGGGTTTTGATTGGAAAAATATCCTGCTTAATTTAATCACTGTGTTAAGCGTTAGTACGATTCTTGCTAGTTTGACGGGGATTGTTTTGGGACCGCTGTACTTGGCTTTATTGGGGATGGGTGTTGGGTTTTTGCAAGCAGACGGAGCTCGCAAAGAGTTGGTGAAAGCCGCGAAAAAAGAGCTGGTGAAATATCTGCCGCAGGTGGCTCAAGAGCAGTGGCAGCCGATTCACGATGCTGTGAAAGAGTGTTTTGATGTTTACGGGCGGGAAGTGGGCGATCGCATGAATGCGGATATTAATTCTCGGAAATCTGAGTTAGATAATTTGCTCGAACAAAAGGAATCTCGCGAGATTAATTGTCAGGCTGAGTCTGAGCGTTTGAACAAATTGGAGGCTGATGTTTCTGCCGAGTCGCAGAGTATTGAATCGCTATATCAAGCTTTCCTAGCATCCGCTAAATGAAATAAAACAGCAATATGCAACAACCCGAAATTTATCAAAACCTGACTGACTATCTCAAATCAGCACTCGGTATTCTCGAACTTGACAAAAACTCCCAACTGTATCGAGATACCACCTCAATCTGCGATTATCTCGCCAAACCAACTTTTCAAATTGCTGTCTTTGGCCCGTTTAATTACGGCAAGTCAACTTTGCTCAATGCTTTGCTGGGAAATCGTGCTTTGCCGATCGACCTCGTGCCCACTACAGGTGCTGCCATTTATGTCAACTACGGCGAGGAATTGCACGCAAAAATTACCCTGAAAGACGGCACGGAAATTAGCGAACCGGGGACTGATGTTTTGAAACGCTACGCCATCCTTGACGACGCCAGACAAATGCGGGATGATGTGGCAGCCGTGAATGTTTACTGTCCCCATCCATTCCTGAAAACGGGTGTGGAATTGCTGGATTTGCCGGGAACCAATGACCGGGAAGAACAGGATAATTTGGTTCGGGATAAATTGCTAACGGCTGATTTGGTTGTGCAGGTTTTAGATGCTCGCAAATTGATGACTTTAGGGGAACGAGAGAACTTGAGAGATTGGTTGAGCGATCGCCAAATCAACACTGTAGTCTTTGTTGCAAATTTTATCAATCTACTCGAACCAGACGAACAAAAACAAGTTTACAATCGGTTGTTGTTTGTTGCCGAAAGTTTTCGCTCCAATTTGCCGAACAATATCAGCAATATCTACCGCGTCGATGCTTTGCCGGCTTTGAGGGCGAGGCTGAAAGGAGATGTGGCGGCCGCCCAAACTACAGGAATTGCTATGTTTGAATCGGCTTTGCAAAGTATTGTGGCAGCTCAACAGGAACAACTAGCAGTTAAGTTGCCCAGAATTGAAGCTATAGCTACTAAAATTTGCCAATCTCTTCGAGCCAAAGCAGAAACTGTCACCGCAGAAATAGCTGCAGCTCAAAAAAAGCACAAAGACAAAATTGAAATCAAACAAAAAGCTGAAAAACTGATATCAAAAGGGTTTTTTGCCAGCGTTTCTGACTTCGAGAGTTGGCTTTACCAGCCCACACTTTTGCAGCGGTATCAATCGGAAATGGCGCTGTCGCTTCAGGAAGGGAGTTTTGATGCGTGGAAGCTAAAATTTCAGCGAGAGGTCTTAAATCAACAGCAAACCATCGCAGAATGGGTAAATAAAGCTTGCGAATTCTTTGAGAAAGAACAGCCGATCGCACTTTTGATTTCCTTTCCTCCATCCCCACAAGTCAGCTTACCGGAACCGCCACCACCTCCACCTCAAAAGTCGATCGACAGCGAAGTGGCTCCAGTGGCGATCGCCACCGGCTTAGGTTGGCTGTTGGGCGGGCCTGTGGGAGCCGCAGTAGTCGGCGGCGCTAGCTATATTTTGAATAAAAGAACTGGGAATGAAAAGCCGCCTGAATCGTCAGAAGCTTATCTAAATCAAGTAACGGAAATTTGCAACGAGGCTGCTAAAAACTATCTCGCTCGCTTCAGCACCGATACTTTTTCCATGCTGCAACACTACAAGGAAATCGCCGGAAAAGTTATCTGTTTTCAAGACAGCAAAGAGCCGCTACAGACAAATATCCAGCAATACCAGATACAGTTAATCAATAATTTGTTAGAAAATATCGAATCCTGTCTTCAAATGACCAAATCTGTAATTAACGGCAAATGATCCGAACCGACATTGCGGCCAGTACGAATCTTCAAAACACCAATTTCTTTGCTGACTAGAAAGTGATCGATGGGAATATAAGCCAGCGGCATAAAAGTCGGCCAAGTCGGTAAAATGCCAAAGCCCGATCGCGCATTTCGCAAATTTCCCGTTTTTACCATATTTTTGTAAAATGGCGACCACATTGTGGTATTTAAATCCCCAACCACAATCACGGGATTTTTTACTTGGGCTGCATACTCGCCGATGGCTGCTAGCTGTTCGTTGCGATTGATAAAACTGTGCTGTTTGATCGGCACAGTGGGATGAGCAAGAATCAGAGAAATGATTTTACCTTGAAATTTAACATCCGCCGACAAGCTCTTTCTTTGATTTGAAAAGGCTTTAACCGAAGAATTTTCTAAAGGCAGCCTGCTGTATATTGCACTGCCAAATCTCTCAGATTCTTGCTGGGTAGAAGAGTAAGGAAAAATTTCGCTTAAAACCGATAACTCTTTTGCCCAAGATGAGTTGACTTCTACAAAAACGGCGATATCAGGTTGTTCTGCTTTAACCAGCGATATCACCTCAGAATATCGCCGATTACTCCTTAAAACATTTGAATGCAAAATCCGCAAGTTGTGTCCGGGAGTTGCTGCGGCAACTGCTGGCGCTGGAAAGTACCAAGGAACTATTTCCGCCAAATTAATGATAATACAAAATGCGCTCACCAGCAACCATCTTTTTTTTGATCGCACCAGAGCGAAGAATATCAAAGTAGAGAAACCAACCAGCAGATATTGTAGTTTAAAATGAGAACTCAATTCAAAAAAAATGTTGAGTTCTCCTAAATAACCGACTATTGAAAATAGGGAATTTACAGTTGCTGCGATAATAAACCATTTTAAAATTACGTGCTTTAAGCTAAGGTTTTTGTTGGGGATGCTGTGCATCACCGCCCATTTGAGCTTGATTTTAAGGTCGTTGGTAATCAGCAATTTATCAATTTCTCTTACCAGTTGTTCTGGCGGGTGCAACTCTCGCTGTTTTTGATAAAATCTCACCAACAAGCTATCTACCAAAAAATAACTAACAGAATTTGCAACAAATCCTAGAAATACCAACACACCTAAACCGATCAGCATACCAAAGGAACCGCCGACTTTGACCAAACCCGACCAAACTGCTGCGTCACCTGTTTTACCTGTAGCTCCTATGGCTAAAAATAGCATTAAAGCCGGGAAGCCGATCGTGATTGTGTTTCTGATGATATAGTCCATTATACAATTTGAGATTTGAGATTTTAGATTTTAGATTGGGAATGAATCATGCAGTTTTTAGGTCAATGCACACCCCACCTATTGACTTAAGATCGATTTTACAAAATCGGGATAGTCCTTAAATTTCATAAATTTCTAACGGTAAGTTATCGGGATCTCGGAAAAATGTAAACCGTTTTTCTGTAATCTCGTCAAGGCGAATTTCTTCTACTTCTACTTGTTGGGATTTTAAGTAGGCAACGGATGCTTCTATGTCCTCTACGGCAAAAGCTAAATGTCTCAAGCCGCAAGCTTCAGGATTGTTAACTCTTTCTGGAGGATGAGAAAATGAGAAAAGCTCGATTGTGTCGCCGTTGCCGACTCGCAAATCTAGTTTGTAAGAATTCCTCTCGGTTCGGAAAGTTTCTTTGATAATTGAACATCCCAATACTTCTACATAAAAATTTTTCGAGGCTTCGTAATCCGAGCAAATAATCGCCACATGATGTATTGCTTTTATTTTCATCTGAAAAAAGTTAGTTAGTTGCGTTTTTCTGAGATGTTGCACAATTCTCAATAAGCTTTTTAGGAACAGGCTTTCCGGCCTGTGAAGCGAGAAAATTCACTCTTTGTGGAACAGGCATCTTGCCTGTTCTTGAGAATCGTGCAAGATGTGAGGTTTTTTCAAATGCACAGCACGCTATTGACAATTATATTTGACGATCGCAGACTCGGCGACAAACCCTGCTAAATTCAGCGCGATCGACCTTTATTTTCCCCCGCCCAAATCTTAATCTTAAAAATTTCTGCAAAAAAAGTACCCTACCTTGATAAAATGAGAGTTTTGCAGTCAATCAACCAATTTGCATCTCAGGAAACAAGCACTATGGCCCGTATGTATTACGACACCGACGCGAACCTAGACCTCTTAGCCAACAAAACGATTGCTATCATCGGCTACGGTTCCCAAGGACACGCCCACGCCCTCAACCTCAAAGACAGCGGCCTGAATGTCGTTGTCGGTTTGTATCCCGGTAGCAAATCTGCCGCCAAAGCAACCGACGCGGGTTTAACAGTTCACCCGGTAGACAAAGCAGCCGCCGCTGCTGACTTCATCATGATTTTATTGCCCGATGAAGTTCAAAAAACTATTTACAAAGAACAAATCGAACCGAACCTTTCTGAAGGAAATGTTTTAGCATTTGCTCACGGTTTTAACATTCACTTCGGCCAAGTTGTTCCCCCTGCCAATGTAGACGTAGTAATGGTTGCCCCCAAAGGCCCCGGACACTTGGTGCGGCGGACTTACGAACAAGGGGAAGGCGTTCCGAGTTTGTTTGCAGTATATCAAGATGCTTCCGGTCAAGCGCGCGATCGGGCAATGGCCTATGCTAAAGGTATTGGCGGCACCAGAGCCGGCATCCTGGAAACCACTTTCCGCGAAGAAACAGAAACGGATCTTTTTGGCGAACAAGTAGTTTTGTGCGGCGGTTTGAGCGCCTTAATTAAAGCTGGATTTGAAACTTTAGTTGACGCCGGATACCAACCGGAATTAGCTTATTTTGAATGTTTGCACGAAGTTAAACTTATCGTTGACTTAGTAGTAGAAGGAGGCCTCGCCAAAATGCGCGACAGCATTTCCAATACCGCAGAATACGGCGATTTAACTCGCGGCCCCCGCATCGTCACGGATCAAACCCGCGCCGAAATGCGTAAAATTCTCAGCGAAATTCAATCGGGTCAATTTGCCCGCGAATTCGTTCTGGAAAACCAAGCTGGCAAACCGGGCTTTACCTCCATGCGCCGTCAGGAAGCAGAACATCCTATTGAAGAAGTTGGTAAAGATTTGCGAGCTATGTTTAGCTGGTTGAAAAAGCACGCCTAATCAATTTTAGATTTTAGATTTTAGATTTTAGATGGGAGAACCAATCTAAAACAGTTCTGGAGGCAGAACCTCTATCTGTAGGGTGTGCATTGCACACCTTACCGCTAGTACCAATTTTTTATGAGGCCCCGTAGAATCCGATCACCCTGGCGCCCCCCTTAATAAGGGGGGGACAAGATTCCGATCTTTCGTCCCCCTTAAGAAGGGGGATTTAGGGGGATCGAGATATGTGCAAGTTCAGATTAAATTGGTATAGGAAGAAAATCTAAAATCTCAAGTTTAATCGATTTGAGATTGGAGGAAAAATCTAAAATCTACAATCTCAAATCGTCATGTTTGGTTTCGCTTCCCTTAACCCAACCTCCAAGAAAATGGCTAGGTATTGTTAGAGAAACCGGGTTTCTCGCGGGTAGCTCAAAACTATCGACTGGGACTAGGACTTTTTTGCAATTTATCAATATCCTGTTGCCTTTTCTCGTTGAAATCTCTCGGCCTCAACCAATCTGGCCACAACCCGACGAAAAACTTCCGACTTGCCACGCTACTATCTCTTACAGGTTTGGGGAGAAAAGTTAAAGTGTCACCGTAAAGGGTAAACAGGACTGCAAACAGCAGCAATAGCGGGATAAGATTTTTTTTAGGCATCGCAGTTTGGGAGTAGAGTTTGTGAAAGCGCTTTGTTATATTTTGCCCTTGCACGGACAAAATATATCAGAGACAGCTTAAGAAGAAAATACAGCCCTGGGGGGTAAGGGGTCTCGCCTACAATAGGAAAGCCTGCTAGTCGCAATCTGATGTCCCCTCGAACTACCACTACAAACACCTTTATTATAGGTGTTCGAGCGGACATCAGATTATTAGCTAATAACTAATAGTGGTAAGGCTAGGACTGCGAACCCTACATAATTATGTTCTGGGTCGAGAACTCAACAAAATACTATGGTTTTTGGGCGCTTACCTACTTAACTACTAATAAGTAATCACTACTTATTCCCTTGAACAAAAGTTTGCACTACCGCATTAATTTCAGGGGATATTTCTGTTACCAGCCGCACCGGGATTGCCGATGTGGAAGCAAATTGCGCGTATTCTGGTGTTAGAAAGACTGCATATTTGTCAGCTTCGGCAGTTAGTTGAGCGGCCGTGGCTAAACTTACAGCTTTAATATAAGTGCGTATGCTAACAGCTTGGTCGCCCACAACTTCATCGCCGCTAATTACTGTGTTCGGCCTGCGAACTTGGTCTAAAGTTGTACTCGGATCTTTGACGCTTAAGTGGGTTCCTCCTACAAAACCGACTAGCCATTTAGGAGAGGGAATTTTCGGAAAGCAGGCAATTTGTTCGGCTAAGGCGGGAGTTGTTTTGTCTGCAGAAGATGCTACTATTAAGGTGGGAATTTGAATTGCACTTAAACCAGTTTCTCCAAATAGTAATGATGCGATCGGATTCATGGCGATCGCCCTTTTAATCCTCGCATCCCGCAATTGATACCGTTCTTCGGGCAATCCGGCCGCCGCGCACTGAATGCCTTCGCCCAAGCTGAACCCAATCAAATCTCCCTGACACCGCTGTTTGAGTCCGCTCAATTGCAGTTCGGCACCGGCCACGGACAAGGCTGTGGCGCCGCCGAAAGAATAGCCAATTATTACCGATGGGTCGATCGCGATTTTCCCCTGCAAATTATCATCAGTTTGGTTCAATTTTGTCAGTTCGTCGAGTACAAAACTGATGTCTTTGGGACGGTCTAAAAACTCTTGAGGAGCTAGCAAGGGACACTTCCCCGCCATCGCAGCATTGGTATTCGTCTCGTTGCTGCCCGGATGTTCTAAAGCTGCTACCACATAGCCGTGAGAGGCCAAATGCTCGGCTAAGTAGCGCAAATCCGTGCGGACGGAACCCAACCCGTGAGAAAAGACGATCGTCGGTTTGTCGGCCGTCGCAGCTCTCGACCAGTACACATCCACCGGAATAGGTCGATTGCGGGTACTATCGTTCAAATCTAGCGCCCGTACCTGCACGATATTAGGGCCGGGCTGGGTGGGATCGAAAGGCAGCTTAAACGCGGGTTTAACCGCTGCTAACTGAGGTGCGATCGCCGCCATAAAGCGCTGAGTTTGCCAAAAACTTGCGTTCATATTTCCCAAAACTGCGAAAGCTCGATCGAGATCCACCACGACCCGCGAGCTCGGATAAGACTCAATGAAACTCAATACCGATAAGCCTTCCGGCGCGTTTGCTCCCTGCAGCAGAGCCGATCGCAGCGCTTCCACACCCCCACCGTCGCGCCTGGGTATCACTGTAGTCAAATCCGTCAGGATGGCAGTGCCGATGCCCGTATTTAGCAAGTTGCTCAGGCCGACTACATTGAGGGGAATTTTCGCTTGCAGCGCCCGAAAAATCTTACTCCGCTGTTCCTCAGACAGGAGATTGGCATAAGCTTGCAGTTTGGCAGGGACTTTTCCTGTTTCTGCGAGTTCGCGCAAATCCGCAACCGATATTGACGATTCTAAAATACCTTTGCGGACAACAACCGTTTCTGCTGCTTTTACAGAGGATGTCGCGCCGCTCAAAGGGCCGATCGAAATCGAACCCAAAACACTCGCCACTGAAGAAAACCATCTGAAATTTGGTCTGATGCTCATTTTTACCTTATTGAACTAGAGGGGGTAGATCACCATATTCTCAAAATTCTCCCAGATACCGAGATATTGTCCTAGATGCCGAGAAATTGCCTCCATCGGAGTGCGATCGGCAAAGCCTCTACGCATATTTACTGGCCGATCGCACATTCCGTACCTAAGTGCACTTCTTGTGCGGGTGCTAATGATGATGAGTTGAAGGATTTTTTAATCGGCAGCCCAAAAAATACCAACTTCGCGAGTCAAAAGAGCTATCGAGTGTATTCTCGAACCGCGCCAAGGTGCGGAAATTTTGCTAGCAATTCCGTTGGATTAGGATTAAATATAGGACTTACACAATTGTCACAAATAAAGCTTAAATTTTAGGTATGTAGTTGCGCTTGTCCGCTCTTAGTTAGGAAAGAGCGAGTCGAGCGCAACTACATATTTTTGTTTAATTTGCAAGTTGGCTTTAGTCATAAAATATTAACCCCAGATGAATGCAGATTCATAACGTAATCTGCGGTTACAATATTCCTCAAGATACAGGAAAATAAACAACAAGCATCGAAATATTTTGGTGAGTCCGGGCGATCGCTTCCGGTTCTTTGAGAGTTCCCGGTTTTTCCCACAAATTCTGGTGAGAAATTGTGGTTAAAATCAGCAAATCGTGTTCTAACAAATTCTGCGAAACTAACTTGATAAAATTTCCCCGCACCCGATTTACTGGTATCTCAGAAAGAATTTCCACCTCCGCCGCACTTTTGTTGCTTTGTTCCCGTTTTGTCGCCACCAACAACACTTGCAAACTCGCCTTAAGTTCCTCGGCCAAACTCTTAGCAATATCCACGGTTTCCTGAAATCCAAACCGCGTCAACTCGCTGTCAGTTACCGCCAAAATAACTCTGGCTGTATTCTGGAGAGGATCGGGAAATCGAGCAATCAGTACGGGTACGGGCGATCGCCTTACCACATTGTCAATGATGCTGCCGAAAAAATTGTCGCGAGTCGTGGAAAATCCCTTCCAACCGCAAACGATTAAACTAGCCTCGCGTTCGGTTGCACTCCGCAGGATTCCGCGATCGATCGCATCATCTATCCTCGCGATCGGTTCAACCGCACAAGCAGCAGCATGGGCCACAGTTTCCGCAGCCGTCAAAAGTTGAGTTTGCTGCATTTTCTCTGCGGGCGAAATTGCTTCCCCGCGATCGGACAAAATATGCAGCGGCAGCAAAGTTCCCTGAGATGTTTTTGCTAAAATCAAAGCCAAACGCAGCAAATTATCTTCTGTATTCGGATTAGCAACAGGCACTAACACTCGCTCTCCCCATGAATGCTTTCCCGAACTAGCAGTCGGCAAACTCAACCCCGGCTGCTGCATTTCTTGACCCCACCGAGATACAATCCAAGGAGAAGCGACACAAGTTACTAAAATCATGGCAATGATGCCGTTCACCGTTACGCGATCGACCAATTTAATGTCAAAAGCAACCGTAATCGCCGCCAAAGTAGAAGCAGCTTGAGCAACAGACAGACCGAACATTACCATAATGTTCGGAAACTCAAAACCAAATAATTTCCCCGGTAGCCAAGCTGCCAAAAACTTGCTCACCACCTCTGCTAAAATCATCACCGCCGCCACCAACAAAGACTGCGGCTGCTTCACCAAAATTAGCGGGTCAATTAACATCCCCACAGAAATTAGAAAAAACGGCACAAACAGGGTGTTGCCAATAAACTCAATCCGATTCATCAGCGGACTCATTTTGGGAATAATTTGAGTGATGGCAATTCCCGATAAAAATGCACCAATAATTGCCTCAATTTCAATTAGTTCGGCTGCGTAAGAAACTAGAAATAGGGTAGCCAATACAAATATAAACTCGGCATTTTCGTCGTGTCCGAATTTCTTGAAAAACCAGCGACCGATTTTGGGGACTCCCCATAAAGTAGCAAAAGTGTAGATAGCAAGAGATGGAATGAGAAACAGCCAAAATTCGAGAGTTAGATTTCCTTTGAAAGCTTTAACAACAATTGCCAGCACCAACAGTCCCAACACATTCGTAATTAAAGTCCCCCCCAAAGTCGTAGTAATAGTCTGAGTTCGCATCAATCCCAATTTGGTGAGAATTGGCAGCGCTAACAGCGTGTGCGTAGCAAAACAAGAAGCGACTAAAATTGAAGCTAGCCAGCTATATCCCAACAGCAGCATTGCTCCTGTCCCCAATATCATCGGCAACGAAAAAGTAGCCAACCCAAATATGACAGCTTTGTCTGCATTGAGTTTGAGGTCATCTAGGCTAGTTTCCAGCCCCGCTAGGAACATCAAAAACAGCAATCCTACAGTACCTAACAAAACAATAGTAGGGTCCCGTTGCAGCAAATTGAGACCGTTGGGCCCGACAATTACGCCAGCAATAATTAAACCGACTATTCCCGGCAGTCGCAAGCGCTCAAATAACAGCGGCGCGAGTAGCATGATTGCTAAAAGAAGCAGAAAAACGGGAACGGGAGCGGTAATCGGCCCGGAAGTAAACATAAAAAATTTTCCCTAAATATTGGCAGCGAACTGCTACAATATTTAAAATAAAAGAATCAAAATGTATATCAATCTAAAGAGGTATTGTTAAAGTTTTACAGCGTAATTCTTAATAAGTAGGACTGGGCGGGAGAAACCCGGTTTCTTCGTAAAACATGGGTTTGATGACGAAAATTTTATGGAAAAAACCGGGTTTCTAGTTCCCCGCGTACAAGTCCTAATTTTGAATAATACCCAGAAAAAAGGGAAACGTGCTTTTATCCCTTGCTCTTGTCTATTTAAAATCTAAAACCGGGAAAGGTTTCGCCGCTTCCATCTGCGCCGCTAAAGCAATTAAAGTTGCTTCCGCCGCCGGCCGCCCGATAATTTGAATTCCCACCGGCAAACCGTTGTCATCTAAAATGGCAGGAAGTGCGATCGCAGGCAAACCGCTAGCATTAAATGGCGGACAAGGAGCAATCCAATTAATGATCCGCTGCAAAGTTTCTTCAAAACTCAAATCCGCCCACTCCCCAACCCGGATGGGGGAGTGCATATAAGTCGGCAAAACTAACACATCAAATTTTTCAAAGAATCCCACAATCCGCCGTGAAATCACCTGCATTTGATTCACCGCCCGCAAATATTCCCCAGCGGAAATAGTTCTTTCTAACAGCCAGCGATTCATGGGTTCCAAAGCAGGGCCTGGAATGCCGCTTGCAGCCGCCCCTGACTGCCAAATTGCGATAAAGGGTTCGATTAAACCCGTAAAATCTGGGCATCCAGGTTCGACATCATGACCCAAATCTGTCAGTAACTTGACGGTTTCGAGTACCGCTTGCTGACAGATAGGCGCAGCCTCGCCCACAGGGGAAATAGTCGTAGAAAACGCAATTCGCAGCTTACCCTGCTGTTGACGGGAAGCCTCTAAAAACGTCGGATTTGAATCTGGTAGCCAGTACGGATCGCCTGTTGTGTAGCCTGACATTACATCCAAAAGTGCGGCGGCGTCAGCTACTGTGCGCGCCAGGGGGCCGTTGGCCGAGATGCCGCTGAGGTAATCTCCGACAGGTGCCCAGGAAACTCGCCCCCGCGAGGGTTTAATGCCCACTAAACCGCAGCAGGAAGCTGGGCCTCGAATCGAACCGCCGCCGTCTGAACCTTGGGCGATCGCGCACAAACCCGCTGCTACAGCCGCCGCTGAGCCGCCGCTGGAACCTCCGGGCGTATAGTCTAAATTCCAGGGATTGCGCGCCGGTGGGAAACCTTCTGGTTCGGTGTAAGGTAATGAGCCAATTTGAGAGGTGGCTGTTTTGCCCAGAATGTTAAATCCCGCTGCTTTGATCCGCCATACTACTGACTCGTCGTAGGCAGAGATGTTACCCAGCAAAGCCTGAGTGCCGTAGGTACATGGAACGCCGGTAACGGGTGTCAAGTCTTTAATGGCGATCGGCACTCCGAAAAAAGGTGGCAATTCCTGTGACTTGTTTAACCTAGCTAGTTGTTCGGTTTGAGATTTAGCTAGGGCGATCGCCCGATCGGCCGTTACTGTAAAGTAACTGCCAAGCTCAGGGTTTAATCGCTCAATCCGTTCCAAGTACAGATTGACAATTTCTAAAGGCGACACTTCCAGGGTGCGGATCGACTCCGCCAACTCCAGAGCTGGAGTAAAAGCCCGATCGACAGAATTCATCGGTTTAAGTCCTTAACTGTTGGATAAAGTATCAATTTATACTACTTGAGTGCGTAAAACTCTTTCCGTTAAAAAATTGATCCAAAAATGTGGAAAATCCCTATTTGGTTGTAGATCGAAAGTGAGCGCATCCTCCTATTGGCAGAATATTTCCTTTGTATTGCACCAGCAGAACCTGATCTTGCGATAGACTGAGGAGAACAGTTAAGCTTTTGTGCAAGAGACGCTCTTCGGGCGATCGGCATTGTCCAACTCCCACAAATCATCTGTTCGAGTCAGCCTTCTCACCAACTTAAGGTAGCGCATATGACACAGCAGCATCCGCCAGCTCCTCGCCCGCCCGTACCCGGAGCTCCCCCACTGCCAGGAATACCCCGCCCTCCAGCTCCAGGGATGCCCCCCAGAGCAGCAGGAATGCCGCCCGCACCGCCGCCCGCACCAGCACCAGCACCAGCACCCCCGCCGCAATCCTTCGCCACACCTAAAGGCCCGAGCTTTAGCAGCGGCGGAGCTCCGACTTTGAAAGAGCTAGTCCTCCGAGCCAAAGATGAAGGAGTATCCGACCTTCACCTCGGAGTAAACGAAGTTCCCCGCTTCCGCACCCGGGGCGAGATTGCCGACATCGGCTATCCACCAACAGATTTAGATACGTTTTTTGGCTGGTTGCGCGAGTGCATGAGCGATGAAGAAATTGAAATTTTCCAAAAAACCCTAGACTTTGACGGCGCTTTCGACTTCGGGTTCGTGCGGATTCGGATCAGTTGCATGGACTCCTTAGCCGGGCCGGCAATGGTGCTGCGGCTAATTCCTTCCAAAATAATGACACTGGAGGAATTGAAGCTGCCGGAGGTCTTTAAGAAAATATGCGGCTACCACAAAGGGCTGATTTTGGTGACGGGCCCGACAGGTTCGGGTAAGTCTACCACCTTGGCTGCGATGATCGATTACATCAATAAGAATAAAGCCTACAATATCATCACGATCGAAGACCCGGTAGAATTCGTACACGAAAGCAAAAAATCCTTGATCAAGCACCGGGAAGTCGGCAGGCACACCCTCAAGTTTATGAATGCTCTCAAAGGCGCTCTGCGGCAAGACCCGGACATGATGCTAGTAGGAGAAATTCGGGACAGAGAGACGGTGGAAATCGCCCTCAAAGCCTCTCAGACAGGTCACTTAGTTGCAGGAACCCTGCACACCAACAGTGCGATTAAAACCCTGAACCGGATTCTGGATATGTTCGGGCCCGAAGAACAGGAAGCCATACGGGTTTCGATTTCCGAATCCCTAGTGGCGATTATTGCTCAACTGCTGTGCAAAACCACAGACGGGAAGCGGGCTGCTTTCCACGACGTTTTGATCAATACCGACGTGGTTAAGGAATACATTCTGAAAGGCCAGAATGAGGAAATCAATCAAATCATGATCAAAGATACTTATGAAGGCATGACGACGATGAATAAGTCGCTCTACGGCCTTTATCAAGAAGGTCGGATTACGGAAGACCTTTGTGTAGAGAACTCGCCGTTCCCGAACGAAATGGCTCAAATGCTGCGAGGCCGAGTCTAAAGGTCGAGTGTTAACAGTTAAAAGTTAACAGTTAAAAGTTAACTTTTAACTTTTATTGGTGTACTTCATTGAAAGTCGATCGCCCGATTTTGCCAGAAATTTTCAAAGGCATTGCGCTGTTTACACCAGGGGGAGACTTAATCTATTGTATAGACTCCCGCAAGCAAACTCAGTGGCACTTGCAGTTGTGCGTAGCTCTACAGGAGATACTGGGTTTGTCGGAACCGCCGCATTTTCTAATACCTTGCTATACGGCAACCGTTGACTGCTGGGTCGATCAGAGCGATCGGCAGTTGCGGGTTGCTGCCGAGGCATACCCCCCGGTGCTGCGACATCAAATGCTGCTGAACGCCATTTTTGGAACGGGCGACTTGGTTTGGCATCCCCGCAGCGAAGAAATGTGCGAACCGATGGCGATCGCTACTTATCACGAACAATTCCCCGAACTTTGGGAAAATCACGACTTAATTGTACAGTATGCCAGTCCCCAAGATAGATCGGACTCGATCGGTTCGATCGTATCTCCCTCGTCCTTCCCGCAATCGCAGCAGACTCCGCTTCCCAAACAAACAGCACTCACCCCACCGCCACAAACTCAAGGGTACGTTTTGCGCCTCTTTGTTTCCGGCAGCAATCCCAGCACCGAACGCACCCTCGAAACTTTACACCAGTTCTTAGAGAAATGCCTCGATCGTCCCTACACTTTAAAAGTAATTGATGTTTTGAAACATCCAGAACAAGCTGAGGCAGATCAGATTTCAGCAACTCCTACTTTGATTAAAATCTGGCCAAAACCCGTGCGACGAATTGTCGGCGAATTGAACGATGATGAAAAAATAATGCGGCTGCTGAGCTATTCAGAATTTTAGATTTGGGCGAAGATTTTTGCGATTATTTAATACTGGCGATCGCGCTTTGAGTAGCCCTGGAATTAACAACATCTAGCAATTGAGTCTTGGACGCAAAAAGTGGTTTTACGCTCTACTTATATCGGTCAGGTGTCTTCTGCCGTACACCATAAACGCAACTTCCCCCGCCCGATCACTATCGTTCCGGTCCCAACCAATACAGAGTGAGACTTTCCCGGTTTTGGAAAATCTTTTACATGACTGCAGACTTCTAACGATCAAATCGCCCAAACCGGTATCTCAACAGAAATACAGCCAACGGAACGGTCGCCAAAGCGGGGAAGTTCCGTTTAGATGCTAGAAGTTGGTCTAGTAATTGTCTAGCAAAAAGTTTGAGTACCTAGGTACTCAAATCCGAACATTCATTCAAAAAACTGAAAGCTAAAAATAATTCCACCCCCCTGGTTTTGGTCGGGAAGGTGGAACTTACCACTTGAGACTAAACCTTGAGACAATTTTGTTATCCCTATCAAAACTGCACACCTTCAAGTTCAGGACAATTCCATCATGGCCCGTATGGTTTCCTTATCCTATCTCATGGCTGAGGGGTTTCGTTCTTTCTAAGAGTTTCAGCTTTTTTGTAACCAATGACATCCCAGAAGTTAGTAACAGCGGTGACTTTTTCATATTACTAGCTGTCCCAGACTTCTCAAATAGACTGCTAGGCAACAAAAATTGTCTGACCCTCGGTCAAACTGGTGAAGTCATACGTTGTGCTACCACCTATGAGTTTTTCAAACTCGGAAGTTCTCATAATGCTGCTACCCTTGGTGAAGCTCACCGCTGTTCCCGATATTCCAACGGTATAACTGCCTGACGTTAATTCCAGTGTATCTTCATCATTGCCACCCTGGTAATAACCTCTACCAAAACCCTTGAGGTAGTCTTTATCATTTCCTAAAAGCACGAGGCCACTCTGATCGGACGGGCTTACCTCAAAGCCTCCATCAGCAATGATGGAATCGTTACCGTTACCAGTATTAATGGTGCCCTGGTTGTAGATGCCAAATTTAGTGCCGCTACCAGTAATTATGTCGTTGCCGTCACCAGTATCGAGGATACCAACGAAGTTCCAGAGGCCATATTGGGTGCCAATGCCAGTGATGGTGTCGTTACCATTACCAGTATTAAAGGTATTACTCATTCTGATCCCATTGCTGAGAGTTCCGGTGCCAATGCCGGTAATTGTGTCGTTACCATCACCGAGGATCGTCCTGCCACTGGTGCGGATGGCGCTGCCCCCATCGGTAGTAGTACCGGTAATTGTGTCGCTGCCACTGCCAGTATCAAGAACTCCGCGGTTGTCAATGCCGGAGCTAGTTCCGCTGCCAGTTATTTTGTCGTTACCCTCACCGGTATTGAAAGTGGAAGAGTTGTCTATGCCAACAGAACCACTACCCGTGATTATGTCGTTACCTTCACCGGTATTGAAGGTGGAAGTGTTGACGATGCCCATACCGATACCACTTCCAGTAGCGTTAGTGCCAGTGTTACTGCCAGTGATTATGTCGTTACCCTCACCAGTATCGAGAGTGGAAGTGTTGAGGATGCCCTCGCCATAATCGGTAGCAACGCCAGTGACTATGTCCTTGCCCTTTCCAGTATCAAGGATGCCACCGTAGCGGATAACTATGCCATACCCGTTGCCCGTACCCGTGATTGTATCGTTACCATCGCCAGTCTTTATGGCGCTGTAGTCGTCAACTTGAATTCCCCTGCCTGTCCGTGCCTGGCTAATGCCAGTGATTAGGTCGTTACCATCACCGGTATCAATGGTGCCTCCACCTGCGGTGTAAATGCCATAACCAAAATCATAATCAAAATCGTTGAAGTTGTCTTCTCCTTGGTTACGGATGCCCCTGATTATGTCGTTACCATCACCGCTATTGAGCGTGCCGGTGTTGTAGATGCCGCTGAGACTGTTCCCAGTGTTGCTGATACTGTTCCCAGTGCCGCTAATTATGTCATTACCACCAGCGGTATTGAGCGTACCGCTATTGGAAACGCCGCTGAGCTTGTTCTCAAGGCTGCTAATACTGTTCCCAGTGTCACCAGTAATTTTGTCGTTGCCAGCGAGAGTATTGGCGGTGCCAGTATTGAGTATTTGCTCAATCCCAGAGGCGGGGACAATATCAGCGCGGTTGCTAAACGTTAAACTTGAAAGTTCGATCGCCATAGGAAGACCTCCGAATTAAGATTAAAATGAAAACATATTATATGTTATAACTTCTACTTGTATCACGCTTTACGATTTTTTATTTTTTATTTTTTTATTTCTTAACACAGCCAAAACTATTTTGATGAAAAAGCTTACTGCTAGAGGTTTTCTTGATTAAAATAAAAAATAAATAATTGACTACTATTATTATGACAGTGGAGGGTGTCAACAGCGGAATAAAAAATGACATATTCAGATAGAAATAAGAGTCTTGAATCTGAAGTAATGGTTGCTCGGGCTTCAGTTTAACGAGATTTGAACAAATTTCAACCCCAAACAGAGCATCAAACCTGCTAAGTGTGCGGCAAAGCGGTAAACATCTCTAGTTCCCTGTGCTGACGGTCATCCCAAATGAAGTGAGCTTTGTCACAATACTCAGCGTTCATTAAACGGAACTTCCCCGCTTTGGCGGCCGTTCCGTTGGCTGTATTTCTGTTGAGATACCGGTTTGGGCGATTTGATCGTTAGACATCTGCAGTCATGTATTTAAGATTTTATTAATCTTTGCCTACTACCTCTTGCGAGATAGTGGAATTAAGCAAAAACCACGCTACATAAGGGTTTCCAGGAATTGCAGTCGTGTAAAAGATTTTCCAAAACCGGGAAAGTCTGACCCCGTATTGGTTTGAACCGGAACGATAGCGATCGCGCGGGAGAAGTTCCGCATAAATATAAAGGTTCTGCATCCAGCACTGAATGACTGGTGAGAGACTGCACTCGCCGCGAATAATTAGGTTAACTTACTTTGCTGAACAATTTCGGTAAGGTGCGCCTAAGAGCACCCTACCTTACCGCAATCAATCTGGCAATCAGGAGAATTGAGAACCCTGGCTAATGGGAAAAAGGTCGATCGGCTTAATCAGGAAGACAAACATCCGGAGCGCACAAACTGGCGAAATCCAAAGTTGTGACTTCCAGCGTATCCAACTCAACTCGCCGAATTACATGATTGTTCGTATCAGCAACAAACAAGTGAGACCCGATCGCGCTCAACCCTGAAGGTTCAAAAAATCGAGCCTTGAGACCTTTAGCATCAACCAAACCCGCTGTACCATCTCCAATCATTGTTCTGCACGTACCGCCCCGGTGGTCGATCCGCTTAATTTTGTGATTGTAAGTATCAGCAACCCAGAGGTAATTTTGAGCGTATTCAACACCCAAACAGTGCTGCAACCTTACCTGCTCAGCGCGACCATCTTTATCCCCAAAACCAAACAATTCACCGCTACCGCAAACAGTTCGCACCTTCGGGTCTTCATCAATACCAACAGCGCGAATCGAACTAATTTCGCTGTCAGCAACAAACAACTCCGATCGATCCGTAGCGAGGCCGCTGGGCTGAGAAAAAGCAGATTCTGCAAGATTCCCGTCAACACAGGATTCTCGACCAATACCCGCATAAGTGCCGATCGTGCCAGTGTCTAACTGCATTTCCCAAATTTGGTGGGAACCCGCCATGGCAATAAAAAGCCTATTTCCAACTCTTTCTAAATCCCAAGGCGAGTTCAATTTAGTTTCTAAACCCTTGCCGCTGCCCGGTGCAATTTCGTGACTTTGTTCGCCGGTACCAGCAACAGTTTCCACCCGTTGAGTCGTAAAATCAATCTTTCTGAGAGCATGATTTTCCGTATCAGCAACATAAAGAATTTGACTTTCTGCATCAAAAGCCATACCTTGAGGTGCAAAAAACTCTGCCTCTTCAAAGTCCCCATCAGTTAAACCTGCTTTGCCGGTACCGATGACGTGCAGCACCTCACCTTCGATGGTGCTGACAACAATCCTGTTGTGTCCTGAATCGGCAATAAATAAGCAAGAACCGACTAAGTTTTGTATGACTGAATTAGCAGGTCCTGGCAATACAGTTTCATCTACAAATTCATTTTCTTCAGTCATTTCGCCCAACAGCGCGACCTGTGGGTGAAGCTGTTTTGCCTCCGTTGCAGCGATCGCAAATGCCAGCACTTTACCGGGAAAAGCCAGCGGTGTTGATACAGGTTTGCGCTGTTTTTCTAAGCTAAAACGTAGTTCTTTAAAGTTGAGCGCATTTTTATCTTTGTATTCAGCAATTAACTTCCCAACTAATTCGTCAAGTGCTTCTCTATTGCCTTCGCCGGAAACAAAGCCGACGACATAACTTTCAGGATCTATCACCATTAAAGTCGGCCAAGCGCGAACCGCGTAGCTTTGCCAAACTTTCATGCCGCTGTCTACGATTACGGGATGTTCGATATCGTAGCGGAGGATAGCTTGGCGGATGTTTTCTACTTCTTTTTCGTTTTCAAATTTGGCCGAGTGAACGCCGATAACCGTGAGGGAATCTTTATATTTTTGTTCGAGGTATTTTAAGTCGGGCAGGACGTGCAAGCAGTTAATGCAGCAGTATGTCCAGAAGTCGAGCAGGACGACCCGGCCTTTTAGAGATTCAATGGATAAAGGTTTCTCGGTGTTCAGCCAGGGGTAGTTTGCTGGGAATTCTGGTGCTCTGACGCGAGGCATGGCATCTCCTTGGGAGGGCGTGAATGATTTTTTACTTCTTTAATTTAGCGGGAAGTTTCGCGGCATGGGGAAAATGGGAGGACTAGGGCTTTTGGTCACAAGCTCTCCGACCTGTGCCACCAGATGAGGAAAGGAAGGATTTTGATAACCAAATACAGGGGTTTTCAACCGCATGCGGTACAATCAGTAAAGCGCATTATTAATCGCAACCGCACAGTTTGATATTTTGGCATTGCACATCTTGACACTGATACAAAATTAGACTTAAATCCCATTTACAGAGAGACCGATCGCAACTCCCCTATATTTTATTGCCCGAAGGCGATCGCTCCTAAACCTGATTTAATTGAAGAGTCAGCAGGGCGATCGCCCCGCGAGAAAACTATCCCGCGTCTGTCTCAACAGCAAACCCCAAACTCAGACCAAGTTTCCGCAATTGTAATTAACCACGTCACAGTACCTGGATACTAATCAGTGTTTTGCACCCATCTTCAGGTAAGTGTCAACACCAGGTACATCTATCAGAGTATCGGCAGTCTTTGCCACACAATCGCCATTGGTGTGTTAGTTGGCCGAGATTTAAGGGGACTCTATAACTAAGAACAAAATGCTCGAAAACGCTTTATTAGATAAAGGTCTGATAGATACATCATCCCGACGTGAGGCAATTTGCCAGATTTTAGGTGAATCTTACGACCCCGATCGCTGGAAAGACTGGCGCTGGCAAATGCGGCATCGGTTGTGCAAGCTGGAACACTTTCAAGGTTTGCTAAACCTCGCTTCCGCCGAACAGCGAGGACTTTCGATCGCCCCAGAAAAGTTTGCTGTAGCTGTGACACCGCACTTTGCGTCGCTGCTTGACCCGGAAGATCCGCTTTGCCCGCTGCGGTTGCAGGTGGTGCCAAGGGAGGAAGAACTGACAGTCGATGCCGCAGACATGGCAGATCCGTGCGGCGAGGACGACGACAGCCCAGTACCGGGACTGGTACACCGCTACCCCGATCGGGTGTTACTGCTTGCCCTAGACACTTGCGCCGCCTACTGTCGTTATTGCACGCGATCGCGTTTAGTCAGCCAAGGTGAAATGTACCCAGTGACGCGGCGGATAGATGCCATTATCGCCTACCTAGAGGAACACACCGAAGTGCGAGATGTGCTAATTTCTGGTGGCGATCCCCTGTTGATGTCTGATGAGCCTTTAGACAACTTACTCGGGCGCTTACGTGCCATTCCTCACATTGAATTTGTGCGTATCGGTTCCCGCGTACCGAGTTTCTTACCCCAGCGAATTACACCTGAACTCGTTGCCGTGCTTCGCAAGCATCGGGTGTGGCTGTCTTTACACTTCTGTCACCTGCGGGAACTGACCCCGGAAGTAGCACAAGCCTGCGATTTGCTGGCTGATGGTGGCATTCCTTTAGGCAGTCAGACGGTTCTACTCAAAGGTGTTAACGACTCCGAACAGGCACTCAAGGATCTGTTTCACGGTTTGCTCAAACTGCGCGTGCGACCTTACTATCTTTACCAATGCGATCCAGTTGTCGGTACTGCCCATTTGCGGACAAGCGTCCAAACAGGTATCGATCTAATATCTAAACTGCGCGGTCATACCACTGGGTACGCCGTACCAACCTATGTAATTGATGCTCCTGGTGGTGGTGGCAAAGTGCCAATTCAAGCGGACGCCCTAATTGCTTACGAGAACGGCAAAACTACTGTGCGTAATTGGGAAGGAAAGACGTACACTTATGTAGATCCAGTGTAGCAATAAGTATTACTAAATAACTTGCTTCAATCTTCATTAAGGATGTTCCCAGATTGAAATATTTTTCTAAAAAACAGGACTTACGCACCCTCTACTTAATGCCGCCAACAAGCGCAGTTATTTGACCGCGCTTGTTGGCGGCGTTACCTAAGTAATACCTAAGTTTAAAAAAGAAATTCACTGCTACTATAAAAAGATGAGCAAAGTCAGCGTGTTTAACGAGTGGGACTCCCTCGAAGAAATTATTGTGGGACGTGCAACAAATGCACGCATTGCCTGCCCCGACCCAGGGCTATTTGCTGTTGAATACTTAGAAGAATATGCCAGCATTCAGGACATTCCCTCTGGCCCCTATGACCATCAAGTAATTGCAGAAACTGAAGAAGACCTAGAGGAACTTGTACAAACACTTCAAAATCTAGGTGTGACCGTCCAGCGACCTGACATCGCCGATCATGCTGTCAAATTTGCTACTCCTGATTGGGAATCAGATGGTCAATCAAACTATTGCCCAAGAGACCTTTTGGTGACAGTGGGGACTTGGATTATTGAAGCTCCGATGGCACTCCGTTGCCGTTTTTTTGAAGCGCGATCGTACAAAACTATCCTCATAGATTATTTGCAAAGTGGAGCTAAATGGATTTCCGCTCCCAAACCGAGGCTAAGTAATGAACTTTACAATGTTCTCGATGCGAGTGCTTTGGCAATCAAAGACTATGAGCCGATATTTGATGCCGCGAATATATTGCGTTTAGGGCGAGATATTTTCTACCTGATCTCAGGCACAGGGAACCAATGCGGGGCCTTATGGCTTCAAACTGTTTTGGGTGAAGATTATAGAATACATACTTATGATAATATTTACTCTGGAACTCATGTAGACACCACAATTGTACCTATTCACCCTGGTTTGGTTGTAGTTAACGCCGAACGAGTCAGTCAACGCAATCTACCAGAGTTATTCAAAGGATGGGATGTCATCTATTTAGATGATATTGTTGATATTGGTTGTTATACAAGTACCTGTCTTGCCACGAAGTGGATTGCGATGAACCTCCTGATGGTGAATCCGAATCTCGCAATTGTTGATAAAGCTCAAACTCCGCTAATCAGAGAACTTGAGAAGCGTGGTGTTGATGTTATACCGTTGCAACTAAGACACGCGAGGACATTAGGAGGAGGGTTTCACTGTGTGACGCTTGATGTGCGACGCACAGGTTTGCTGGAAGACTATTATGTTTAGCTAGCACAAGAACTTATACGATCGTCACTATTCTTGGAAAAATTTAAAAAGAGAAAATTGGACAGTTATGGGGCTTTTTATTGGTTTGTGTTATGACCTCAAGGAAGACTATCTTCAGAGCGGTTTGAGCGCGACCGATGTCATGGATTTTGAGGATGAAGAAACCATCATCGGGCTAGAAAATACGCTCTGCGGTTTGGGTCACAAAGTTCAACGAATCGGCAATGGTAGAGAACTTACTCTTAGGTTAGCAAATGGCGATCGCTGGGATTTGATTTTCAACATCGCCGAAGGACTCAAAGGTCGCTCTCGCGAAGCACAAGTCCCAGCAGTCTGCGAATTATTCGCTCAACCATATACCTTTTCCGATCCGCTTACTTGCGCCCTTACCCTTGATAAGGCGATGACTAAGCGCGTAGTTAGGGATTTCGGTTTGCCTACAGCACCCTTTGAATTGGTGAGTACGCCAGCAGAGGCGGCGGCGGTATCCCTTCCCATGCCTTTATTCCTAAAACCAATCGCAGAAGGAAGTTCTAAAGGGATAACAGGAAAATCCCTAGTTAAAGAACGCCAAGATTTAGTTTCAGTGTATCAAGCGCTACAGGAAGAATTCCAGCAACCCGTTCTGGTAGAAACTTTTCTTCCCGGTAGGGAAATCGCGGTGGGTATTGTCGGTAACGGTAATCAAGCTAGAGTAATCGGCGTGATGGAAATAATTTTTACCGAAAAAGCAGAAACCGCTGCCTACACAGCCCTTAACAAAGGCGAGTATCTCGAAAGGGTATCCTATTGTTTGCTAACAGATCTCGACCTCCTGGCAGTCGAGGCGACACAGTTGGCGCTGGAGGTTTACCGCGTTTTGGGTTGTCGGGATGCCACTCGAATCGAGTTGCGCTGCGATGCGAGTGGTGAATTGCAGTTTTTGGAAGTGAATCCTTTATCGGGACTGCACCCAGTTCGATCGGATCTGATTATTATGGCGCGTATGGCTGGAATAGAATATGCACAACTAATTGGTGAAATTGTTGAATCAGCATGGCAAAGGTATAAAGGATAAAGCGATGGCAAATAGGAATATTGAAGAAAATACTTGGTTAGAATAACGCTTTTACAGAGACACCACCATCCTCAACATCACGAGCAAATGTCTTAGGCAACTGTACCCCAAGCGTCACCATTCTGATAGCATCGAACAAAAACATAGCCAGCCACAAGATATGATTACTCTCAAACTTAATGGCAGCAAAATCCGCAGGTAAAAAGCCCACCACAAGAGCAACTAAGCTAACATTACGGAGGGTATGCCCTTGTGCCAACCCCAAGAAGTAACCATCCAGCATGAAGTTTATTGAACTGCATACCAGGACGAGTAGCAACCAGGGAACAAAAATATTAATGTTTTCGGTGACTTCGGTGTGGTTGGTTAACAACCCAAAAACAGTATCGGGAAATAGCCAACACGCTCCGCCGAAAGAAAGTCCCACCAGCAGAGCCGTTCCTAGAGAAACACCAGCCAGAGGTACTAACTGTTGTGAAGATCCTTTACCTTTAAAGTTTCCCACCAGAGTTTCCGTGCCGAATCCCAATCCTTCAACAAAATAGATACTGAAATTGCATATCTGTAAGAGCAAGGCATTTTGAGCGTAGATAATCGTCCCCATCTGTGCCCCCTGATAGTTAAACGTTAAGGAGGTAAAGATAAAAATTAAATTGCTGACAAAGATGTTTCCATTAAGAGTCAAGGTAGCTCTTATCGCTGAGGGATGCCAAATTTTTTCAGCGACGGCTCGTACCTCTTGCCACTGGATTTCTTGGTACAAAAAAATCAATCCCACTAATAGGCACAGATATTGGCTTATAGCATAGGACACTCCAGCCCCGGTACTTTCCCAACCCCACCGCATAATCAAGAGGTAGTCGAGTGCGATTTTGCTAGCATTGCCAACGACAGACACCACCACAACTAAGCCATTTTTTTCCTGTCCTAAAAACCAACCAATTAAGACAAAATTTAGCAAAATGGCGGGCGCTCCCCAAATTTGGGTGTTGAAATAGGCTAGACCTGAAGCTTTAACTTCTGGTGCGACATCTAGGAAGGCAAACCCCAGTTGTCCCAAAGGGTACTGCAATAGTACGATCGCGATACCAAGTACCAGAGCAATTAAACCATTACGCAGTCCCACCAACAGCACGCCTTCTCGGTCATTTCGTCCTACAGCTTGAGCCGTTACCCCAGTGGTACCCATCCGTAAAAAGATAAAAATCTCGTAGAGAAAGTTAAGCAGGTTTCCAGCTAGGGCGACTCCAGCTAAGTGGTGTATTTCTTCAAGATGACCCAAGAAGATGACACTGACTAAATTTGCCAGTGGCACCATGATATTGGAGAGGACGTTGGCGATTGCTAGTCGGAAGTAGCGGGGTACAAAGTCATACTGGCTATCGAGCATCAGGTTCATAGATAAATCCGCTACCTACCAAAATCTTCACCAAAGAGCGTCGGCTGTTTACATTACTTTACATGATTTAGTCCTCTATGTGGGAAAAGGGGACAAGGGGATAATGGTTTGCAATTCGTCTAGCCTCAATTGATAGGTACTCCTATCCAGGGACGGTTAGCGTGACTCCGATGAGTCAGTGATAACTGATTACACTTGGCTCGTGAGGCGCAAGCACTGCCCGTAAACTGGCGTGGAAAGCATTAGGCTGTCATGTTCAACCAATCTGTAATCGGAACGAAGTCAAGCTCTCACAGCCCTTAAAAATAAGTAGGTTGCTAGCCGTAAGCTGTGAGTGTGAGGGATGGTTGCAAAAGCCCAAGCCAGCGTTGTAATGGCAGAGATATGCTGACAGCACCGGGTGGTGTAAAAGATAGAGGAAAGTGGCGGTGCTAGAGTTCTGATTGTGATTGTCAAAATTAATGATTTGGCGATCGCCCTGCCTGCGGTTTCCATCACGGGAGTTACCATACAATTACCCCATCTTGCAACTATTTGCTCAGTTGGATGGAGAATAGCAGTTGAAACCAGCTTTTTTTTCCTAACAGCAACCGCCGCCGTTATAATGCCAAGTCGAATCAGTAATTAACACCTTATCGGGCATCGATCCCCCCAATTTCCCAGCAGTTTTATCGCATACCGCTGCCGGAACTCCCCGCTGCAAAACGTGACCCGCCCCGTCATCAAACAGCTCTTCCTTCCCCGTATAAATCGCCGTCTTGCCAGTGAAAATGCAAGCTCCGTCATCCGGTACATCCACTTTAAAAGACACCGAATCCAGGCTTTCTAACAGCAAATCCGCATCCAATTGATAATTGTGTTTGTCCAGCAGTCGGTAAGGACGGCGCGCCCGAACTTCCACTTGCCCAAAACCTACGTCTACAAGGTGTTGAACGTATTCGGCGTAGGTCAGAGCACCCGACAAACACAAGGCTCGCAAGCGTTGGTCTTCTTTCAAATGTTGGGGAATTGGCCGAGTTGCGATCGGATCGCTCATCAACAACCTGCCGCCTGGTTTTAATACCCGATAAGTCTCTTTTAATGCTTTAGCTAAATCTGCTGGTTCAAAGATATTAAACAAGCAATTTTGTGCGACAACATCTACAGAAGCATCCGGCACTGGCAACGCAAAAGCATCGCCTTCACAAATTTCCACAAAACTCGCATCAAACCAATCATTTTCTTGGGCGGCAATTTGCAAGTTTCGTGCAGCCGCGTCTCGCATTGCTGGAACGGGATCGACGGCAATAACCGCTCCTTTGTGTCTTGAAAAATATGCAAATTGTAGTGCTTCTAGGCCGCCGCCGACGCCTACATAAAGTACGAATGGATTGCCCACAAGTTCGGCGGCGTGAACGGTTGTGCCGCAGCCGTAATTCATTTCTTGCATTTGTTCGGGAATTTTTAATCCTGGCAATTGCAAGGGACTGCTTTGGACGCAGCAAAGTCCGATTTGGGGGGTTTCGGCAACATCGCTGTAGAATTTGGCTGCTGTTTCGAGATAGGTCATTTTCGATTGTCCTGAGTTTTGATTTTTGACCGCAGATGGAGCACGGGCGGGACGCCCATGACGAAGCCCAGAAAGTTTTTGTTAGGTGGCAAATTCGACTTTTTGTTCTGATTTGGGGGGATTTTCGGGTTCGGAAACTGTTGTTTTGGGAGTGGATAATTCGCCACTGGTTGGCTGGCTAGGAGTTTCAGCGGCAACTGGTGGCACTGGCGGTACAAGATTGGGAGACGGTTCTGGTATCGCAGGAGCGATTACTTTTGGTACTGGAGCTTTTTCTGTTATTTCTGGCAGGGTTGGTGGCTCTGAAGGAGTAGCAGGTTCGGAAACTTGACGCAAAAAGTTCCGGAACCGATTGTAGTATCCTTTGTATTCCTGTTTTTTTGCTTCTGGAGATGGTGTTGGTGTCGGTTGTATTATTTGAACGGGAGCCACAGTTTTCGGGGTTTCTAACTGTGGAGTTGCTGTCGGTTTGGGTTCTATGACTTGAACTGGTTCTACAATTTTTGGCGCTTCGAGTTGGGGGGTTGCTGTCGGCGTTGGTTCTATGACTTGAACTGGTTCTACAATTTTTGGCGCTTCGAGTTGGGGGGTTGCTGTCGGTGTCGGTTCTATTACTTGAACCGGAGCAACTGCCGGAGCGACTGCTGGCTCTAAGCTCGGTTGGGTAACTGGGGTTTCTGGAACTGCCGGTGAGGGTTGGACAACTGGTGTTTTTTCTAATGCAGGTGTCGGTTTCGGTTCCGGTTCCGGGGTTGGGGTGGGTGTGGGTTCGGGGGCTTGGTAGGCACGATCGACTATACCGCGAGTTTCTGCTACTGTTAGTTCGCCTCGCAGTAATTTTGAAAGAGTGTCTTGACCGAGCGGTTCGTAATTTATCAGTCTGACTGTATTATTAAAGGCGTTTTTGACGATATTTCCCCGTTCGTCAATTAATTCTAGCTGTACCCAGTTTTTCCCTGGTTTGAATCCTTTAAGATATATAGGTTGCCACTGGTCGATCGCAAAGCTTTCGCCGTTGACTGTGGCTCGAATTTTCCAATCGAGTATTTCATCTTGGGAATTTTCTTGCGCCACTTGGTGCTGGGGGGCATTTGTCAAGTAAAAGTCGAGCAGGATGGGTTCTGCGCCGTAGCTGCCTTGGGGGCTGTTGTACGTTAATAGGGGCAATTTTCGATCGGGATTATTGTCGTCTGTTTTGGTAAAAATGTGAAAGGTGGTTTGGGCAGCGGCACCTTCGTTTTTAAAGCTTTCTTCCCAAGGGCGAGCGGCAAACACTTGCAGGGTATGGGTTCCGGGTTCTACATCCGACAGCGTTAGAGGTTGGTTGATGTCGTAAACTGCTGCATAAGGTTGGTTGTCTAATAAAACTTGTAGATGGGGGCCCAAGCCCAAGTTTGCATCTTTGAAAATGGGTAAGTTCTTAACTTGAAACTGAACAGAGACATTTATATCCTGAAGCACTTCGTCAGGTTTTGGATTCAAAATACTAATTTGAGGCTGGTAGATTTTTAGAGCCTGACGCAGTTGTTGAATGGCTTCTGGGGGAGAAACCTCTGAGATTTTGTTTACCTGGGCGGTACCTGAGCCACTCTTGTTCCCTGATTTGGGCAATTCGGGGTGGCCCGCGCCACAACTTGCTAAACCCAAAATTAATACTGCTGCTGCGAACCATGCCAGTAGCTTGCCCGCAACCGTTCTGTGCCAATTAATCCCAATCACGCAACCATACTCCTAGAAGCCTTCTCATAGGGAACTATAGCCCAAAAATGAATTTAGTATTGGGGAATTGCAGCTCATGAATTCCAAAGGCTCCTAGGAGGCAGGATTGAGGCAGCAGCGGGCAACCCATCTTCTCCGACTATTAATTCCCGCAGCCGTTTTCCAAAACATATATCTACAAATGAGTATTCCTAAATTACTTTATCTTTGAGTTTTGTAAAGTTAATGGCACTACCCCTTGACTTTTTCGAGGGACTGTGGAATTTAAAGGCGTTATTACATCAATAATTGAGCCTTTTTTAAGTATTGTTAACAAGCGATTAATACTTCTCTAGCAAGCTTATAATTCATAAAACTCCCTCAAAAGGAGCAGCCGCATCAAACCTAAATCAGGAACGCGATCGGCAGCTCATCTGGCGATAAGAGTTGGCAGTACCCAGGCACATTGTTAGCGACACTGGGAAACTGGCTTCTTCACAGAAGCAAAATGCTTGGGGAGACGATGCACCTGCGTCTAGCTCTGCAAAGAGTCAAGTGCAAGCAGTGTCGGCTTTCCCGAGAATCCCCCGCCTAATCAAGCGCGGGGAGTGTCAGGTACATTATTCAGTTCTCGTTCCTTGTCTTACCGAGAGGAGAGTCTTCATGACCATTAGTCCTCCAGAGCGAGAGGTAAAAGCTAGGGTAGTAGTCGATAAGAATCCGGTTCCAACCTCCTTCGAGAAGTGGTCAAAACCAGGTCATTTCGATCGCACTCTAGCTAAGGGGCCAAAAACCACCACTTGGATTTGGAACCTCCACGCTAACGCTCACGACTTTGACAGTCATACAAGTGACTTAGAAGACGTTTCGCGCAAAATCTTTAGCGCTCACTTCGGCCACTTGGCAGTAATCTTCGTGTGGATCAGTGGCGCATATTTCCACGGCGCTAAATTTTCCAATTACGAAGCTTGGCTGACTAATCCTACAGCCATCAAGCCCAGCGCTCAAGTGGTCTGGCCGATTTTTGGTCAAGAAATTTTAAATGCAGATGTAGGCGGCGGCTTTCACGGAATTCAGATCACCTCTGGTCTATTCCAGTGGTGGCGCGCCAACGGCATCACTAACTCATACCAGCTATATTGCACTGCGATCGGCGCCCTGGTAATGGCAGCCCTGATGCTATTTGCCGGTTGGTTCCACTATCACGTCCGCGCTCCGAAACTGGAATGGTTCCAGAACGTGGAATCGATGATGAACCACCACTTGGCTGTGTTGTTGGGCTGCGGCTGCTTGGGCTACGCGGGACAGCAAATTCACGTTTCGCTGCCGATCAACGCTTGCATGGACGCGATCGATGCAGGCTCACCGCTGAGAGTCGGCGGCAAGCTGATCAAAACAGTTGCTGACATCCCCCTGCCGCACGAGTGGATTTTGACACCGGGCTTGATGGCTGACATCTACCCGAGTTTCGCTAAAGGTTTAACCCCCTTCTTCACCCTCAACTGGGGCGCATATACAGACTTCCTGACCTTCAAAGGCGGTCTGAACCCCACAACAGGCGGTTTGTGGCTGACTGATACAACACACCACCACTTAGCTTTGGCAGTGCTGTTCATCGTCGCTGGTCATATGTACCGGACGAACTGGGGCATCGGCCACAGCATGAAAGAAATCCTAGAGAACCACAAAGGCCCCTTCACTGGTGAAGGTCACAAAGGTCTCTACGAAATCCTGACTAATTCTTGGCACGCGCAACTGTCGATTAACTTGGCACTGATGGGCTCTCTGAGCATCATCGTCGCCCACCATATGTATGCGATGCCTCCGTATCCGTACATCGCGACGGACTACCCGACTCAGCTATCCCTGTTCACCCACCACATGTGGATCGGCGGATTCCTGATTGTTGGAGCAGCCGCTCACGGAGCAATCTTCATGGTTCGGGATTACGAACCCGCTGGAAATGTCAACAACTTGTTGGATCGCGTGATCCGGCATCGGGATGCGATCATTTCCCACCTGAACTGGGTTTGTATATTCTTGGGCTTCCACAGCTTCGGTCTGTACGTTCACAACGACACGATGCGGGCTTTCGGTCGTCCTCAAGATTTGTTCTCCGATACCGGGATTCAGTTGCGTCCGATATTTGCCCAGTGGGTGCAAAACATCCACGCCTTGGCTCCGGGCACAACAGCGCCTAATGCAACGGAAATCGTCAGCCATGCTTTTGGCGGCGGTGCAGTAGTAGTCGCGGGCAAAGTAGCGATGATGCCGATCGAGTTGGGTACGGCGGATTTCATGATCCACCACATCCACGCTTTCACCATTCACGTTACAGTCCTGATTCTCTTGAAGGGCGTGTTGTTCGCACGCAGTTCTCGCTTGATTCCCGACAAAGCTAACTTGGGCTTCCGGTTCCCTTGCGACGGCCCCGGCCGTGGCGGCACCTGCCAAGTTTCTGGTTGGGATCACGTGTTCCTCGGCCTGTTCTGGATGTACAACTGCATCTCGATCGTGATTTTCCACTTTAGCTGGAAAATGCAGTCGGACGTGTGGGGAACAGTATCGTCAGACGGCACAATTTCTCACATCACCGGGGGCAATTTCGCACAAAGTGCCCTCACGATTAACGGCTGGCTGCGGGACTTCCTGTGGGCCCAAGCTTCTCAGGTAATTCAGTCCTACGGTTCGGCACTGTCGGCCTACGGTCTGATGTTCCTAGCTGGACACTTCGTCTTCGCCTTCAGCTTGATGTTCCTGTTCAGCGGTCGCGGCTACTGGCAAGAACTGATTGAGTCAATTGTTTGGGCTCACAACAAGCTCAAGGTAGCTCCGTCGATTCAGCCTCGCGCTCTGAGCATTATTCAGGGTCGGGCTGTGGGTGTAGCTCACTACCTCCTAGGAGGAATTGTCACTACGTGGGCATTTTTCCTAGCGCGAATCATTTCGGTAGGGTAAACTACCCCTAGGTTTTGGATTCTCGATTTGGGAGGAATCTCAAATCGAGAATCCAAACTCGGAACCGAATCCCTTCAACTTTGTTCAGGATTCAGGATTAATCAAGGCTTATGGCAACGAAATTTCCAAAATTTAGCCAAGACCTTGCCCAAGACCCGACCACACGGCGGATCTGGTACGGGATTGCCACAGCGCACGACTTTGAAAGCCACGATGGCATGACCGAAGAAAATCTTTACCAAAAGATTTTTGCTTCTCACTTCGGCCACCTAGCAATCATTTTCTTGTGGACTTCGGGCAGCCTGTTCCACGTAGCATGGCAAGGTAACTTTGAACAGTGGATTAAAGACCCTCTAAACGTCCGCCCGATCGCTCACGCGATTTGGGACCCGCAATTCGGCGCTCCTGCTGTAGAAGCTTTCACTCAAGGGGGCGCTTCTAACCCGGTGGATATCTCTTACTCTGGTGTCTACCATTGGTGGTTCACCCAAGGGATTCGGACAAACGCCGACCTGTATCAAGGAGCTATCTTCTTGCTACTACTGGCGGCTGTCTTCCTGTTCGCAGGTTGGTTGCACCTCCAGCCCAAGTACCGCCCCAGCTTGTCTTGGTTCAAAAATGCTGAATCTCGCCTCAACCACCACTTGGCTGGTTTGTTCGGTGTCAGCTCTTTGGCTTGGACTGGTCACATGGTTCACGTTGCTATCCCCGAATCTCGCGGACAGCACGTAGGTTGGGACAACTTCCTGTCTACCCCGCCTCACCCGGCCGGTTTGGCTCCGTTCTTCACTGGTAACTGGGGCGTATACGCCGAGAATCCAGATGCAGCGAACCATGTCTTCGGTACTTCCGAAGGCGCTGGAACCGCAATTCTGACTTTCTTGGGTGGCTTCCACCCTCAAACAGAATCCCTGTGGCTGACAGACATCGCTCACCACCACTTGGCGATCGCAGTTCTGTTTATCGTTGCCGGTCATATGTACCGGACTAACTTCGGTATCGGTCACAGCATCAAAGAGATGTTGGATTCTAAGGCTGGTTTGGTCGGCGGCAAGAGTGAAGGGCAGTTCAACTTGCCTCACCAAGGCTTGTATGAAACCTACAACAACTCGCTGCACTTCCAACTGGCATTTCACCTCGCTGCTTTGGGCGTAATTACCTCCCTGGTAGCACAGCATATGTACGCGATGCCCCCCTACGCTTTTATAGGTAAGGACTTCACGACTCAGGCTGCGCTTTACACCCACCACCAGTACATTGCTGGATTCATCATGGTCGGCGCTTTCGCCCACGGAGCTATCTTCTTGGTGCGGGACTACGATCCTGAAGCAAACAAAGGCAACGTGCTCGATCGCGTGTTGCAGCACAAAGAAGCGATTATCTCTCACTTGAGCTGGGTGTCGCTGTTCTTGGGCTTCCACACTCTCGGCTTGTACGTTCACAATGACGTTGTAGTCGCTTTCGGAACTCCTGAAAAGCAAATCTTGATTGAACCAGTGTTCGCACAGTTCATCCAAGCTGCTCACGGGAAGGCTCTCTACGGCATGGACGTGCTGTTGTCTAACCCTGACAGCATTGCTTCTACCGCTTGGCCGAACTACGGCAACGTATGGCTCCCAGGCTGGTTGGATGCGATTAACAGCGGTACTAATTCTCTGTTCTTGGCGATCGGACCTGGCGATTTCTTGGTTCACCACGCGATCGCACTAGGCTTGCACACCACCACCTTGATCTTGGTCAAGGGCGCTCTGGATGCACGCGGTTCTAAGCTGATGCCGGACAAAAAAGACTTCGGTTATGCTTTCCCTTGCGACGGCCCCGGCCGTGGCGGTACTTGCGACATCTCTGCTTGGGACGCGATGTACCTGTCTGTATTCTGGATGTTGAACACCCTAGCTTGGGTAACGTTCTACTGGCACTGGAAGCACCTGGGCATCTGGCAAGGTAACGTGGCTCAGTTCAATGAGTCTTCTACCTACCTGATGGGCTGGTTCCGCGATTACCTCTGGCTGTATTCTTCTCAGTTGATCAACGGTTACAACCCGTATGGTACTAACAACTTGTCAGTCTGGGCTTGGATGTTCTTATTCGGACACCTTGTTTGGGCAACTGGTTTCATGTTCCTGATCTCTTGGAGAGGTTACTGGCAAGAGTTGATCGAGACTTTGGTTTGGGCTCACGAGCGCACTCCTTTGGCTAACTTGGTTCGCTGGAAAGACAAGCCTGTTGCTTTGTCCATCGTCCAAGGTCGTTTGGTTGGCTTAGTTCACTTTACTGTGGGCAACGTCCTCACTTACGCGGCCTTTGTAATTGCCTCGACAGCCGGGAAATTCGGGTAACTCTGAACTCTGGTTTCTAGGTAATTAACTAAAATCCCCTGCCTTCTGGCGGGGGATTTTTTTGTATATTTCTGTAAGGAATTACCGCATAGGAAACAGTGCTATAAAGAAGAGAACGCATCAAATATTCATGTTCCTATTATCGTGTCTGAATTATTCAACCGCATCCCTGGACGAACCTATTTATTACTAGCAATCATAATTTTTGCTGCCTCTAACTCTGTCATTCGCAAATTGACCGATTTAGGAGCGCAGAACCCGATCGACGGCAGAAATTTGATTTCACTTTGTAATGTTTTATTTGTAGGGAATCTCTGCGCGTTAGCAGTTTTATTCGTGGTTTATCGCCAGCAATGTACGCTGCAAAATTTCCGATCGATTCCCAGTAAAACATGGTGGGGGTTGATCGGAATTTCTTTGCTATCTGGGGCATTGGCTCCAGCCTTAACTTTTATGGCGTTGGATTTAACCGCTGTCAATAATGTGGTACTGATTGGACGCATCGAGCCGCCTCTGATTTTAGCGCTGTCCATTCTAATTTTGGGCGATCGCGTCAATGTTTGGGTGATTGCCGGGGCGATGGTTTCGTTTGTGGGTGTTGCACTGACTATTGTATTGCAAACCCCGACTACGGATATGATGGAGATGGGCGGATTGACGATCGGCAGAGGCGAATTCATGGCAGCAGCAGGGGCGATCGCGTTAGCTATTTCGACAATTATTAGTAAAGTCACACTCAAACAAATTCCGTTAGGATTGTTCTCTATTATCAGAACCACACTGGGAACAGTTGTTTTCTTTATTGCCGTTTTAATCTTATATACTCCCACCCACTTTATCGATGTTTTTGCGCCCTTCCTCTGGCAGTGGATGCTCGTCTATGGTGCGATTATTGTTGTTGGCGGACAACTGTCTTGGTTTACCGGACTAAAAACGACGGGCGCTGCAGATGTATCCCTCGCCAGTTCGTTTAGTCCCATCGCGGGGATTTTAGCCGCCTATTTGATTTTATCCGAAACGCCAACAACAGCTCAATACATCGGCGGCAGCATCATTTTAATCGGGATCGTTCTCAATCAAATTGGCGTTTTTCGCAAGCAAACCCAATCCGCGCCTCAATCTCCTGTAAGTCCGGCAAAAGAGATGGATCTGGAAGTGGGATTCAAAGGGATTTAATGGTTAATACCCAGCCTTAGTTACTTGTCATTACCAACATTTTTCAAACGACTGGGTTGTAAAATCAGCAGCCCAGCACATATCCATCAATCGACTAAATCCTCGCCATAGGGTTTGACAACCAGGAAGCCCATCATTTTTACGTCCCAGAAAACCTCCCAAACGGGCAACATATTTCCAAAACTCACCAAGACTTAAATTTTTTGACAACAAACCAAGGCGAGCGACTAAAATATTTAGCATGATCGGGGGTACAAAGTGTTGAGCCGGCAATTGGGGATGACTGCGACTAATTTGGCGTAGCTGTAATAATCGCACGGCGACGACCGCAAAAAACCCAAGTAATGTGACGCTTGGCATTGGCAGAATTTAATTGACGTTTTTCGATCGCACAACCAGTTTTCAGGCACTTATGATATTCTTCAATCAACCAGCGACAAGCGTACCAGTCGAGTTGGATTAAGGCAGAGTTGGCATCTGTTACAGGTACTGTTGTAAACAGAATCCATTCCAAATCACCATCTACTGACCAAGCACGTATACACCAACCATTAATTGGCTGCTGTTTTCTTTCATTACCCGTCGCTGGCGGTTGAATTATTAACGGTGACCAAGCAACCTGTAAATCCACATCACGCTTGGGTTCGCCATTGCGACCACGTAGCACAATCGTTTTGAGTGCCATTGGTTTCAAGCTACGAGAAAATGCTTTAAGATGTCCTTTTGTTGCGTCTGGTTTGGTAATTACACGATTTTGAGTGACCCGCAATAAACAGTACCAATGCAATGCCGTAGTACGTCGGATATATGAAAAGATATCGCTGCCTCGGTCCCCAACACTTACCCACATTGAATTAACGGCTGGTGCTTCGCCGATTGATTCGACCATCTCCGACCAAATTTCACCTTCACTTTCGGTTCTGAGTAATTCCTGTGAAATGTTCTCAATTTCGAGATTTGGGCTCTGGTGACTGCGTACCCAAGGTATTTGTCCTGCCAGTCCCAGTATCTCCGGGTTTCCCGGCACTGGTACTACTGCCAAGCAATTATGCAGCATTATCCCTCGCCCTCTACCGTCGCCGATATGTCCTAACCCTTCTATGTTTCGTGCTTTTGTGTAATCTAGTTCTGATGTGTCCTGGATAAATAGGACAACCTTCTGCGAGCTGTTTTTGGCTCTTGCTTTAGTTGCGGTCGTATGTGGTTTAATCAACTCACTGTGAGTAACTTCTGCTTCTGCAAACAATCTGTAGGCTGCTCTGACTTCATTCCAGCCTTCCATGATATTGGGTAGACTTGCTGCTGGGTTCGCTCCGAGTGCTGCTCCTACGACTATCGCTCTGTCTGTACGACGACTATCCCCTAACTCGGCATCTCCCCACTGTTCAACAGCCCAAGTCTTGAGGTCTGTGAAATTACTCAATTTCATACTCTGACTCTAATACACCTCAGTTCCACTTTAAAATATGTTGGTAATGACAAGGCCTAAAGGCGAGGGGCGATCGAGTCAAAACTTAAAAGGGATGGGAATATACTACAGATTCTTAGTTACAATAAGTAACCCTAGAAGTTGATATTCGCAACAGTCCGATTAATGTTCATCGGCGGGAGAATGCGAAGCCGTTGGCTGAGTCTGTCAAGCAGAAATAAAAGTGCGATCGCCACTACATTTGTGAGGTAGTCTGCTGGAAGGAAGTCATGACACAGTGGTATAAGGAAGACCTCGCATATATTCATGATGTTGGGCATAGCGATTATGCTCTCAAATCTGCCCCTGCTATATTGAATATCTTGGCCCACAACAACCTACAACAAGGTTTAGTCGTGGACTTGGGTTGTGGCAGCGGATTATCCGCACTAGAATTCACAAAGGCTGGTTATCGGGTTCTGGGAGTTGATATTTCTGAGTCTTTGATTGCCATTGCCCGAAACCGAGTGCCAGATGGCGAGTTTCGAGTTGAGTCGCTGTTTAAAACTGATATCCCACCCTGTAATGCTGTCACTTCGATCGGCGAATGTTTGAATTATCTGTTTGATGCAGACAACGATCGCCAAAACCTGGTGCAATTTTTCCGTCGCATTTATCACGCCTTAACCGAGGGCGGTGTTTTCATTTTTGACATTGCAGAACCCGGACAGATTGTAGCTGGAAACACAACCAAAGGATTCACGGAAGGAAAAGATTGGATAGTTCTGGTTGAGAAGGAAGAAAATCAAGAGAATGAAACTTTAATTTGCCGCATCATTACTCTTCGTAAAGTAGGGGAAACCTACAGGCGAGATGAGGAAATACACTGTTTGCGGTTGTACAAGGCAAAAGATATTGCTGAAGCACTCGATCGCGTAGGTTTTCAAGTTCAAATCATAGGTAGTTACGGTGAGTACAACTTGCCAAAAGCTCATGCAGGATTCGTTGCACGTAAACCCATTTTAGAGGGCAACTCGATCGCATAAGTGACTTGAGGGTCGATCGGCCTTTTCACTCTACCACTCTGGCGATCGCCCTTACCCCCTCAAATCTCCCCATTCACCTGCATCTGATGCACCCGATCGGCCAATTCTTGCCAGGGATTTTCGTCTAGCTTGTAAATCGCCAGCATCCCTACATAGATAATTTCCTTAACTCTTAGTCGGGTTGCTAGCGCCTTTTTCTGCACAATTTCCTTGATGATGGGGCTGACTCCAATGGCGGTACGGGCTCTCCTCACAAACTAACCGGAGATTAACAACTTCGATTAAATCTTAGGACTTTTAACCTGAGTTTTTAGCTGCGATTCAACTTGTTTAACCGCGTTTTGACAAGACGCAACACAATGTGAAGTTAATCTATCAAAAAATGCTGACTTATCTAAGAAATATTACAAACTCTACCGTAAGATGAGTTGATGGTAAAGTTATCAATTGATGTGGAGAGTGATCGCTCTCCATCATCGCACCGAGCTAGAGACGAAGTTGAGTTTGGCTCAGACATCGGCTGCCGGCTTCTTAACCCTATGTCTCTGTAAATGACCGAGTGCTGACGATTCAATTTACCATCACAATTGGAGATTTTTCAATGAAACTCAGTAAATCTTTGGCAACGTTGTTGACATTAATTTGTATCACAGTCATAGTAGTGACTACTTTCAGATTAAGTCCTAGTTTCGCTCGTTCTCAGTCGGCGATGTCAGCACAAGAATCAGCAGGAAAAGTAACTACCGATCTGATTGCACAAGTTCCCGGAGGAAATTCTCTCTACAATAGGCTGGGAGGCTACAACGCGATCGCCACAGTCATTGATGATTCAGCAACTTTCATATTCGCTGACCCAGTAATTGGTAAATACTTTATTGGCTTGAGCACAAACTCAAAACAGAGGCTGCGTCAGTTGTTAGTGGATCAATTCTGCCAAGCGGCAGGGGGGCCTTGTGTTTATACAGGG
This sequence comes from Microcoleus sp. BROC3, assembly GCF_036702515.1. NCBI lineage: Bacteria > Bacillati > Cyanobacteriota > Cyanophyceae > Oscillatoriales > Microcoleaceae > Microcoleus > Microcoleus sp. BROC3. Next base: position 56,837 of record NZ_JAUBTQ010000011.1, read on the forward strand.
CGGACTATGAAGCTTTCCCATAGTGGAATAGGTGGAGGTCTCACGAACAGTGAATTTAACGCTTTTGCTAATGGTGTATCCCAAGCTCTCGATAAAAATAGGGTCAATCAATCAGAGAAATTCGAAGTGCTGGCATTTGTTGAGAGTCTCAGAAGCAAGATTGTCGAAAAGTAATATGAAACGCTCGAATCTCCTCCTCTCGGTTGCATTTCTGCTGCTGTCAGGAATGGCAACGGCCGACGCAGCCCGTGCAAAACCGTCAGAGCCAACCACCGAGATGAAAGTTCCAGTATCCCCAATGCCGAGGCAGTCTTCTGAGCGCTTTTCCATGCCTGCTATTTTTGCTCCACCCCAGGCTCAATCCAACGATCGACCTTTTTGTTTTTATCAGCGCTCCGATAGCACGATAGTTGATTTGAGCAGACTGTGTGGGGCTAAGAGCACCGAAACGGGTACAAATACTAGATGGGAAAACGCTCCTGTTGAGGAGAAGAAGACCCCAATTTATTGGTAAAAAAATGAGAATTTGTTTCAGTAGACGAATTCCATAGGAGCGCCCTTGCCTTACTTCCCCCGAAGTGCGTGAAGCATAGCTATCCCGTAGGAAATCGCCCTCATCCCCTCAAATCTCGCCATTAACCTGCATTTGATGCACCTGATCGGCCAACTCTTGCAAGCGCTTTTCGTCCAACTCGTCGATCGCCAGCATCCCGACATAGATGATTTCCTTCAGCGTTAGTCGGGTTGCTAGCGCCTTTTTCTGCACAATTTCCTTGATGATGGGACTCACCCCGATGGCGGTACTGGCTCTAGTCACAAAGGTAACGGGAGATTAACAACTTCGACTAAATCTTAGCACCTTTAAGCTGAGCTTTTAGCTGCGATGCAAACTGCTTAAGCGCGTCTTGACAAGACGAAGCACAAGGTTTATAGTAGAAATGTGGAAAGGCCGATCGCCCTCATCCCCTCAAATCTCGCCATTCACCTGCATCTGATGCACCTTGTCAGCCAACTCTTGGCGGCTTTCCTTATCGAGTGCATCAATTGCCAGCATTCCCAAGTACACGACTTCCTTCTGAGTTAGTCTGGTCGCTTGGGCTTGTTTTTGAATGACTTCCTTAATCACGGAACTGACCGCGATCGCCGTATTAGTTTTTGCCACGAAGAATAATCAACGATTAATAACTTTCCTTGATATTAGCATCCCAGGTCGGATTAAGTACGATAATGTTTGACAAACCAAAGTTAATCATGCTATAGTGTAAAAAATACAAAAAATTGCTCGCCCCCGGTCTAGACAACTAAAAGCCGATCGACCTATTCCTCAATAATCTCCACCAAGTCCTCAATCATCACATCAAATGCCCGCGCTAACTTGTACAGGGCGGTAAAGTCAACCATTGATATTTCTGAACGACGAGCATAGCTGGTTATGGTGCTATAGATCACGCCCGATCGCTCAGCCACCTCCTTGAATGTCCAGCCCCTCTCGGCCGCTAACTCTCGCACTTTTACTCTGACTAAACCCATGCTTGACAAATAATGCAGTTGCGTTTTAAGATAATTGCATCTGAACAAGCGATCGCCCCCGGTCTAGACAACTAAAGGCCGATCTGCTACTCCTCCAAGATCTCAACTAAGTCCTCAATCATCACGTCAAAAGTCCGAGCTAACTTCCGCAGACAAGTAAAATCAACCGTCGTCAGCCCGGGAGTGCGGGCATAATGCTTGACAGTGTTGTACACCACCCCAGAACGTTCTGAAACTTCCTTGAATGTCCAACCTTTCTCAGCAGCTAGTTCTCTGACTTTAATTCTTACTAAACCCATGCTTGACAATGGGTGCTATAACACCTTAGAATAAATTTATCTAAAAAGCCGATCGCCCCCCGGCCTGGAAAACTAAAGGGCGATCGTCTGTAAAACCTAATCTGGACAGATTATTTCTTTCTATCAAAAAGTGCATTTGCCATATCCAGAAGTCTACTAACCATATCCAGAGGTGTACTAGCCATGATATCAGAAACTCCGGCAAAATCGCGAACGATCGCCGAATCCAAAATAATTCACAAATCGCCAATCCTGCATCCCCTGGCGAGATTCGTTACCGAAGAAACAGTCGCACTCCTGTTCAATATCTCAGCAGACGAGATTTACCGCATTGAATGCTGTCGCTACATGGTTTACGTGCACGCCAAAGGCATCAGCCGGTTTGTCAGCTACGCCGATTTTCCCCCGATTTTAGCAGTAAAGCCGATCGCGCTTCAAGATTTTGGCAGATGGTACAAACGCTGGAAAAGCAAGCAAGCACCAGCATTTTGGACGAAATTCTACACCCACAAGTTCAAAAAAGCTGTTTCAGTTGACAGCTTGCTGGAGTGGGGCCAATTGGTGGCTACTATTAAATCCGCAATTTCTGGGGCCGCGCTGCAACAGCTACGAGATGTCTATGCCCAAGAAAAAGATTTGATGGATAAATTTTAAAGTGCGATCGACTTAATCCTACTTGAACTTTCAATTAAATTTTAAAACACCTCATCTTCGATTCCCAGCCACCACTCCCCCAGATTCATTAAATCTTGTTGAATGTCGGCGAGTTCTGTAACATACTCTTCAGCAGAAATATCCGATCGCCTTTCTTGCAATTTTTTGAGTCGCAGTTGCACCAACAGCCAAGGTTTGGAAATCCCGTCAGTTGCTTCAATATATTTGGCTACGTCTTTGCTGTTCATAGTTATTGGTTATTAGTTATTTGTTATTTGTTTTCGTAATATCCTTTGCGGTTGTCTCCGAATCATTAAACTGCAGAGAACTCAGAGAACTCAGAGAAAAAGAAGAGAGAGATAAATGATTGCGATGCCAACTGCCTTGATATTATATCATTTTTGAAACGCCTTAAAAAAATTCTGATTTTTCCCAGTCGGTTTCAACCGACTTGCAGCTCTGAGCCAGGGGTTTAAACCCCTGGCTAACGGACTGGCGAACTTTTCAGCTAAGATGCCTCCCTTAAACATCCTTTACCTGTAATCCGAAGTCTGAATATTCTTAAGCTTCGCCGCATATTTCATGCCGTATTCCGGGCGGCAGAAGCGATCGAGCTGAGCCTCAAAGAAAGCCCGATTGGCCTTCAAATGCTTGGGATTCTGGTCATCTAAGGGATACAAAAGCGCCGTCCGCAAAGCTTGAATCACCGCCGAAGTAACGCAGTACATAGAACGCTGGAATGTCACCCCAATTTGATTGAGAATATCATCTTCGCCGCGACAGCGCTGTTTGTAGAAATCCATCAAATAAGGCGGCAGGAAATGCAGCATATCTTGTGCTAGCAAAGTCGGCGGAATGCCCGCCGTACCTACTAGGAATTTGTCTGCATAAAGCACTCCGTAGTGGAAGTCTTTTTGGTCGTCAGGAACTTCCCTAGCTTGAGCGTTGTAAGATTTGGTACCTCGGAACGGCGAAGTGCGGTAAAATATAGCTTCCACGTAAGGTAACGCTGCTTCGTAAAGCCAAGTGAAACCCTTAGATTTGGGAATGATTTCGTAGGTTTCGCCGTCGATTTGAACGTGGTGGTAAATTGGACGACCGGCGATCGCAAATATGCCATTTACCAAGAAATCCATCGCCTGCGGGACTGTGGTAATTTTCCCTTCGTCGTAAAGGTCGGAAGCTTCAAAAAACACCGGGGCCATTACTTCCCAGAATAAACCGAGATTGCTGTAATAAGACATTTGGCGGCACTGTTCTAAAAACATTTCTGGAAATGCTTTGTGGAGTGCCAGCATGAACGGGTCTTTTTTGAAGTAAGCTTTAATTGCCCGATCGGCATTAGCCTTATATTCGTCCGTGTCCAAATAAGGATCGAATTGATTGGTCGGCACGTACAAGCCCCGGTGCCAAAGCATTGACCTCATGCACTCTTCCGCAAATTCCATATTAATGCGATCGTGCCACAAATGATGAAACAGCCGCGGCATTTTACCAATTTCACCCTTCTCCATGAACTTTAAAAGTTCCGGGTGAGCGCTTCCAGTCCCCCGCCAGATCCGCAAATCTGCACCGTCGCCTGCATAGTGATTTTGCAAGTCCAAATACTCTTGGGGCAAGAAGTATTTAAAGAAAGGAAGCGGGTGTAAAAATACCCGTTCGGCGATGTAAAGCAAATCCCGCCAGTAGAAATCCATCGGCACTGCGTAAGCTTTCCAGATAGCGATAATTTGCATCAGATTTTCCGGCGTATCTGGAATCATCGCTCCGCCGGCTTCTAGTCTGTGAATTACTTCAGCAAATTCGTGCTTGGAAGGAGGTAGTTTAGTTGCTGGTTTATTAGGGGTATGTACCATTGTTTTTTCCTTTGATTGAGTGAATCTCAATATTTTGAGATTTTGCAAAAAGCTGCGATTATTTAACTCGTTCTCCGGCTTTGCTTGGGAACCAATATCCATGCCAGAACCGGAAAATAGGAGGCAGAGCCTCTGGATTTGCGTTACCAGGATCTGCCTGGTAACGAGTAGATTCTCTTAGTCAGCGTCGGCGGACTTCGTTTGTGTAGACGCGATTTTTATCGCCGACTGTTCAACGGGATAGCTAATAGCAACTTGGGTATTTCTATCCGCAGGCAGGGTAGCAACGATCGCATTTGTAGTAGATTCGCTCCACTTTAGCAGCCAAGCAGGTTGAATTCCCAGCACAAAAATGATGGCCGCCAAAACCAGCGCCGGCATATTTTCAGCAAACGTAACTGGAGGGTAGTAAGCCGTGGCGTTGTCCAACTTCCCAAAACAGGTGCGGTTGAGCAGAATCACAAAGTAAACTGCTGTTAAACCAGAGGCTAAAATGCACAGTAAAGTTGGAATTGGAAAGATCGAAAAACTGCCTTGAAACACTAAGAATTCGGCAATAAAACCCACCAAACCCGGAATTCCGGCGCTTGCCATGCCTCCCAAAACTAACAGGGAACTGGCAGTGGGTAAACCCCGCATCGGGTTCATCAAACCGTTGAGCACGTCCAAATCCCGGGTGCCCACTTTGGTTTCAATGATGCCTACCAAATAAAACAGCAAAGCTAAAATTAAGCCGTGGCTTACCATTTGCCCGACAGCGCCGATTAAAGCGAGTTTCGTACCCGCGGCGCAGGCAACTAGGATGTAACCCATATGTCCGATCGAACTATAGGCTACCATGCGCTTGATATCTTTTTGGGCGATCGCGCTCAAAGCCCCGTACATCACGCTCACCGTGCCGATAATCGCCAAACCCGGAGCTACAATCGACCAAGTTTCGGGAAACAACTGCAAGCAGAAGCGCACTAAACCGTAAGTTCCCAACTTCGCCAAAATCCCTCCCAGCAAAATTGCTGTTGCTGGCGAAGCTTCGACGTAAGCATCAGGCAGCCAAGTATGCAATGGCACTAAAGGAATTTTAATTCCCAACCCCATTAGCACAATTGTTAGCAGGATCAATTGCGTGTTCAAGGGCAATTCTTGAGTGGTAATCGCAGTGTAATCGAAATTTAAAGACCCACTCAGCCAAGCAACACCCAAAAATCCCGCTAAAACTAAAAATCCCGAAACAGCCGTGTAAATCAAAAACTTCATGGCAGCGTATTCTCGCTGCTTTCCACCCCAAATAGCAATCAACAGGTAAAAAGGAATTAATTCTACTTCGTAAAACAGTACAAACAGCAGCAAATTTTGAGACATCAAAGCTCCGGCAATACCAGCATTGATTAGCAGAATCAAAGCGTAGTAAAGCTGGGGTCGAGCCATCCCTTCGCCAGTGCCGTAAATGACTAATAGCGTCAGCAAAGCACTTAAAACCAGCAGGGGTAAGGACAAGCCGTCAATGCCCAAGTTGTAGCTCAAACCTAATTGTGGAATCCAAGGCAAATATTCTTGAAATTGCAGTCCCGAATTGGCTGTATCGAATTGAGTCAACAGCCAAATATTCAAAAGGAAAACAGCAGCAGCAAAAGCCGAGGCTATTGAACGCAGACGCATCCCATTGATGTTTCCGGGCAAAAACCCGACTACCGCAGCGCCCAACGCGGGCAACCAGAGCAAGGAACTAAGCATAATGTGTCAAGAGTGAAGAGTAAAGAATCAATTTTGCAGGATCTTGTTTTTGATAATTTGAGAGTTTAGATATTAACATTTCCCCAAACTCTCAATCCAAAGTTGCATCACGAATCAGAAAGAATAGTGACTCTCCCCGTGTCTAAATCGTAGTAGGCACCAACAAGTTTCAGTTTATTCTCCGCAATTAACTTAGAGATAACTGGAGATGCTTTCAACCTGTTAGCTTGCAGCACAACATTGGCTTTTGAGGCATTCTCTAGCCTGTCGCCCGCTTGGCTTTTTGAGCTTTCTACAGCAGGCTTAATTGCGTCGAGCAAACTGCCAATTTGACCCGGAACTTGAGCTCCTTTGATTGTTGCGTCTACCGCACCGCACCTTTTATGCCCGACTACCACAAGCACTTTTGCTCCCAGTACCAGGGTGCCAAATTCCAGGCTGCCAATTTCTTCTGGAGTAGCAACATTTCCGGCCACGCGACACACAAATAAATCTCCCAATCCCTGATCGAAGATAATTTCGGAAGGAAAGCGGGAATCTGCACAGCCTAGAATAGCAGCAAAGGGTTTTTGAGCTATGGCAACTTCGAGGAGCCTGGGTAAGTCTTGGTTGGGACTTTGGCGTTTTTTGTCAACAAACCGCTGGTTTCCGTCCATTAACTGTTTCAGAGCTGCATCGGGAGTCAAGCCATTTTGAGCAATTACTGGTTCGGGTGCAGCCAAATCAGCGCCTGCTCGTGCTGCAAGTATTCCTGTACCAATGGCTCCGGCGACAAATTTGAGGGAATTGCGGCGGGAAAGATTGAATTGTCTATGCTTTTGGTTCATTAATTTTGCCTTTTTTGAGAAACTTTGAAATCTTTGTTTAAGAATTAATATTTAAAAGATTTTAGATTAAAAATGTCACCTAAAATCTTAAATATTAACTCTATTTACCCACCGATAATCAGCGACAGGCGAGCTAGCAAAGGCCAGCTTACCAGCAGTCCCAAAAGTGCAACTCCGAACAGAATTGTCAGGGCGTAAAACTGAGTTTGACCGTTAACGTTGTATTTGAGGCTCTGCCCGCCGAAAATGGTTGCAAAACCGATTAAGTTCGCGAATCCGTCAACAATATTGCGATCGACCCAGGAGATGACTCGAGCAACTAAACCGACCGCAAATACCACTGTCACCCGATAAAGTTGGGCAGTGTAAAAGTCGTAAGCAAAAAAGTCTTGCAGGGCTTGAGAACCGATTCGCACCGGTTTTTGCCATTTCTCGTTCAGGTAAACAAACGCTCCGCCACCGATGCCGATCGCCGTTGACACAACGAGCAGTCCACTGGCGGTATAATTCAAACTCGCCCCAGGCAATAACTGCCACGCCGCCAGCAAGTGCGGAACGTGCAAAGTAAAGCCCATTAAAACAGTCATCGGCAAGATAAAAGGCCACTGAACTTCCGGCGAGCGTTCGGTCATTTGCTTTGGTTTGCCGCCAAAAACTAAACCGAAGACGCGCACCAACCCAAAAGCAGTGACGGCGTTTACAAACAAAACTATTCCAAACAGCAAAGGCTTAGCTTCCGAAAGCCCGGATGCTAATTTTTCTAAAGCCCAGAAACAGCCGAAGGGCGGCAGTCCCACCAATCCAGCGCTACCGACAATAAACGATATAGCCGATATCGGTCGCTTTCCCCACAAACCGCCGAGAGACCGGACATCCTGAGTGATGCTGTTCCAAACTACCGAACCGATGCTCATCACCAGCAAACCCATTGCCAAGCTGTAGGCAAATATTAATGTCAGGGCTGTCTGGGCTTGTCCGGTGCCGACGGCGATAAATACTAAGCCCATGTAAGAGCTGACTATATAGGAAAGCGTGCGCTTGATGTCAATTTGGGCGATCGCAATTAATGAAGCACCCACCGCCGTCGCAGCACCCACAGCAATAGTTGCCGTCACCCCAATCGGCGACAAAGCAATCACTGGCTGCAACTTAATCAATATCCAAGCACCAGTTTCGACAACTACGGTGTTCCGCAAAATCGTCGCCGGCAGCGGGCCTTCCATCGCCTCATCCAGCCACAGGTGCAAGGGAAACTGAGCGCACTTACCCATCGGGCCGGCAATCAAAGCTAAAGTCAACAGCGTCGCTACAGTGGGGTCAAGCTTTGCAGTCTGGGCCCACACAGCCAACTCGTCAAAATTCCAAGTTCCAGCCAGCGGCAGAATTGCGACTACTCCCATCAGCAGGAATAAGTCACCCACCCGCTTGGTTAAGAAAGCATCGCGAGCTCCTGTCACCACCAAAGACTGATTGAACCACAGCCCGACTAGCAGGTAAGTTCCCAGAGTCAGGATTTCCAAAATTATGTAGCTGAAGAACAGGGAATTGCACAACACCAAGCCGCACATCCCCGCTTCAAACAGCCCCATCAGGGAAAATAACCTAGCCCAGCCCCAGTCCATTTCCATGTAACCGAAAGCATAAATCTGCGCCAGCAAGTTCAGTCCGGTAATCAAAACAGTCGCCCCGACGGTGACAGCAGAGATTTCAAGGGGAATGGTTAAGTCTAAACCTGCTACATTCAGCCAGGGAATCAACTCGTGCCCGGCCGGTTGGTTCCAGATAGCTGTCAGGGCGATGACGCCGTGTACGAAAGCGAACAAGGTTAATATGGCGTTCACGTAACCGGATGGTCTGGGCCCGGTGCGGCGGGTAACTGCCGGAAACCACAGCATTGACAGAACTCCGCCGATGAGTGGATAGCAAGGTATAAACCAAACTGTCTGGAGTAAGATTTGAGCCATTGGCATTACCTGTAAAGGTTACAAAGATTTAAAAATCTGAGAATAATTCCGATGCGCTGACGACAGCACTGAAAAGCCAGAAGGCAGAAGTAAAGAAAATTTGGGGGTTTGCCTCTGAGTGCGTTCCCGTCGTCAAACCGAGCGCTTCAGAATCGACTTATTAATTTTATATTAAGGATTACGTTAATTTTTCAGATTTCTCATTCAGCATATCTATATGCACCAATAAACTGCACTTATAGGTATTTAGACGCGGGGATTGTATACAAAAGAATCATTGATTCGATCGCACATCTTGCACTATTTTGAGGAACAGGCTTTCCGGCCTGTGCCACAACAGTTCAATTTTTTTGTGGGGTACACCATTTTGAGGAACAGGCTTTCCGACCTGTGCCACAACAGTTCAATTTTTTTTGTGGGGTGGGCATCCTGCCTGTCCGTGAAACGCTGATGCTCTAAAATATTAGAACCGCTCAATGTCCCAAGCTGATTCTGGAAGTTTGGCTTGGCGCTGTCCCATCGCCCTTGCCCTAACACTCAAAAGACCGATCGGCGTATTGAACAAGTCTATCAGCTCGGCTCGGGCGATCCTCTTCGAGGGCTTCGCTAACGCACTTTTGGCAGCAGCCACAGGCAATTCCTTGAACAGCCATCTAGCCAGCCGATAAAAATATTCCGGTGCTGTCAATTCTCGCATCAAATCGACACCGTGAAGTTCGTGCAAGTATTTATTAGATTCGCCGTAGCGATACCATTGACTTTGTAACTGTTTTATTGTAGAACGGTGGCGGTGTCGGACGATCGCATTTTCGGCAAAATGTAATTTATAGGATGTTTGCCGCAAAATCCGCCAACACAAGTCAGCATCGCCGCCACTGGTGAGGTAAGGGCGAAATAATCCTATTTGCTGTAAAACGAGCCTCCGTACAGCTAAGTTGGCGGTTTGCCCGTAGGGACAAAAAGGGTGAGCGAGTGTATGTTTTTGAGATAAAGTATTTTCGCGGGCGCTGTGTTTTTCTAAAATAGTTTTACCGGGCAATGCGAGTATTTCCCCGCAGGTAATTCCTATTTCTAAGTCAACAAATGGCTTAACTAAATTTTCCAGCCAGTCAGATTGCGGGCGACAGTCTGCATCGGTAAATGCAATTATTTCACCTTTTGAGGTGCGAATTCCTTTATTTCGGGCGGCGTAGGAACTTTGAATCTTGTTTTCGGTGAGGTGGCGAATGGTTATTTGATTGAAATTGCTTCCCCCCCTTACCAAGGGGGGGACTGAGGGGGGGTTAGGGTTTGCTGCTGTTTCGAGGATAGTTGAAGTGCGATCGCGGCTGTTGTTGTCTACTAATAGATATTCTACACTGTCGATCGGATAAGTTTGCGATCGCAGGCACTCAATTAAATCCGGCAAATCTGCCTCGCCGTTGTAAATTGGCACTACTACCGAAATTTCCGGTAAAAACATTTTAATCATTCAAAAACAGCCGTCAACGATAGCATAACTAATATTGAGTCAGATTAAACGAACCGCGAAAGCGCTAAGGACGCGAAGGAAGATAAATAAGCAAATGTAATTCTTTCTTCGCGCTATCAGCGTCTTCGCGATTATTCAAATAATTAAAAAGCGTTATTAAGTTCAATTGAATTAACTGGGGATATCAATTCTCAAAATTATCAATTCGGAGCCTTAAACAGGCAAGATGCCTGTTCCACAAGAACTGAATGCAGTTGTGGAACAGGCATCTTGCCTGTTTCTTTGAAATAGTAGAAAATATCTCTGACATCCCCTGTGCAATCCGTCACCCAATCCGTTCTCAACTGTTGCTAGTCAACATCAGAATCATTAACACTAACACCCCGTTAGTTATATAAAAAATGCCAACAACCTGAGTTTCCAACCAGCCGCACAACTCTAAATGATGGTGCAGCGGAGCCATTCTTAACAGACGCTTGCCGATTCCATCAGGCCCTTTTGTAGCTTTGTAATAACCTACTTGAGCAATTACTGACAGCGTTTCTACAAAGAAAATCCCGCTGATAATTAATAATATCCAAAGGCTATTTGTTAATAAAGCTACCGCACCCAACGCACCGCCTAAAGCTAAAGCACCTGTATCGCCCATAAACACCTTGGCTGGATTGCGGTTGTGTGCTAAGAAACCGAGACAACTGCCGCTGGTGCAGGCGCAAAATATCATTAATTCTGGCGAAGTTGAGGCTACCGATGCGCCCAATCCCAAAAGTGCGATCGCCCCCAAACCTCCCATCAACCCGTCAACGCCGTCGGTAATATTAGTAGCATTGCTTTCAGCTACCAGCACAAAACCCGCCAGCGGCCAAAACAGAAAACCTAAAGGCAATACCCAACCGAAAGGCAAAGCAATGCTGGTAGAAATACCGGGTTCGCGGAACATTATCCACAGACAAAATAGAGCTGCAAAACCTATTTGCAAAGCCAATTTCATCCGAGGTGAAATACCTTTATTCGACTTGAGGCGCAGAATTTGCCAGTCGTCGATCCAGCCGATGAAACCGTAAGCTAAAGTTAAAGCCGATACGGCAACAACATCTGAGTTAAACTTAGACCAAAGCAAAGCAACTGCGACCCCGGCAGGTACAAAAAAGATGCCTCCCATTGTCGGCGTTCCCGCCTTTTTTAAATGGGCTTGGGGGCCGTCTTCGCGAATTATTTGTCCTGCTTTTAGTTGCTGAAGTACGGGCACAACTACACAGCCCACACCCGACGCAACTAAAGCACAAACAATTAGCGGCATAAATAGCGATGCAGGTAAATTCAAAAATCTACCCGCTGCTAAATCTAAACCGATCGCTACAATGCCGAGCCCCAAACCCAGCAGCAGGAATAAATTCCTGCCTGTAAGTTTGAAAGGCATACTAAAAGGGATTTTCTCATCCACAAAGTTATCCATAACACTCCTCACCACACACTATTTGAAAATAAGCAATTGACAATTGGAGAATAGGGTGCGATACAGGAGATTGAGAAATCTCTTAGTTTTTCTTCCCTGTTTCCGGTTGATTCCTTCACCCTGCTACCACTTATTCTTCGCCTACACTCACATCCTCTTCTACTTCTTCTTCTAAATCATCGTAAGGACTGTCGTCAACTGCCATCAGTTCAGAAATTTCTTCTTCGTGCAGATAGTCGGGTTCTTGGACATCCCTTGCTAACAGGCGATTGTTAGATTCCAACCAGTCTAAAAGAGAAGATTGCTGCTTTAATGGAATTACATCCGCAGGCAAGTGGCGAGGTATTTGACGCAGAGATGGGTTGTACATGATTCTCGGTTTTTAAAGACAAAGACGCGATCGAGTAGAGGTAACGTTTTGCCGACGGACTGTTCCTTTGATGAAGCACTTGCAAATCGGGCGTTTAGCAAGGCTAGAGCATTATACCACAAGCTCCGTTTGGTTCCGGATGGGATAAGATGGGAGACCGAAAAGGCGATCGCCCCCAAGCATGGGCCTCAGGATAACACTAAAATCCGCTCTTGCCAATCCTTCTTTAGCCCTAAGCATTGTAATCTAAGACGATCGTCTTTAAGATATCGCGGCACACGTGGCGATCCTCTTCTGCAAGCCTCGCTAACGGCAACCGGTTGATTCACCACAGTATCCTAGTTTTCGCTCAAAGCCTTATCCCGAATGCCCTCTGGCTTCTTCAGTCAACTCTTGCGCAATAAATCTCAGAATGGATACAACGGCAGCGGTTTTATACAACAAAGAGGGCTACCACACCGGAGGCAAAAAACTTCTGGGGCGTCATTCAGCCGGAGAAGGGTTTCTCAAAAGCTTAGTCCAACACGGAACCGCCGACTCTCTCTACTGTTGCGCCGATAGCGAAACAACCTTTAAGGAGTTTTGTTCGCACATCCAACCTTGGCTGCAAAAACCTCGGAAAGTCCGCTGGATTCCGACGGAACGACCGGATTTGCTATCTCAACCGGGCACAATTTACCGGCCAGATCCGGCCCTCTCGCAGATAGTTTGGGGGCGCAGATTTGTCGATCAGCGGGCCTACAGCGTTTGCGGCGTTACTCACACGATCGGTACAAAATACGTCATGGAGGCGATCGGCGATTTGATCGCCGCACCCATGCAGCCTTGGGACGCCCTGATCTGCACCTCTGCCGCCGTGAAAACAGCAGTAGAAGGAGTTCTCAGGGAGTGGTCAGAGTATTTAGCGCAGCGCAACGGCGGTAAACCCGAAATTTTAGTCAAATTGCCAGTTATTCCCCTAGGAGTCGATTGCAGCGCGTTTCCGCAGGGTGTGGAAGCAGTTAATAGTCGCCGCCAACTGCGGCAAGAACTCGGCATTTCTCCCGGCGATATTGTTGTGTTATTTGTCGGTCGATTGACTTTTTCTGCCAAAGGTCATCCAGTACCGATGTACATTGCCCTAGAGGCCGCCGCACAACAGACAAAAGCCAAAATCCACTTAATTCAAGCCGGTTGGATAGAAGATCCGAGAGAAGAACCCGACTTTAAAAATAGTGCCCAAATATTTTGTCCCTCCGTGAATGCTATTTTTTTAGATGGGAGACAGCCCGAAATTAGAATAAATATTTGGTCGGCGGCCGACATTTTCATTTCGCTGTCCGACAACATTCAAGAATCCTTCGGACTGACACCAATAGAAGCCATGGCGAACGGACTGCCGGCCATAGTCTCCGATTGGAACGGATACAAAGAATCTGTACGCCACGAAATAGACGGCTTCCGCATTCCCACACTCATCCCGCCCCCGGAATCTTGTTTAGATTTAGCCCTAAATTATCTCGACGGCAGCTTAAATTGGCCGACTTACATGGGTCACACTTCCCTCGCCACAGCAGTTGACATTGAGGCTTGCACCCGCGCTTTGTGTGAATTAATTGAAAACCCCGAATTGAGAAAGCGGATGGGCGAAAATGCCAGACAAAGGGCAAAAGAAATTTATGATTGGAAAGTAGTAATTGCTGCTTACGAACAGTTGTGGCGGGAATTAGCAGAAATTCGCCTTGTGGCACCCGAGTCTGCACCTTTAAAAGCCGGGAAGCCTCCTTATCCGTTGGGCGACGATCCGTTTCGGGTATTGGGTCATTATGCAACTAGAACTTTAAGCAAGAAGATGATACTGAGTCTGGGTGCGATCGCCACACCAGAAATTTTACAGCAGATACAGACAATTTGGTTTACCAGCTTCGGTCAAGACAGAAGAATCTCTGTTAACATTCAGATGCAGATATTGGATACAATTAAGCAAGAAGGTGCTGTCAGCGTGGGGGAAGTTATCAGACGCTACGTTAAAAACGAGCAAGAATTAGCCTACCTGTATCGGACTCTGCTTTATTTCCTGAAATTTGATATCTTAGTAATTAGGGATTAACCATTACTTATTGGTGATTGGTTAAGCCCAGGCGCATCTAAATTTTACAGTCAAGTTTGATAAAATTATTGTGGGGTGGGTGTCCCGCCCGCCCGAAAAATCCAACGCAAGATGCCCGACAGCTTATTACAAATAACAAATTCCCTCTTCCTTCTTCCTTCTTCTCCCTTCCTTTTTCCTTATTCCTTCTTAAAAAATCATGCTTAAAAAATCTGAACTCTTAGAGATAATTGCTGGTAAAAATCGCGGTTTGCTGGCGACGGCTAGCGACAAACAAGCGATTTTAAGCGCGATCGCCCAATTGGAAGATTACAACCCCACAACACGCCCTGTCGAAGCCGGAGAGCTTTTAAATGGTGATTGGCGGTTATTGTACACCACCAGCCGCGCACTGCTGAATCTTGACGGTTTTCCCTTGGTGAAATTGGGTTCAATTTATCAATCTATCCGCGTCAAAGAATCTAAAATTTACAACATTGCCGAACTTTACGGCTTGCCTTACTTAGAAGGAATTGTCAGCGTGGCTGCGACATTTGAGGCGACTTCGGAACGGCGGGTGCAGGTGAAGTTTGAGCGGTCAATTTTCGGTTTAAGCAGGTTGATTGGCTATGAATCTCCAGTCAAGTTTATCAATGAGATTGAGTCGGGTAAAAAGTTCGCTGCTGTAGATTTCGGGTTCGATAGTCGCGAACAGCAGGGATGGCTGGATGTTACTTATTTAGATAAGGATTTGCGGATCGGGCGCGGGAATGAAGGAAGTGTTTTTGTATTGACAAAAGAGTGATTTTGTGATGTTGATGTACAGGGCGATCGCCACTTAACTCATTCTCAATTTATCTTTCTTTCATCCGCGTTTATCCGCGTTCATCTGCGGTAAAAAATCAAAAATCTATCACTTTTTCAAACTGTTCAACACTTACTAAAACCCTCAAATCCATAGCCGATAAAAGCTTGAGATACGATAACCGTTAAAACTTAACGTTAAGAGCAGTTAGCAGAGTTACACTACAAAAACCTCAAGACAAATCCATGAGCATTCGCACTTGGGAAAGAAAAGGGCGATCGCACTTTTGGATTTGGGATGGGAGAGGTAGGCGATCGCAATTTACTAAAAAAAACTTTTCTACGCTTTAGCTCCAGTATCACCAAGATAGATTTGCCTAGAACCCTTGGGAATGTAAATCCAGCGAAGGTCTTGCAGGCGATTTGTCAGATTGGATATTGTTACGCCAAGTTCATCTCGCATTGCATAAAGGTGTTTCCAGTTGCTTAGATCGCGTCCTCTTCGTACTTCTTCTAGCTTAAATCTGGGCATCAGCAAACAACTAGCAAAATACTGTGCTTGCCATTCTATCCCTTGCTGACTGCTAATACTGCGACATAAAAATGGCTCAACGGCGCTCTCAACACCACGCTTTTGCTCTTCTTCTAAACGAGAAACCGCTTTTTGATCTATGTGAAGCTCCCAATGTCCAATTTCGTGAGCTATTGAAGATTCTTCAAACCCTTTAGGCTGTTCCAGACTCTTTTCGTTCATTATAATTTTACGTTCAGTAGGTAGAATCATGGCAGCAATTGCCCCTTTTTCATCAGGATCTATGTAGCCACAATCCATATCCAACCCTAAAGCTTCAGCAACATGACCAGCATCAATAGGCCATTTTAGAGGACGCTTGCGCTTTTGATTGACGCGCGTAATAACATCCATCGCACGAAGCTCAATTTCCTGTTTTGAGAATTTTTGATACTGGTTGATTACTTTCAACTTTTCCTCTCCTCACCTTCTAATTGTGTGGTTTCGCCCAGTAATTTTTGTGCAAATTCTGGCTCATCCCGCATCCGGCGCAGCAACGCAGGCATTTCCCTATACTTTTTGACCAGATCCTCAAAAACTTTGGCATCATCTGGTGTAATCCTACCTGCTAAGCGTTTGAGGTCATCTGTGCGATCGGTCAAATCCAAATGACGCGCTAACGCCTCAATGACATCCTCACTGGGAGGATACCCAGCGTGGTCGTTTTCCAGTTTGGATAGGTAGGTATAATCCACACCGATCAACTTTGCCAGTTCGCGCTGGCTATATTCCTTGTCCTTACGGGCTTGACGAATCAGCTTGCCAAACGTCTCGCTCACGGCTGTAGTCCCTTATCATGGAAAAATTGTAATCTATCTTGACTTTATCTTCAACAGGGTCTAAAGTACGTGTGTTGGCTAAATTGGTCAACATGAGCAACATAAACACTATAATAGATCGAGACAGACCTTTTTGGAGCCACAGCATGAAAAAACAACCATTCAATCCCGACCAACTGTGCTTCTCAATCGGCAGACCCCTGCCTGTTTTGCTTGAGGAAGTTCAACGGACAAGTCGGAATCCAAATCTGAGGAAGGCCGCCAAACAAATGCTGGAAGGCTTGCGTACCTTTGAATTGGCGAACCAAACTGAGGTTTCCAAATCCGTCAAAGCAAAAACCGCCATCCACGAAATTTTAACCAAATGAACCAATAACAGCCCTCTAAAATAGAGGGCTAAACTCATGGACAAAATTTGGGCATTTGCCAGCTATAATCTTTGGTCACAGTTTGCTCCACCAGTAGGGCAAGAATACTTCCACTGCGATATGAAGCGAGGTTTTGCTAGGGCACGACAGCGAGAACCTGGAGTCGCAGCAGTTAAAGATTTAGACAACACGCCTCAACGAATTGGAATACTTGCACAGCAAGGAGTTTATGAATTTCATCAAAACCCTAAACTATTCTCCCGCAAAGATGCTGTAGAGCAAGTTGCAGAAATTCTGCAATTAAGCCAAGAGTCAACTCCTGTTCAGGAACGAGTAATTCTCATCCTGAGCAATTACCACCAGCACCCGATTCTTTTAGGCAAGAACATCATTAAACTGAACCGAGGTGATGAGGGATTTCCCAAACCAATTATTATGAAGCAGGGGAATTATCTGTTTAATTTCTTTGCGGCGATAGACTGCATTTTTGCCGAACCCGATGGAACCATACATATTTTAGATTTCAAAACGGGTAAATCTGAATTCGATCGGCGACAGGCATACCTTTACTTGCTAGCAGCCAGTTATCTTTATCCATCTCAGCCAGCTATCGCCTCATTTTATAATTTGGAAACAGGCAAGCAGTCTGACCCACTCAGGGCAACGGCTGATACACTACAAGCTTTCCAAATAGAGATGTCGCTAATTGCTCAACGACATCAAAAAGATTTGAAGCGTTACCGCGACTATCCGGCTGAGTTCGACATAATTTTTCCACCTAATCCTGGTTCAAACTGTTCTTACTGTCCCTTTAACTCCATTTGTGAATTTTCTTCTGTAATATTAGAGGTTGCCGCATGACTGCTCATATTCATATTCCTCCACAAGTCTCTCCTTCTGCGACATATTTTTTGAGCGAGATTTTCCCGCTCATGATTTCACAGGGCAATTTAATCAGCTTTCGACTGACTCCAGAAGTAGATCGCAAAATTGGCAACCGATTTAGCTGGCGTTTTTGCCAAAAGTTTACTAATCAAGAATTTCCTCATGAGCTAGTTGCGATCTGGGAAGACAAATATTTTTGGGTTTTAGGTCAACCTAATCAACCTATGCCTAGCAAAGAAAAGTGGCGAGAGGCACTGGTAGAAATAGAAGAGGAGTTGAGAGAAGATATTGGCGATCGATCCTACTCTATCCAATGGGTACGCGAACCGCAGGTAACAGCTCCTATCCTTGCTCAATTAGCTGTGAGAATTTTGAAAATAAGTTCAGAGTTCTCATCATCTGATACTGTTTGGTCTGAAAATCATGTTGAAGTCAAGCGTGAAGCTAATTTTTGGGCAGAAACTATTGAATTGCAAGATGGTGAATATCCAGCTTTAGTTTTAACACCTCACAGCTACTTCGTTTACCAAACTACCTTGGATGAATTTTACGAAAATCATCCATATAGGAACAAACCGAAAGAACTTTTAATAGGTTTGAAAGTTAGAGATATTGAAAAGAATAGTTTTGCTACAATTACTGCTATTGTAGGCCCGATTGGAGAAGGAGGACGCAGACAATACCTCATCGATAAAGCAACAGGTGCACAGAGCAAACTAAAACTTGAAGAAGCACCAGACGATCAAGTTGTTGTTGCAGTCCAGTTTAGCAAAAATCCAACTGAGTATCAGTATCCAATGTCTGCTTTGCGTCCCTGTGTCACAGAGGAAACCGCCGATCGCTTTGATGTAAAATACGGAGACTTACTCAAGGAAACAAAAATTCCCTATCAAGAGCGACAAAAATGCTTAACTTCATACAAGCAAAAAGCAGAAAATGTTTTAAATACCTATGGACTCAATTTAGGAGCTAAGTGTATCAACAGCCGTGATTACCAGTCCTTATTCCTACCAATTCAGTTCAAGCTTGAAGAAACACTTTTGGAATTTGGTAATAAATTCATTGGTAAGAGAGGTGAAGTTTTGAAAGGACTCTCTAAAGGTGGTGTTTATCGCCGTCACGATGAGTATAGTGATATATCAAGAGCGATTCGCATTTCAGTTTTAAAAGTGGGGAATTTTAAAGTAAGCTCCTCTTTTTTAGAAGAAGTTCGGAAACGTCTCAAACAGTATAAGTTTGAAAGCCTCAGTTTGATTGACAAGAATACCAAAAAGATTGATGAGAGTAGAATTAAGATAGTTTCGATAGACGGCTTGAGTAAGGCTGAGGCTAAAGTTAGATTGGAACAAGCTATAGATGAACTAATAGATGAACTAATGGTGATTCCCGCAGATATTGTTTTGACTTTTTTACCTCAGAGCGATCGCAATACCGACAATAGCGAAGACGGCAGTTTTTATGCGTTTATTTCTTCGCAGTTACTCCGACACGGAAAAGCAAGCCAAGTGATTTATGAAGACACAGTACAAGATACTAAAAATCACGGAAATATTCTCAATCAAGTCATTCCAGGGATTTTAGCAAAGCTGGGAAACTTGCCATTTATTCTAGCTGAACCTTTAGAGATTGCTGATTATTTCATCGGATTGGATATTTCCAGAACTCCCAAAAAGAAGGGAAGCGGAAGCTTGAATGTTTGTGCAAGTGTGCGTCTTTACGATCGGCAAGGAAAATTTATTCGCTATAGGCTAGATGATGCTTTGACACAGGGTGAAGAAATCGATAAACGAACACTAGAGAGGTTTCTTCCGGCTGCTGACCTAACTGGAAAAACTGTACTAATTTACCGCGATGGACATTTTTGTGGTAACGAAGTCAAGTATTTACGCGAACGAGCAAAAGCAATTAGCTCTAATTTTATTTTGGTGGAATGTATCAAGTCTCAAGTTCCCCGACTTTACAACTTTGCTCAGTTAGCTTTAAAAGCACCCACAAAAGGTCTAGCACTTCGACTATCTGCATATGAAGTGATTTTGGTGACCACAGAAGTAAAGAATGAGAAGATGGGTCTGCCTTACCCCTTACGTTTGAAGGTTATTCCTGATGAAGGACAGGAAGTATCAATTGAAAGTTTAGTAGAAACAACACTTAAACTTACTTTATTGCATCATGGAGCACTTAAAGAGCCACGTTTACCCGTTCCCTTATATGGTTCTGACCGCATCGCTTATCGGCGGTTACAAGGTATTTCTCCAGGTGCATTGGATGGGGATAAACAATTTTGGCTGTAAGCCATATCGCCCTTCCACCCACCACTCTAACAAAACCCTACCAAAAACCAACAACATCACACGCCAAAAATGCTCCGACTCTCCCAAACCCAACTCAAAATCCTCGAAGAATGCCCCCGCAAATTCCAACACAGCTACCTCGAACTACTCGCCACCACCGGCTCCCCAGAACACAAAGAAAAACTCACATGGGGAAGCCACTTTCACCTATTGATGCAACAGCGAGAACTCGGACTTCCCATTGAATTTATCATCCAACAAGACCCCGAACTGGGACGCTGCGTGGCAGCATTTATCAACACCGCACCCGAACTCTTCGCCGAATCAGAAAATAGCGATCGAATTTTCCGCCAAGCCGAACACCCCCGCACCCTAATTTTCCAAGACTACCTATTCACCGTTATCTATGACTTGCTAATAGCCGAACCAAACGTCGCCCAAATTCTCGACTGGAAAACCTATCCCCGCCCTCAAAAATCAAAATGGATAGCCGAAAGTTGGCAAACTCGCCTCTATTTATACGTCTTAGTAGAAACCAGCGACTATTCCCCCGAACAAGTTTCCATGACATACTGGTTTGTACAATTGCAAGGAGAAGAACCGCCGCAAAAACTCACATTTTCTTACAACCAAACAGAACACGATCGCACAAAACAAGATTTAACCCACCTATTGCACCAGCTAACCGAGTGGCGAGAGCGCTATACCGAAGGCGGCGAATTCTTACCTCAAGTAGAAATTAGTTCCAATTTGTGCGATTCCTGTCAATTTGCCACTCGCTGCAACCGCACACCAGACACAAAAACTTTCTCACCATATCTTCTCGCAGAAACTCCCGCAAATTGGCTACCAAATCTTGCTATAATTGAGGAAATGTCTATTTAATTCAAATCTTTTACTATGCCAACTATTAGTCGCCCAGTGGGGGCGGGTTTATAGATATTGTGGATGTGAATGAAAGATTGTTGGTGAACCCGCCCCTACAGGAATTAATGAAATAACTTATGACAGAACTACTTCAAAATTTGCCAACTCAACCCCTATCCCAGCCCCCAGCTTGGCTGATCCAAGCTGTCAGAAACCATGCACCAGAACTCCCCGGAAACTATGCCGCCGCACTTCTGTGGTATAGAGGAATTCAAAATCCCGAACAAATACCCGGTTTCTTAAATCCCAAACTTTATCAACCAGCAAGTCCCTTTGAATTCGGACTAGAAATGACCTGGGCGATAGAAAGAATCCAGCAAGCACGAAACAGCGCCGAAAAAGTCGCGATTTGGGGAGACTTCGACGCCGACGGCATTACCTCAACATCCGTACTTTGGGACGGACTGGGAGAATTTTTTGCTCAAAATGACCAACTAATTTATTACATTCCCAACCGCTTAACCGAATCTCATGGACTCAATATCGCGGGAATAGATGCCTTAGCCCAATCTGGAATTAGCTTAATTATTACCTGTGATACCGGAAGTACAAACATCGCTGAAATCGAATATGCGACTAGCTTAAACATCGATACAATTATTACCGACCATCATACATTACCTGACAATCGCCCGCCAGCTACAGCCATTATCAATCCCCGCTACTTTCCCCCAAACCACCAACTATTTAACCTCTCAGGAGTTGGAGTAGCTTACAAATTAGTTGAAGCCTTGTATCACACATTACCGGATATTCCGCAGCGCCCGCTCACAGATTTATTAGAATTAGTAGCGATCGGCTTAATTGCGGATTTAGTCCAACTTACAGGAGACAGCCGCTACCTAGCACAAATCGGCATCCAACAACTGCAAAAACAAATCGCCAATGCCACCCGCCCAGGAGTTGCAAAATTGCTCGAACTGTGCAAAAGATCGGGCGATCGCCCAACCGACATTTCCTTCGGCCTCGGCCCCCGAATCAACGCCGTCAGCCGCATTCAAGGTGACGCCAGCTTCTGCGTAGAACTCCTCACCAGCCGCGACAAAAAACGTTGCGAAGAACTAGCAAATTTAACCGAAATTGCCAACTCCCGGCGTAAATCTTTACAAAAAGATGTTGCCAAAGATGCCGCCAATAAATTAGCCAAACTCGACCTCTCAACTACTAGCGTCATCGTCCTCAGCGATCCGCAATGGCCCGTAGGTGTATTAGGATTAGTAGCGGGACAAATCGCCCAAGAATACGGCCGCCCCGTGATTTTATTCAGCACAGAAGGAAGCGAAAAAATTAATGAAAATTCCCCGGAAATCCAATTTACCTCCTTCTTAGATTCAGAATCACCAACACTTTCCCCATCCAAAATTGCCAGGGGTTCAGCCCGTTCCGCCAATCAAATCGACCTTTATCAATTAGTCAAAGACCAAGCGCATTTATTGCACAGATTTGGCGGTCATCCCTTCGCCGCCGGATTGAGTCTCCCCGTTGACAATATCCCCCTATTTACCGATGCGGTAAATCAGCAACTGCGGCAACAATACAGTACAGATAGTTTAACAGCCGCCCCCGTTCAAGCGGACCTAAAAATTACTGTGTCCGAATTAGGTAAGGACTTATTTCAAGAACTAAAATTGCTCGAACCCTGCGGCATGGGCAACCCCGTCCCCAAATTGCTGATTGAAAACTGCTGGTTTGAAAATCTCTGGAATCAAAAAATTAAGGATTTGAAAGGGCAAAAAGTAGAATATCTTAAAACAGAATTTACAATTAGGGATGAATCTACCGATATGGGATTTCCCGGCATTTGGTGGGGACACAATCAAAACGAAGTTCCCCAAGGCCGCTGCGATGTCACCGTTGAACTCGATTTTAATACTTACAAATCGCGGTATGAAGTGCGCCTCGTATCAGTGCAAGAACGCACGGAAGAAAACCAAATAAATTCGCCCAATAAAATAGATTGGATTGTAGACTGGCGCAATAGAAATAACGATGAAGAGTTATTAGGCACTAGCACAAACTTAGAATCTCAAATGCCGATCGACAATCTAGTTTACAATTCCGAAAAGGTCGATGGCGAAAACTCGATCGTCCTCAAAGAATGCCCCGCAAGCTGGGACGAACTGCGGATCTGGTTTCGGCAAGCACAGCACACTCAGAAAAAACTCGCGATCGCCTACACATTACCTCCACTCGTACCCCCACAGCAAATCTGCCAACAGCTAATCGGCATCGCCAAATACCTCAGCCGCACCAAAAAACCCGTCACCAGACAGCAACTCCGCCAAAAACTCGGCATCAGCGACACCTCCCTGCAACTGGGGTTCAAAACCCTGACATATCTCGGTTTCAAAATCAATTATCGCGATCGAGCTTTCCACATCGCCAGACAACCCGAAACCGCACTGCAGGAAGACGCGCCCGATCAAATCCCCAAACCCTTATTAGATAGTCAATCCATTCCATTCTCAGTGCCAAATTCCCCGATTGCCACGCGTTTGGCAGCGCAATTCCTAGCAGCAGTCTCCGAAGAACAATTCCGGCGGAAATATTTCTGTGAAGTACCCCTGTCCACCATTCAATCGATCGCCCGAGAGACCGTTTTCCAAGAAGATTCTACAGCAAATCTTTTCTAACTGATATCTGCCACCATTGTTAAGCATAGGCAGGATGCGTGTTCCACTCATGAGATAACTTTTCTTGTGGGGCCTGCGCTCGCGCCTGTGGGGCGGGCTTTTTGGGATCTGAAGCGAGAGAGGTTTTTGTGTATCTGGCTTAAGAGGCCTATTCCTGACACGGATGCAACATCTCAGTTCTAAGAAATATCTTACTTCTGAATTCATCCCGATAAAATAAGGCATAGGGCAATGGGAGTTATCCATTGCGAGTCTGACCCAAAACTCATAACTCCTAACTCACAGGCCACAACCCAAAAATCCCCACCGCCAAACTCGATCGCCCATCTCCAATTTAAAACCCCTATGCTTCTGTGTCCCCGGTGCCAATTTGAAAATCCCAATCCAAACAAGTTTTGTCAACAATGCGGAAATTCCCTAATTTACAAACCTTGCCACGAATGCGGTGCCCAAGTCGCTTTTAGCGCCGCATTATGTCAGAATTGCGGCGTCGCAACAGGTCAAGTGTGGCGGGCCATTATCTGCGGTCGATCGAATTTTCCACCAGTCGAGCCAGACGAGTCAACCCTACCCCCAGCCGAGTTTCCGCAAAAACCAGACACAGTTCCAGAAATCGCATCGCCCCAAAACTCTCCTGAACCAATCACAGACGCGATTAAAACAGACATAACCACCCCAGCCGAACCCCCAACAGCAGTCGCACCAACTTCTCCACAGCCAAGCGACGGCGAATTCAGCAGCAGAGAAACAGACGCTGTGGCCGCCGTGGGGGCGATCGCACCAGCCTCCTTTCAAACAACCGAAAAAAGCTCTACTACAGTACCAGAGGGCGAAATAACCCCATCTGAACGCAATTTTACAACCGCACCACAGCCTAAACAAATCCAGGAAGCAACAGAGGACTCCGACAGCCCCAACATAGCTGAGATCTCCCGTCAATCTCCAGAATTCCCAGTCCCCAATTCAGAATATGTCATCCCTTCCCAGCCAGCAGGAGCTTATTTAGACACCCAGCAGCGCTACCAACTCCTAGAAACCGTGCCGCCGAGAAAACGCTCAGACACAGTAACAGTAAGAGTATTGGACTGTCAGCCGCTGGAAATGTCACCCCTCAAAGCCATGCTAGCAGCCAACTCGGCCAGCGTCGCCAAACGAACCTCCCCCTACACCGCCGCCATCCAACGCGGAGAAAATTCGACCAATTCCGCCTTAGCAGAGCTTTGCCAAGGCATAGCTGAACCTTATTTGGCACTCCGGTGGCAATTCTCTCAAAACCTGCCAGTAATTCACGATAGTTGGTCAGACAACGAACAGGCAGTGCTGCTGTTAGAAGACTGCTCCCAATGGCCGCTGCTGGTAGAACGGTGGAGTCAACCCGAAACTTCCACCCAGCAAATTTTATACTGGCTGCACGAAATGACAGAACTGTGGGCTGCCCTAGAACCCTGGCGCTGTCGGCAAAGCTTGTTGGAACTGACAAATTTGCGAGTCAACCCCGACTCTTCCTTTTCCTTAGCTTCTTTGCGGCTGCAATACCTCTATCCCGAACCCGCCGGCTCAAACCTGCAACTGGTAGATTTGGGGCAACTGTGGCAGGTGATATTTAGCCAGTCCGATCATCATCGCACTCACTTTGGCGCATTGCTCGAACTGCTGCAACAAATGTACAGAGGCGAGATTAACACAATCGAAGAATTGCGATCGCGCCTAGAAACGGTTCCCCTCGAACTCCAGCCCGCACCTTCACCAACCTCAACCCCGGAGCGCGAGCATTACGGCCCAGACGAGTCCCTCCCCGACGTTGGCGAGGTCTTAACCCAGCCCATGCCAGTCCAGATTTACAGCTTAGAAGACGCAGGCCTCACCGATGTCGGCCGCACGCGCGACCACAACGAAGACTTCTTCAGCATCTGGACTCAGCTAAACAAACTCGAAAGCTCCTTCGGTCGCATCTTTCAAACCAAAGGGCTTTACATTCTCTGCGACGGCATGGGCGGACACGACAGGGGAGAAGTAGCCAGTCAACTAGCCGCTGAAACCCTCAGAGAATTCTTTCAAAGCACTTGGGAAAATCAACTACCTCCTGCAGACACCATCCGCGAGGGAGTGCTGCTAGCCAACAAAGCCATCTTTGAAATTAATCAAAAAGACGGACGCTCCGGCAGCGCCCGCATGGGTACAACTCTAGTCGCAGTCTTAGTTCAAGACACCCAATTCGCCGTTGCCCACGTCGGCGACAGCCGCCTCTACCGACTGAGAAAGGGACAAACCCTAGAAAAAGTCACCTCAGACCACGAAGTAGGGCAGCGCGAAATTAAGCGCGGGGTTGACCCGGAAACTGCTTATGCCCGTCCCGACGCCTATCAACTAACTCAAGCCATCGGCCCGCGAGACAGTAATTTTCTCAAGCCTGACGTGCAGTTTTTAGACTTGTGCGAAGATACTTTATTGATTTTGGCTTCCGACGGTCTGACAGATAATGATTTGTTGGAAACTCACTGGCAGAACACTCTCGAACCCCTGTTTAATCCTCAAGCCGATCTCGACCAGGGAGTTGCCCAGTTGATTGAACTGGGCAACAAACGCAACGGTCACGACAATATCACGGCAATTATCATTCGGGCGCAGGTAGGCGCATTTCGATTTTAGAATTTGGATGCTGCAAACCTTCTCTTGGCCGCCCCCAAGCCAGCGGCCGCCAGAGTTAAACCTGCAATTGTTGCAGGTTCGGGAACAGCCTCTGAGTTTTCAGGGGATGGTTTGACTTCTTGTGCCATCACATATCCGCCGTTTGTAGATTTTCCGTTGGATTGCCCGTAAGCTGATTGTATCCAACTCATTCTGTTTCCCTCTGTACCCGAACTATTGCTAAATATTCCCAAAGATGGCAAAGGCAAAGTGCGATTATTACCAAAAGCCCATTGCCCTGTTAATCTAGGGATAATATTAGGGCCCGAATAAGCATCATAGACAACTCGTGTTTTGATGGGATCGAGGGGCGCCCACAGCAAAGGAGAAAGCAATTCACCCCTGTTCACTGTTCTGCTGGCTTGAGACAAATTCCACGACTTCCCCAATATGGTTGCAGAAAAGCTTGTGAGCGCAAACCATTGATTTGTAGCTTTAATTTCTAGGGGCGGGAATGCGAAGTTAGACAAAATAGTATCTTGATAAGGAGTCGATTCATCATAGCTGAAGGCTCCTTCGCCTACTAGAGAGTCAGTCGAGTCAAAAAAACTTAAACTAAAATTAAGTGAGGCAGCCTGTGCTGATTTGACCCCAGTCAAGACCAATCCTACAACAGTGACGGTCGCAGCCATAGAAAATTTACGCAAAAGTTTAGCCATTGTGAACATATTCTTTGTGTTTTAAACTGTTAGATCGATCGTTTTGACTTTTAAAGTCCCTGGACTTATCAGTAATTTTACAGATAAATAAATAAATAAAAAAAAACTAGACTAAAATCTTACACAATCTTTAATAAAAATCAGGATATTATAAAGATTTGATGAAACTAACGGCTGACACCAATGGGGGAATAACCGCGTTTGTTGTGAGTTGCTTATTGTTAAGAATCAACACTTCGGAAAGTTTTTGATTTTCCACGGTAAAAATAAGGGTTTCAGGGCGATCCTCTCGGAGGGCAACGCTTGGCGAGGCACAGGATCTGCCAACGGAAAATCAAGGGTTTCAGACTAGGAACTCCAAACAGTCCGGACTATTGAAGAATTACAAATTAAAAACTAAAACTCCCGATCGCTTATTAATTCTTAATTTTTTATTCTTAATATTTAAATTTTAATTGCTTTATGCCCCATGCTCTAAACCTATAAATTCCCGATCGCCCGCCACTGCGTAATCATGGAGATTAATCATATCAATCGAAAATGCTGCTGACTCTTTTAGATCCCGAAAAACAGAACCCCCTGCAACAGTGGAGTTTCGAGAGCGAATCCATTATTCGCATCGGCCGGTCTCCTGAAAATCACGTTGTGATCCCCAATGCTCTAGTGTCGCGGCAGCATCTGGAACTCCAAAGAGTTAATAGCGTGAATTCCAGTCAGTGGTACTTAGTCAATTCCGGGACAAATGGCACTTTGGTTAATGGTATTCTCATGTCTCAGGGTTGGATATCCGACGGTGCTCTGATCCAGTTGGCGCGGGGCGGCCCAATTCTGCATTTCCAAGTTATTACGATTGAACTCGGCGGCAAGATTGAGGCGAACCCCAACGTCAATCTCGTGGCACCGAGGTGTACCCACGCGGGAAACCCGCCGGGGAATTTATTCTGCATCCACTGCGGCGAACCGATTAAAGTCGATCGCACAGTCCGTCACTACCAAGTGTTGAGAACTTTGGGCCAGGGCGGTATGGGGACAACGACTTTAGCTTGGGATCGAGAGCAAGCGAAAGCTCAACAACCCGGAAGTGCCCCCGCAGCATCTCTGGTAGTCCTCAAGGAAATGAATGCTGATATGGCTCAAATCGCCAAAGCTCAAGAACTGTTTGAACGTGAAGCTAAAACTCTCAAGGCCCTCCACCATCCGGGAATTCCTCAGTTTTTTGACTTTTTTGTGGAAGGGGGCAAAAAATACTTGGTGATGGAAATGCTCCACGGCGAGGATTTAGAAAAACGCATCTACAACCGCGGGCCTGTTGCTCCCCAACAAGCAATAGAGTGGATGATCCAAACCTGTCAAGTTTTGGACTACATTCACTCTCAAAAACCCCCGATCGTCCACCGGGATATTAAACCTGCTAATTTGTTGGTGCGCCACCGGGACAATGGCATTACACTGCTGGATTTTGGTGCCGTTAAAGAAATCGGCACTCCTCCGGGGACTCGCATCGGCGTTGAAGGCTACACCGCACCAGAACAAGACCGGGGACAGCCTCTCCCTCAGTCGGATTTATATGCTATTGGGCCTACTTTGATTTTTTTGCTGACGGCCCAAAGCCCTCAAAAGTTTTACGGGAAAATAGCTCGAGGTTACGGGTTTAAGCTCGAAAATATTCCGACGATCGCCCCGAAGCTGCGGGAGACCATTTTGCGAACTACCGCAGCTAAGCCTGGGGATCGCTTTCAAACTGCTCAACAATTAGCTCGAGCTTTAGCAGCTTCGCTTTAACAGAAGTTAGAACTTAGAAGTTAGAAGTCAAAAGTCATGAGGAAGACGGCAAAGGGAAGAGGGAAGAGTGAAGAGGGAAGAAGGTAGCAACGGAAATTTATTGATAAAATTTACCCAATTGCCTCGGAATTTCTATCCGACACCCAAGTCCTCCGTCTCCTCTGTTATTCCTCGTCCCAAGCTTCTACAGCTATCAACTCGCTCACGGGGTCTTGCATAGAAAAATCAAACTCTAGGAGTTGCTGTTTCCAGTAAGGCCATTCGTCGCCGTAAAGCAGAGCAATTTTCCAAATGCTGTCTGTCGGTTTGATAATGTCAGACGTGACGAGAGAATGCACCTGACGCTGGAACTTAACCATCGGCTGTATAACCTGCTGGCTCATAATACCTCTTGAATTGTTTAAATCTTGTGTAATTACCACTTCCCAGCTCACACTTTTTACCGCAGTTTCGCCAAGAACAGTCTCGCCAAGATACGTGTAGATTTTTGTCGGGAAGCTACATATTCAACTTGTATCTTAACATAGTTCGTTTTGACAAGGGGCTATAAGCAGGACTGAAGAGTCAAGACCGACTTCAAAGAATTAATCATCTTTAGAATGTCCCGCTATATGCTGTCGATCGGCAATGGGAGGTTTGCCTCCTCGACTTTTTCCACATAGTGGCAGATGCAAGGGCTGCCGAAGGCTTGTTTTTGACAAGGCTGAGTTTGCCTGCGAGAAACTGCAACTAATGCTTTTTCGCTGCTACAGCCTAATTTCCGCTTTCCTGCGGGTAAACCGCACCTGTTTCACCTTCGACGCTGGGTTCGCTGTGAGAGTGGGTCATAGCTACATAAGCTGATTATAACTCTACTGACCGCAAAAGCGATCGAAAATTGTTGGATACTGTTGATCGCAATCCCTAAATGTCGATCGAAGATTCAAAGGCGACAGCAGAGCGGGCGTACAAGCAAGTTCCAAACCCATCGTCCGTCCTGATTGAGTCAATCTAAAATCTAAAATCTAAAATCTAAAATTGTATGACTTGGACAAGGCGACACATTCTCACTCTGGCTGATTTTACCTCGGACGAATACGATACGGTGCTGCAAACAGCAGCCAGTTTTCGGGAGGTGCTCGGCCGCCGCACGAAGAAAGTGCCGGCCCTGCAGGGTCAAGTGGTCGCGAATTTGTTTTTTGAACCTTCTACCCGGACTCGCAATAGTTTTGAGTTGGCGGCGAAGCGTCTGTCGGCGGATACGCTAAATTTTACCCCGGGAAGTTCTTCTCTGACCAAAGGGGAGACTATTCTGGATACGGCTAAGACTTATCTGGCGATGGGAACGGATTTGATGGTGATCCGGCACGAACAAGCTGGAGTTCCCAGCACGATTGCTTCGGAAATGGATCGCTTGGGTTCGAGAGTCAGCGTTCTCAATGCTGGAGACGGTCAGCACGAACACCCGTCGCAAGGTTTGCTAGACTTATTTACTATTTGTTCTCTGTTAGATACCGAACGTCCGCGGCTGGAACTGTTAGCGGGCAAAAAAATTGCTGTGGTGGGGGATATCTTGCATTCGCGGGTGGCTAGGTCTAATATTTGGAGTCTAACGGCTTCTGGGGCAGAGGTTCATTTGGCCGGGCCGCCAACTTTGCTGCCGCTGTTGTTTGCTGAGTGTGGCGATGGTAGGGAAGGGAAATTATTTTTGCACTGGCAGCTTGAACCTGCTTTGGCCGATGCTGATTTTGTGATGACTTTGCGGCTGCAAAAGGAACGGATGAGCGACCATTTGCTGCCGAGTTTACGAGAGTACCATTCTTTGTACGGGATTACGCGCGATCGGCTCAAACTCTGCAAGCAGGACGTGAAGGTGTTGCACCCGGGCCCGGTTAACCGCGGCGTGGAAATTAGTTCGGATTTGATGGACGATGCCCAGTTTAGCCTGATTTCTCAGCAAGTTACCAGCGGCGTGGCGGTGCGCATGGCATTACTTTATCTGATCGGCGGCGGTAAAGTTTAGGCTGTTAGTCGTTAGTCATGAATTTCGGATATTCGATTATTTTCAGGATCGATCGCCTCTTTACAATAATCGTTACCCAGTATGGCCGGGTAACGATTAAAACTCTTTCTAGAAATGTAAAGCGATCTAGTTAAGAGTTAGGAAAGCCAGGAAGTAGACACCCAGCCGCCGCCTTTGAGTTGGGCCCAGCCGTTTCTGTAACGGCCGGTCAATTTGATGTGGTCTCCATAATATAACTTGCCGATTACATGAGAACAGCTAGTGGGGCGGTTGCGGATATTCAGTCGGCCGCCATTCGTGACAACTTTGGCGTAGCTGTGATGGCTGTGATGGCTGCGATGGCCACAGCGTTTGTAGCAACTTGCTGCCTGCGCTTCACCGGGGGTACCCAGAACAGATAGGGCTACTGCCAGACCTGCAACGCCTATCCATGCAGAATTAGGAATTTTCAAGCCCAGTTGGTCTAACGACTTGACTTGGAGTTCGGACTCTGGAGATTCATAAGCAACAAAAGAGTGGCTCAATGCTAGTGCTTCCATAGTTTCCTCGTGATTGTTGTTAACCTTTTTTGGTGCAGACTCAGGTCGAAACCTCAATTAACAGCCCAAACTATTAACTTATGTTTTAGAAAAGGCGCATCAAGGCGTTACGGTCTTGGTGTTGCCGAGTATCCGCGAATTTGCCTGAACCCTGCACAGGTATATCATGTCATCTAAGTAGCTTTCCGGAACAAAAAAATAAATAAAGTTTACATCTGCTGCTAAAGATTTGGGCGACGCGGATTAAGTAGGAGGGCAGAATTAAACTTAACTGTGTCATTCAAAAGGGAACGAAGTTATCGATTGGGGTGGGAAATTGCTTGTACTGAGTTGCAAATGACACTACTTATTGTTGTGCTTATTTATTGAGTTGCTACAGCAAGATCGGCAGTTAATTAGATAAAAAAAGCATCCGGCTCGTCTTCAAGCACGGTCTTAATTTGGTTTTGGTGAGTCATATTGTAGCCGATCGCACTCCTACAGAAGTTCGGGGCTATGGCGTCGGGCCCTCCCCCGTGCTACGAGATTTGGATCGAGATTGGTCTCCCTGTTTCCCCGAAAAGAATACAAGACAAATCCATGGCGACTTGATTTGTGTCAAGATCGATTAACTTATCGAGCAACACTTCTTTGGCAATGAACTCCTTCGCTGCACTTTCGATCGGCACAATTCCTCAATGCCATGAATCAGACAGCTTCGCCATTACGATAGCGCCGTTGTCTGTAGAGGAAATATACGCTTTGGCAGATGACCCCGCGAACGGAGCCGTGGTAATGATGAGCGGTACAGTCCGCAACCAAACTGACGGTCAAGCTGTAGTTTCCCTAGAATATCAAGCCTACGAACCGATGGCAGTGCGAGTATTCCAGCAAATCGCTACTGAAATCCGCCGCCAGTGGGCTGATGTGAATCGAGTCGCCATTCACCACCGCGTGGGACACTTGCAGGTGGGCGAAATCAGCGTACTGGTGGCAGTTGGCTGTCCCCACCGGGACTCGGCCTTTGCAGCTTGCCAGTACGCGATAGATACGCTCAAACACAATGTACCGATTTGGAAAAAGGAACATTGGGCCGACGGTTCTAGCAGTTGGGTTAGTATTGGAGCGTGCGAGGTTGTCGGGCATTAGTCAAGGGATTTTAGATTTGAGATTTAAGATTTTTAGATTGAACAGGGGAACTTGTTACGATCTGCAAGCGTCAAAAACTGTGGAATGTTCGATGAGCCAATTCCACCGATGAGCGACTTTATTTCCGTGTCCTGGTCTGCGGTTGTGGCGACCGTTCAAAGAGTGCAATTGCCAGCCGAAAAACTCTCTAATTATGACTTGGTGTTGCGGTGTCAGGAAGGAAATCGACCTGAAAGCAATGCCTTTTCAGAACTGTTGAAGCGGTATCAGTCCCACGTAGACAGGGTTCTCTATCACTTGGCCCCTGACTGGCAGGATCGAGCCGACTTGGCTCAGGAAGTCTGGATTCGAGTCTACCGCAATATTAACCGCTTGCAAGAGCCTGTTAAATTTCGGGGCTGGCTGAGTCGCATCGCCACTAATTTGTTTTACGATGAGTTGCGGAAGCGCAAGCGGGTGCGAACTCCGCTTTCTCTGGACGTACCCCGTACTCTGGAAGATGGGGAGATTGATTGGGAAATTGCAGCCGACAGTCCGGGGCCTGATGAAGATTTGACGACTAGAGAATTTTACGATCAGTTGCGGGTGGCGATCGCAGATTTGCCGGAAGTATTCCGCACGACAATTGTTTTGAGAGAAATAGAAGGTTTAGCCTATGAGGAAATAGCCGAAATGACTGGAGTTTCTCTGGGAACTGTCAAGTCGAGAATTGCTAGAGCTCGCCAAAGATTGCAGTTGGAATTGCAAAAATATCTCGATGGTAATTAGCAAGAGTGTTTTTATTAGAGGCGGGTCAAGAAGATTTGGTGATGTTTGCTGTCACATCAAAACTTCTATTTTAAAATATAAAAAAGCAGTAAATCATTCTAATCGCAACTGCGTCCTTCCCCAAATTAAAGCAATTTTGAAATATGAATTATAACTTTGAATCGGATAAAAATCAGAATCAGCAAGATCTCGGGGATTCACTCGCTGAAACTCAAGCTAACAAAAATTATCCCCAGGGGAATGTAACTACTATGATGCGCGATCGCTTTGAATTGCTGAGTGCCTACCTCGACGGCGAAGTGACGGCGGCAGAACGCCGGCAAGTGGAGGACTGGCTGACAAATGACCCCACTACAAAGCGTTTGTACTCGCGACTGCTGATGATGCAGCATAGTTTTCAGACAATGCCGGTGCCTCCTGCGGAACAATCTGCACAGGAGTTGGCGACGAAGGTTTTGCAGCGGGTGGAACGCAAGACGAAACGAAATTTGGTTTGGCGTGGAGGGGCAATCGCAGCTTTGTTGATTGCGGTGGTGTCTGCTGTCGGTGGCGGCCGCCAATTGTTTGCTCCCCAGTTTGCTCGATCGCCCGTTCCTGCTGAATCTGACGGTTTGATTGTGGCTTTGAACGAGCCTCTGGTGGAGATTGTTAATCCGAACGATTTGATGCTTGGGGTGAACGCACCGATCGTGGATATTCCCAAAGTTGGTGTAGCAACCCCTCAAAAGTCATTGCCAAAGGCGCAGTAAGGTTTCTGTTTTGAGCAATAACGGAAGTTGCTAAGCTCCCTAAAAAAGGGGGCTTTTTGCTGTTTTTTCCAGTTTTTAAAGGTGGATAGATCCTTTGACACTTCCCCGGCTTTGAATGACGAATTGTGGGGCGATCGCATCTTGATATCGGAGTAGGTAGCGAGTGGAATTAGAGCGGGCGATCGCACTTGTCACCAGTTTTTTTGATATTTGCGATCGGCAACAGCAATGTCTCCTCAATTTCCTGCCGCACAGCAGGAGATACATTACAACCGCTATTGAGGCAATATACCAGCAATTTCACTCGTCCTCATCAGAAAATAGAGAAGGTAAATCCCGTTCTCCCCTCACGATCCGAACAATTTCAATTAAGTTGTCCAGCGCCCGATAAAGAATTATGTAACCCCTGATAGGAATTCCCCGCACAGAAGGAGCTAGTTCCTCGTAACTGCGCCCTATATTGGGGAACTGAACTAAATTACGACACTTTTTATCAAAGTCTTCAACAAATTGTTCACCTGCTTCTACATTCCTAGTTGTAAAGTAATCGGTAATTTCATTGAGATCGCGACTGGCTTCAGGGGAAATAATGTAGCGGCTCATTGTTGATTTTCCCGCATTTTGCGAAATTTTTCCCGCAATCTAGCTATAACTATCTCCCCATCAATTCCTTCGCCGCGTTCAAGCTGAGCTAGTCCTGCCGATACTTTTGGACGAGTTTCATCGACCCATTCTTGATAACGATCGCTCTGTTGCCGATCGCTTCTGTCTGCGAGTAGTTCCAACGCCGCAGCAATTACCTCATCCACCGAAGAATATTTGCCACTTTTGACTTGCGCTTCAATAAATTTATTATGGTCAGGTTTTAGAGTAATGTTCATGCGCTTTACTTCTAATAACTTTTAGCCATTATATCATTTCTACTGGCTCTCTCCGTGTAAAGGCGAAGGGGAGGGCGATGGGGAGCAATTAAACTCGATCGCACTTGTCACCAGTTTTTTGGATATTTGCGACCGGCAACAGCAATGTCTCCTCAATTTCCTGCCGCACAGCAGGAGATACATTACAACCGCTATTGAGGCAATATACCAGCAATTTATTAGCATCGTAATACTTCCTCAGCAATGACTTCTGCTGTTCGCTAAATTGCCAATCGTGACCTATATTGCGATAGGAAATAATGATTTTTCTTAATTCGCTAGTCCAAACTTGTCCGTTAGCTTGCCACCATTGCCTAAATATTTCCTTGTCACCATCTGGCTGAGGTAGCTGTTTCTTAAGTTCTTGCAGTGCTTGCATTAATTCAGGTTCAACAAGAGGGATAAGAAGAATGTCGTGGGCAAGACTAAGGGCTGGATCAATAGCACCGTCAAGTACAGGCAAAATAGCAAGGTCAAGAACAAGGTCAAGGGTAAATTCAACAGCAGGGTCAAAGGTATGTTTAACGGCAAGGTAAAGGGCTGGGTCAAGGAAGCGTTCAGGGTTACGATTAAGAGCAAGCTCAAGGCAAGGAAGAAGGGAAAAGTAAAAGAATCTCACTGCCGCAGGTTTGTACGGAAAATCAACAGAAAGGGATTTTTGGTTGACCCACAGTAGGAATTGCTGTAACTGCTCATCCTTAGCGATCGGCCCATCAACTTGCTGTTTGATTAACAGCAACAAGTCATCAGCTTTTTGCAACATCCCAACTGCTAACAACAAAACTTCTCGCCAACGCTTCTCTGTCAGGTGACTGACCAGTTTTCCCAAAGCTTGTGGAGCGGAATTATGAACTATTTCTGTAGCAGTCAAATACTCTTGGAATGTTAGATGAGAAAACGAATAAATCCCTCTTGCCCTCTCCACTAATAATCCATGTTGTGCCTCGATCGCCTTCAGGACAACCTCACTATCCATTTCTAACTGAACGCGGTCAGTTGTGGCATCGGGTAAGTGAGCCAGATAGTCGGCAATCAATTGCTGAACAGTATTTTTTTCAAAAAAATAATCGCCCTGCTCAAAAGTAATAGCTGCCACAAAAGCAAGTAAATGTTGTTTGCGGGAAAAATTTAAATCTCGATAAACTTCATCCCGTTGAATGCCTCTAGTCTCATCCCATTTTCTGAGCATAATTTCCATTCCTTCCTCATACAACTTGGCTCGGTTGGATGGAAAATCTGCTTTGGCTTGGAATACCAAACAAGTCAGATTAAGCAAAATTGGCGTTACTGCTAGTTCTCGAATTTGCTGATTTTTTTGCAGTGTCAGCGTCTCTACAAATTGAGAGGCTAAAGCTTTCCCTGCCTCAAGATTCTGGGAAAATGCTGCAAACCAATTTTTAGCAAAGGCAGCGGTTTGCTCGCAATTAAAATCCGCTACCTCAACACAGGTAAAGGCTTCGTCGTGAAATCGGTACTTAGCAGCGGCAATTCGACAGGTAATAATAAACTGATTGTTGTAATACTTTTTGACAAACTGACGAATCTGTCTGACGACTGCATCGCTATCCGATTCGGGCACTTCATCTAAGCCGTCCAATAAAATCAAACCTCGGCCTTGACTAAGTACAGATTCAGTTTGCGATCGCGCCTCAACTCCGTAACTGGCAATTTCGTCGCTGATATATTCTAATAAGTCAAGATTAGTGATTTCAGCAAAGTTTTTCAGAGAGATAAAAATCGGTATTTTGTTTGCTTCAAATTTGGCGCGATCGCACTGAATGGCGATGTGTTTCAAAAAAGTAGTTTTACCGGAACCAGGTTTGCCGAGTACCATCAATTTAGAGTGAGATTTCACCGCATCCAATCCTGGTACTCGTTTCTGGCATACTTTACCTAATCCCAAGCGGTTAAAGTTATCCGCATCTGGGTTGAAGTCTCTGAGTAAATCGCGAATTTCTCCCGGCTGCCAACTGGTAATTTCCTCCAAAATGTTGACTTCAACGTACAGGTTGCTGACATCAACGGGCTGTGCAATATCCAACAGTTGCATTTTGCTGTAAAGCTGTTGGATTTTGGTGTGGCATTTTTGCCGTATTTCTTCGACTACCGAATCAATAGGCTGTTGGCAAAAATCTCTAACCCCCCCAACCCCCCCTTGGTAAGGGGAGGCTAAAGGAGGACGATCGACAATTTCTTCCCAATTCAACTGCAAAACCGTGCAGAAAGCCTTGAAAGCATTAGCTTTAATGGGTTCTCTTCCTCCTAAAAAGCGCCTCCAAGTTGGCAGGGAGAGGCCATCGGCATAGGGCCCGGCTTCTGTCCAAGTTCGATCTGGCTCTAATGTTTGACTAGCTTCTACTAGCCATCTGGGGTCTTCTATCGTCGAGCCCCTTTCTCTTCTAGCTTGCCTAATTTTTACTAATCCCTCCTCAGAGGCCTTGAGGGTCGTCATTATATAATTTACTTCTCTAATTGTCAATGTCTGTTTTCGCTCAGTTTAGCGATCGCAAACTGAGTTTGTCAAGACCCCAGCAACAAAGAGAAAATGATCGTGACAACAACTGCACGGCATACGGGAAAAGTCAGGCATAAATCATGCAAACTTAATCGTTTAGAATGCCACTCTCTTTTTTAGGTAAAAAAGTACACATTAAATGATGACAAAGGATAGCACCATGAGAGATAACTTAGATGAAATTCCGTCAGGTGGGATAGGTATAAAAATTATTGGCAAAATTGCCGATGAGCTAAGTTATACCCGCACTTCTGACGGTCGAAACTGTCTGTTCATTGTAAAATTATTATCAGCAGCCTGGTCTAGTACCATCCCAATACAGCATTCAAGATGGTTTTTTTAAGCGGGCGATCGATGTTTTAAACAGATTTAATTTTTTCGGGGTTCAAAAGCAACGAAATCGCCAACCCGAGCCAAGTTCTAACGAGCAAGTTCCAAAAATTAGCCTTCAACTAAAACTAAATACTGATATTAAGGCTGTTGCTCAAGTTTTATCGTGGGTTGAACAGTTTTTTAGATCCTCTACCAATTCCCTTAGTCGTTTTGCATCAGTGTAAACTTGCTGTGATTGAAGGGTTTACGAATGCTGTTCGCCACGCTCACAAAAATCTGCCATTAGAAACTCCGATAGAGATTGAAATAATGGTATTTAACGAACACCTCGAAGTAAAAATTTGGGATTGGGGAGAGCCTTTTGACATTCAAGCGAAGTTGAAAGAAGAATTGCACCAAAAAAGTCTGTATTAGTTGGAACAACCTAGGATTTACGCTTCACTAAAGCTGTTCTTTAATTGCCAGGTTTAAGTTGACAAGAGAAAGAAACTTTTTTGTGATGACTACTGATACTACTGCCAAGATTCTCGTTGTGGATGATGACCCAGCCATCCGCACTCTAGTTCATCGTTTTTTAACTCAGAAATATCAAGTAGATTCGGCAGCAGATGGCGAGACGGCTTTAGAATTGTTTGAGAAATTCAAGCCACTGCTAGTAGTTCTTGATTGGAATTTGCCGGATACTACAGGCTATCACCTCTGCCAGGAAATGCAGCGCCGTACTAATGTTTTTGTGGTAATGCTAAGCAGCCGCACCGACGAAGCCGATCGACTTAAAGCCCTGTCCGCCGGTGCGGATGACTATATCTGCAAACCCTTTGGTTTGGCGGAGTTGGCAATTCGTATAGAAGTTGTGTTGAGACGCATGAGGCCTGTCACTCCATCGCGTATTGTATTCGATCGATTCGCGATCGATTCAGCGCGTCGGGAAGCAACACTCAACGATCGCATTATCAAGTTAACAGCCTTGGAATTTAATATTTTGTATTTGTTGGCTAGTCATTCCGGTCAATCTTGGAGTCGCCAACAGCTAATCGAAAAAATCTGGGGGTGGAACTGCGACGACACAGGAGAAAAGCAACTTGTTACCGTACATATTGGTCAGATTCGCAAAAAAATGATTCAAGTTGATGCTACTGGATCGCAGTTTATTAAAACTATTCGGGGTTACGGTTACAGGTTCGATCCGCCCTCGCGCACGGCAATGGCAATTTACTAAGCTCATCGGCATTAACCACTTTATTTGGTGAAAAACCGATTTTCCCACCTGCCGTGGGGCAGCCAGATGCCTCCTAGGGAACGAACGCGATCGGGTAACATGAAGTATGCCCAAGCCGTGCCTAAAGGTTTGAGGTGTCGATCGAAGATTTCGATTTCCTGCCGCTGATATTCGTTTTGTGTCGGTGCCCGCAGCGGATGATAATCTTCCAGTCGGTCTAAATCGTCCAAAATAGTCGAATTTGCGAAACACAGGAGAAAACCGCAGACTGTGCCATCTCCGGCCATCATCGCAGGATAGCCGATCGGCAGGGCAAAAAGTTGACCGCGGGCGATCGCGGGGCAAGCATCCACAACTTTTCCTTCGCAGTAGCGGAGGTAGTTGCACTCCCCCGGTTTGAGAGTGCCGTAGACAAAGACTTTCATCGGGTAGGGCCTAACCGCTAGTTTTTGCTAACGTTTTTGCTAACATAGATGGCTAAGCTAATAGTTTAAGTCTCGCGGGCGATCGCGACTGCAATTTTGATAAATTTCGTTGTTTACCCTTTCTTATAATTCATGACTCTAGCAGTTAGTCTTATTGCTTTTGGACTTCGGCCTTTGTACTTGAGCTCTTTCTTGCCGTCCCTGCCCCTGGACAGCTTGTTTTCGACTCAAGGGATTATGGTAATGCTGCTGGCCGCCTATGCGGGGGCGATGTGGATGTTTCTCACAAGTGCTCCGAAAGTACACACGGTCATGGTATCGGATCTCGGACAAGCGAGGGAGTTCTATGAAGGTATGCTAAACCTGCCAGTAGCAGAAGTGCCGCTGCACTACTACTACAATTACGAGCAAACTTTGGGGACAACTGGTATCGATCCGCTGTATTTGTCGCCTAATGTCGGGAGGGCAACCAGCTCTCAAACGATGGGGAGTCCGGATGGTTTGTGGTATCAGTTGATGAAAAATACCCAACTGCACATCATTAGCGGGGCCGGTGCAGGGGAAAAAAATCGCCAGCGTCACGTTTGTTTCGATCGCGATTGTTTGGATCAGCTATTGATGAGGGTACAAACTCGCGGCATTAGTTATAAAATTCGCCGGGAAAAGCCGCTGAATTTTTTGGTCAAGGATTATGACGGCCGCGTGATTGAAATGGCTGAGGTTAGTAATTAGATAAGACTCGGCGGTTAAAACCGATCCTACACAAACTTTGGTCACTGCAGAGAGCGACTAAATAATAAAAGGGGTATTAAAGCCGAATTTGGTATTATATCCCAAGTTAGAAACCCGGTTTATCTAAAAAACCGGGTTTCTTGTTTGTCAATTAATCTTAGATTCAACGCTAGATTTTTCCGATGTCGCCACTGCTTTAATCTCTGGAATCGCTTTCCGGCTGAAAATTTGGAAGTAAAGAGAAACAAAAAACTCTTTGACGGGAAAAACTATAAAAGTCAAAGGATTAATTGTGACGATGATATTGCGGGCATCGGCTTTAGCTTGTTTGACAATTTGCTGTGCTACCCAATCTGGCGACATGATGCCGATCGGGTTTAAGTTGCTTTTAAACGGCCCTAAAATCAGTTTGCGAACAATGCAGGGCGCGTCTAGCCGCCGCAGGGTGACTAAATCTCCCAGGGCGCGTTTGCTGAGTTCGTACAGGGGACTGACAGCGGGAATTACTTCTGCTTCGGAAGTGTTGATCCAGACTTCTTTGCAAGCGATGTTTTCGTTAGTGCGGACTGTTAAGAAAAAGAGTTCCATCAGCCGCCACGCGGAAAAAGTGTTAATTTCGTATGAGTTGGCGATCGCCTCTCCTGTTCTTTCTCGCTGTACGTTAATCCCGTGATTGATGACGAGAATATCGATTTTTTCTAACAATAGGGCTAAGTCTGCCTCTTGGCCAGCTTGCCAAGTTACGGTTTTTACAGGTAAATTTTCGCCGTCTATATTCAAAGTAATTCCCTCATTTCCCGAGGTGAGGGCGATAACTTTTGCACCAGCTTTGTGCAGGTGTTGGAGAAGCGAACGACCTAAAGTTCCCGATGCACCGGTGACGGCTACAGTTTTGCCTTTGAGAGAAAGTGCTGTACCCATAAGTTTATCTATTAAGGTGAAAGTACCGCAATAGTAAGCATTTTGATTGTCGAAGTGGTGCCGCCAGTGATAAGGTTTATTAACTAACCACTTGCCAGGGGGAGTAAGGAAGTCTCCCGGTTGGTGGGTGATGTCGGTTAATTCGTCTGCGCCTTTGATGCCGATCGCGCGGGCGATCGCGCTCAACAAAAAGCCTAAAGTATAAATACAACCCGCTGCTGCACCCCAGTGGTATTCCGGCAACCAAAAATAAGCTACAACCCACAGCAACAAGCCCAAAACCATCATCGCCGCAGCTTCGGGCACGTCGTGACGCCAGTGTGCTTGCTTGTAAATTGTCTCGCTGACGGGGGTCAAATTCGGGCGGAAAACGCGGTGATGCCAAGTGTGCAGCTTTTGCAGGGGTGCCCAATAATGGGACACGACGTGATAAAAGTCTCGTATTATTTCTGCCCAGCAGACAGAAGCTATTGCCACAGCGCCGACTATCCAGTAATTTACCATGCTCGCACCAGTTTGAAATTTGAGATATTAGATATTGTCTGCTTTGAAAGATAACTCAAAATGGCTTTTATTGCTAGTCGGGAAGTTGACTCAGGCGTTTTAAAATCTGCAAAACCCGGTACAATTCATTGCCGGGATTGGAAATAACAAATTCCGCCGATCGGGCATACTGGGGAGTTTCACCTCTAACTAACTTGACAAAATTGAAGTTAGCACCTGTGGCAATCATGCCAAAAGTAGGAGTTTCTGCTTTGGGATCGGCCAGCATATATGTCAGGAGTTGGGCAAGTGCTTCGTCAGTTGAAAACGAAAGTTGTTTGGATTCAATTACTGTCACCCACAAGTTTGCTTTCATATTTAGGATATCTATTGTGCCTTCGATGATTCTGCCTTCGTCTTCCTGTTGAATGGATATCGAGTTTTCGGCTTTGACTGGAAAAGGGGACTCATACAGGCCGGCAATAAAAAAAATGGGGCTGATTATTGTTAGCTTGACTGCATTTTCCAATACAGGCGGGTTGTCTACAAAGTTGAAGTATATATCTTGGACGCGATCGAGCAATTGTTTTTCTGAGTCTGTTACTTCGGGTAAGTTTTCTTGCCATTCTCGGAAAAATTCGCTGTTGCGAACTCGCTGTCAACCGAAGTTATCGATTAGATAGCGGAGGTTTATATCTCTTGTTTGTAGTTTTTGCATTATGATTTATAAAGGGTTTTATGGTTATTAATAAGTTTAGCATAATTGGATTTTTAACCGCAGATGAACGCAAATGAACGCAGATGAAATTCTGAGTAAGTTAATTTGGCTTAGATGTCTGTTTATTGGGATTTGCGATCGACAATTGGCTGTTTTTGTGCAGCTTGCATTTGCAGCAATTGCGGCACGGTTACAAAACGATATCCCTGCTGTTTGAGTTTGGGAATAATTGCAGATAGCGCCTCGACTGTTTGCTGGCGATTTCCGCCGCCGTCGTGCAACAATACGATCGCCCCCGTTGAAGCTTGGGATAGCACGCTACGGGCGATCGCAGCCGCCGAAGGTTGCAGAAAGTCTTTAGGGTCGATCGACCACATCACCACTACATAATTTTTCTTTTTAGCGTAGTTAGCCAAACCGTTATTTAAGCGGCCGCCGGGAGGGCGAAACAAGAAACTTTTTGCCCGAGTCGATCGATAAATATGAACCGCAGTATTATCTATTTCATTCGATGCTGTTTTTGCGGTAACATTGTGAGAATAGTGATGCCAAGTATGGTTGCCGATCGCATTTCCCGCTTGCACAACTCTTTTCGCAATTTCTGGATACTGCCGCAAATTTGCACCCAAGCAGAAAAATGTGCCCACAACTTGATGTTTGTGCAAAACTTCTAATATTTTCAAAGTTTCAGGCGTTGGACCATCGTCAAATGTCAGGGCGATAACTTTTGAGTTGTGAATACTGGCTTTATAAACGATTTGACTGCGAAATTGCGCGGGCGGTGCGAAGACTAAAGGTTGTTCGGGAGGTTGGGGAGAGGGAGTTGCGGGGGGAGAAGGGGGTATTTTGACTTTTGGGGGTTTCAGGAGGTTTGGAGGCGGATTTTCAACGGGTGCGATCGGTATTAGCGGATTTGACTTGGCTGTTTTTCTGTTTGACCACAACAGGGAAATTGTGAGGCTCAATCCGATAAGTATAACTGTTTTAGTTAGCGATTTTTTATTAAATTTGCGACTCATCAGGTAGAGGATTTATTTTGAACAATCTCATTATGCCTGATTGTTCAGCTAGGTTGCAAATTAGGTAAATTAATTTTTTTGGCAAAATGTCGATACAGTGGCGATCGAGACTTTCATCTAAAATTATACAGACCTTTTGATATCACGTAGGATACTTATCAGTAGGAAGGTGGATGCCAACATAACCGATAATCACCTTTGTTGTCTTTACTTCTGGGAAGAAGTGAATTCGCCAATTGCATTCTTTCAGTTTGACGTGTCGTTCAAACAGACGTTCCTCACCGTCAGGACAAAGAAAGGTTCGCTCTCTCCAATATTGGTTAAGGGTAGGTTCACTTTCTCCCGACTCCTCAAAAGGATAACCCTCTAGACTAAAAGATCCCGCCTGCCAATTCTTAGCGCACTTATCAAGAACAGACAATACTTCTAAAACAAGTTCGAGCTTTTTTTCTCCTGTACGAAGTCTTCGCAACTGCTTATTGCCAGCTTTACAAAATTGCAGACTAGGGAACAACTCCTCTCTACGATTCCAGAGTTCCATCCCGTTAAGCCTGTCTGATTGGAGACGGTTTTTAATCCAATCAGCGTGTTCTAGAACGTGATTTTTCTGACTAGCATGAATAACCTCTACGCTTTCTTCTCTCAGCTCCCCATTCTCGTCAATTTGTATTAGTTCTAACTTGATACAACTGCTATTCCACAATGACTCTGAATTCAGACTAATTGTCAATGTTTCAAGGTAGTAAGCA
Source organism: Microcoleus sp. BROC3 (assembly GCF_036702515.1). Taxonomy (NCBI): domain Bacteria; kingdom Bacillati; phylum Cyanobacteriota; class Cyanophyceae; order Oscillatoriales; family Microcoleaceae; genus Microcoleus; species Microcoleus sp. BROC3. The sequence goes on from NZ_JAUBTQ010000011.1 coordinate 100,670, forward strand.
ACTTTAAACCCTTCTGCTGGGCTACCCTGTAAGCTCAACTCACAATCTGAATCTTCAACTTTTATTTTAATCTCTACATCGTCAATATTACCGAATAAACGGTTAGTTGCCAGCGTTAGCAGAAAAAACTGCTCGTCTTTATTAACTTCAGGATCGTTAAGCCAACGACGAAGAGGATAGTTTTCTGCAAGTACCATAGCATAAAAATCTGTTTGAGTGCGAATTCCCTTCAGTCCACAGCCTTTAGCTTCACGCATCGTACTAATCAATTCTGACATCCATTGTCGTGCCGTAGAAATATCAGGAGCAAGAGTTCGCGCAGACAGTTCATTAAACACCATCTCCAAATCCATCTCTTATTCTCCTTCCACCGCAGGTGCCAACAAAATCTCCAAGCTGTTGGCCCACTCATCAAAAAAACCCTCCGGCCATCGATCAATTCGTCCGTTGCGATCGATTTTTGGCGATATTACCTCAGTCACAGCTTGTCCTTCTTTATTTTGACGCTGGAAGTAATGCAACCGAACATCTTTCGGGTCAAGTTTGCCCCCGTGAACCGCAAGGCGAATCCCATTTAAAACATGATCGCTGTGAGTTTCTATCACAACTTGAACCCCACCGCTAGCTGCCAAAGCTAACAATTCACCCATTTTAACTTGTCCTTTCGGATGGAGATGCGCTTCAGGATTTTCAATTAAAATGATTGTACCAGGTGTTGATGCAAGTGCCGCTACAATAATCGGTAAAGTGTAGCTAATTCCAAATCCCACATTAGTTGCACGGTAAGGATTGCTATCTCCATAGGAATATTGAAAACTCATTAAATCGACATCTGATTTGACCTCAATTTTGAGGCGCGTACCCGGACTAATTTCTCCCATCCACGCCTCCACTTGGTCTATCAACTCCATTGATTTTACTTGAACATCACCTGGTTCAATCTTTGATTTTACATCAGGATGGCTGAGACTACTATTAGGAATAACTTGACCCCCTTTCACAGAAAGAAAATGTGCAGTATATTCACCTTTAATACCGAGTTGGTCAAGCTGTCGTACTTGGTAGTCTGACATTTCATTAAATGGACGCGGCCCGATCCGTTCTGCCTGAAGGTAGTGAAAGTTCTTACCAAAAAGATTCGATTGATACACTTCTGAACTAACTTGTTCCGAATCAATGTTCAACACATCTACCTCTTTGTCATATTTAAAAGTCCATACCCCCTTGCTGTTGTTTTCCCAAACAATGTCAAAACCAATTAATTCCTCTTTAGCTCCTTCAAACAGTGCGTCTTGAGCAGTACCAATTTTCACTAGATCCCCATTAAGCGCCAACCCTTTTTGTGGCAATAAACCCTGTTGATAAGATTGTCGCAGTAGCAGGAACGATTGCAATACCGAAGATTTACCAGTGCTATTTAGGCCAGAAAATAAAGTCAATTTTCGGAATTCTAATAATTGATTTGCAAAAGGTTTGAAGTTAAGCAAATTTAGTGAAGTAATCATGCCAGCACCTCGTTAATTATTTGTTCAATTATTCTAAATCTGTACTCTATTTTGTCAGCAGCCTGAGATATAGATGCCAGAAAATCTGGATCGTTATCTACATAATAGATGAATTTTTCAATTAAATTCTGCTTGTGCTGTTTCAATACAGTAATTTGTTCTTCCTTAAGTTGACTGAGAGTAACTGACCAACATTCAAACAATGCTTTGTTAATTGGATAGAGCCTCTTTTGATTGTGAGATATTTTACGGAAAGCACTTGTACCGAAGATTTCAAACGCTGCCATCATCGATTTTTTGAAGTGTTTTTCAATCATCTTTAATTGTTCTTCCTGCAAATTATTTACCTTAAATAAAGCGCGACTTAAAAACACATTTCTGTTGTCATTTGTGTCATTTTTATAATCTTGATAAGATGTAAGTGTAAAAGCTAGAAACCCCAGTATAAACTCTCTGTCATCCATCCGCATTTTACGCAATTTGCTAATATTAGTAACTTGCTGAAATTCGGGTAAAAGAGCCAACTTAGCTAAAAACTTTGTTGCCTTACCGGGGTTGAGAGCATGGCGGAGTTCTTGAGGAGACATCGGCAATCCACCAGTATTTATCCGTTTGAAAATATTATATTTAACTTCAGGAGGCGTACCTTTTCCAATTAAATAAACTGTCACCTGAGTCTCCTCTATTCGACGCTGGTATCTGCGCCCAATTTCATCATAATTTTTGCCTTCTAAATTGATCAAGTATTCTAGTCCGCATAGCCTAAGTGTTTTATCGCTCATAAATTGCTTGAGAGCAGATAGCCGCTGCAATCCATCCACAACTAACCATTTATCTTCATTAGTTGCATCTATATAAAAAGCGGGTAATGGAATCCGAATCAGGATCGACTCAATCAGTCTGCTTTTAGCGCCCTCTTTCCAGATGTTTGCATGGCGCTGAAAGTCCGGTGCTAAATCGAGAGCTTCCTCATTGATTCTTCTTAGCAGTTGCTCGATGGTTGGTTCTTTGGTGAAAATATTAATTTTGTCAGGGTCATATATCAGTTTGTCTGTTTCATAGGCTTCAGCATCGTTATCTTCTTCCTGTTGCATTAAATTTAGTTCATCAAGTGTCGTATCTTGGTTAGATAATTGGTTGTAGGGTTCAGGCTGAGCTACCATAGGGAATACTCCTTTGTATTAATATTTATTATGATTCGGTATTGTCCTATTAAAACTTGGATGACGCTCCTAGCAGATAAGAACATTCTCAAATATTATCGCACACATTCTCTCTTGTAGAGACGCCACGAACCGCATCTCTACAAATAATCCCTCTACAACCGGCAAGTTTGCCGCGCCCTTTCATCCTCCGGTTCTTGCCACCCAAAAGCAAAATGACTCACCGCATTAATTTGCGGGGTCGCCGAGCGAATGGCCCGCATTTGAATTTCCAAAGACGGCCGATTTTTCAGAGGTTTTCCCCAATCTCCAGCAATGGCAGGAATAATTTTTGCTCCCGCAGGCGCTAAACTCACTGTTCGCTGCACTTGCGGCACAATGCAGCTTACATCCCCGCAATTTCCATAAGACATGGCGTGGAATTCCACTGCCGCCGGAAAGGTGTCCCAAGGCTGCAATCTCGAATCATATCCCCCTTGATTTATCGCTTGATTTGCAGTGGGAAAAAACACTGCTCCTACAGGAATTCCCATCCTTTGAGCTGGTTGAATTGCTATCCCCAAAAAATCTAAAATCCCTTGGACTGCGTGAGCAACGCTTAGTTTCCACAGGTCTTTTTGCAGAATACCGGTATCGGGAAGCCGCGGTGTCGGTTTTGGTGTGGGAGTTGTAGGGTTTGGCTTGTTAGTGGCGGGAGTTGTTGAGGCTGATCTTGATGCGGCATTCTCTCTTCTAGAAGGTGGAGTTGCTACTGACATCGCCTGCGGAATTCGGCCCTGCCAAAGAGGTTCTCGCTCAGTTGGATACTGTTTGACTACTGCTTGAACATCATTAGTATTGATAAATCCCTTAGTCAAATATCGCTGAATTAAATCTCGCCCTTGCTGATTGCTAGCCCGCTGCAAAAGAACTTGCTGCGATGCTGGGCCGTAAATCCACAAGTCTTGAACTTTGGTAGCAACTGAAGCGGGTCCGATGCCCCTTAGATAGCGAATGTAGTCGAATAACATTCCTTGCGGCTTGCGCTTGACTATTTGATTTACTAACAAAGTATAGTCTTGCCGTGCTTGTGGGTTGTAGGGGTCGATAAAGGCTTGATTGCCCGGAACTTCTCCGAAGTCCTCGTTAATTGCTGCGTATTCGCTTACTGTTAAACTTGTCTGATTTTTACCGTTGATAGCGAGGGTTTGCTGTCTGTCTGGACGCTGAGCATAGCTATAGCCAAAGTTCATGGTAAATAACCAGGCGTAGACTTTTAAACCTCGCTGTTTGCCTTTGGCGATCGCCTTTTCTAACAAATCGTATTTCTCGTAACCGCGATTTCTCACAACAGAAGGCCAAGCCGTAGGATTGTCTGCGACTGGTAGTAGCACTTGACCATCGTAAAACACTTCGACATAGACTTGGTTGTAGCCTTTATTAACAACTTTGTCTAATACTCGATCGAGTTCTCCGGGTCTGACATCGCAGGGATACAAACGCAGCCAAACTGCTTGGGTTTCCGGCCAAGTTTTTTGGCGACATTCTGCTATTTCCCGCGCGTGTTTGTTCAAAACAGCAAAATATGCTTGCTGAGATTCCCGTTTTCCTGAGAGCGCGGCGCGGCGCAAGTCTTCTTTTTGATTGACTTGTTCTTGGGATAATTGGCAATAGGCTGATGTTTGGGCAAAAGCTGGTTGATTTCCGATAAACGGCCAAACAAGCTGGCTGATGAAGCTACTGGTTAAAACAGCAGTTACCGCACTGAAAAAGCGTCGCTGGTGTTGAAAATTCGCGATGCGAGTTGGTGCAATTTTCATGGGAGAGTTGAATGGGGTTTTCTAGTTTAAATTGGGTGGCGATCGCAAAAATGCGATCGCGCTCAACAAGCAGCTACAAATTTTCTACTTTTTTCGGTTGACTTAGTTATGGCACAAGTCGATCGCACAATGCAAATTCTATCTGGCGGCTATTTAAATTCAATAAGGGCGATCGGGTAAGATAAGACTCGGCGATTAAACTGCTGCTATGGTATACAAACTTTCCTCTGCCTAAGTGTTGGTGCGGATGCACGCGCCTTCGCGGACTCAAAAATAAAGGGGGTAAAAAGCCCGGATTTGATATCATATCCAGTTCGATTTTTCAGTATTTTTTCCCTAAATGCTGCATAAAAAAGCGCCTGGATACAGTGGGCGCTAAAAGCAGTTGATATTTCTACTAAAAATTGTTAACACTCAAATATCAAGGATGAAGATGAATTGTTAAAATTTATCCTTGATCCTAAATTTTGAGATTAAGCTCCTCTGTTAAGAGCAGCTTCAATCTGCTGAAATTCTGACTCAAGACGCTTTTTCAATTTTTCAGGAACGGGACGGTTGGGATAGGAACTGTAATGTCCTGCCAAAGAGTTTAATGCCGTCCGCATTGTCGTGAAAGAGGCCAGCTTGGTAAGAGCGGGATCGCGGCGGTAGGCAGCAAAAAAATCGTTGATACTTGTGCGAGCCTTGGCTTGAGCGGCTGCTTTTTCCGGCGTGCCCTCTGGCAAAGTGAGCGCTGTTCTCAAGCTCTTCACTAATGCTAATGTGTCTTGACCATAATCTCCACTCAGAGTGGCCGGAACATTGGTACAGCCCGCTACGCCGATGACAACAACTAATACCAGGGCTAACAGACGGGAAATGTAATGCTTCATAAGGTTTAGAAAAATGGCAGCGAAAGCGGCAATCAAAATTAACCTTTATCCTATCTCGAATTGAGCTAATAATGCCACTTTCTACAATTTTTTTGTGTCAATACCATGAAACAGAAAATTTGTCAATCTAAAATCTAAAATCTAAAATCTAAAATCGATTGATTTGTCCAGCAACGACGGAGAGAATTTGGGTTTGTCGCAGCCACTGAGCATCAAAAGCGCCTAGGTGAGTTGTAGTAATCAGAGTTTGAAATCGTTCTTGAATAGTTTCTAAAAGTTGATTTTGGCGGCTCAGATCGAGTTCTGCAAGTACGTCGTCGAGCAAGAGTAAAGGCGCTTCGCCGACAACTTCTTCAATAAGCTGCAATTCGGCTAATTTTAATGCTAATACCAGAGTTCGCTGCTGACCTTGGGATGCGTATTGACGAGCTGGCGTATTGTTAATGGTAAATGTAATGTCGTCGCGGTGGGGGCCGACTAAAGTGGTTCCTTGAAACTGTTCTGCGATCGCCCTTTTTTGAATTTTCTCTAAAAATGCTTGCCGCACTCCTTCGAGATTGTCTTTAGCGATTAATTCTGCACCTACTTCGATATTAGCATCGTATTTCACATCTAAAACTTCTGCGGAACCGCTAATTGAACGGTGCCAATTTCGAGCTAAAGGCATCAATCGCTCCAAAATTCGATCGCGCCTGCGGATGACGCGAGCCCCCGCTGTCGCCAACTGCGCGTCCCACAAAGCTAATTCTGAACTGGGAATTGGGAATTGGGAATTGGGAAGTGGTAAATCTTCTTTATTTTCCAGTTCGGGACTTTCGGGTGCAATAAATCGGATTTTGTCAAAACTTTCGGAAAATTCCGCTTTCCTGATTTCTTTAGAACGTTTCAACAGAGCGTTTCGCTGGCGCAAAATTTGGTTGTACTGCTGCAAAATGTGAGCGTAAATCGGTTCTAACTGAATGACTAGGCGATCGATCCAATTGCGCCTTCCTTCGGGCCCGCCGCGCACTAAGTCCAAATCCAAACAAGAAAATTGCACTACATTTAAAATGCTCAAAAAATCTAAATGGCGGCGCAGCGGTTCACCGTTGAGCTTCAGTGTCCGACGCGCCGCAGAGCGAAGAGTTAAAGCTAAGTCGATGGCTCCGGTTTGGCGTTCGAGTGTAGCATCAATTTGCCCGCTCGGTTTTGAGTCGAGTATTAAATCGCGATCGCGCCCTACTCTGTGGCTTTTTAATGTAGAAAGTAACTCTACCGCTTCTAACAAGTTAGATTTTCCTTGAGCGTTGTTTCCTACTAAAATGGTTTTGGGAGCGTCAAACGCTACCTTTTGATCGAAATAGTTCCGAAACTGCCGTAGGTGCAGCGTTTTCAAATACATAATATTAGTAATCTGTAATCGGTAATTAGTAATTGGTAATTGGTAATTGGTAATACAGTCACCGTAGGGTGCAGGGGCCGGCACACCTTAAAGGTTTGCAATCGCGAGCGTTTGCGATTTTCGGGGAGCGTTGCGCTCGCAATCACATTATAACTAAGCAATAAATATTTTATTTTAACACACAATCTATTTAGTCTTCATCCCAATGACTTTCGCTGCGCTCCAGGGGTTTTGAACCCCTGGCGAATGTTGAAAATTGCGCCAATGCCAGCGGTATAACGAATAATGAAACATCGCTCATTATCCGTCATCCGCTAACACTATTTTCGAGTTTTGTAAAAGCGCACGAACAGTTTTTCCAATTCTATCCAGACAAACATGAGCGCACTAAAACCAAAGCAAACCAGCAACTCAAAAGGCGTTAAATAATGAGTGCCAAAAAATGTTCTCAGCGGCGGAACGTAAATCAGCATTAATTGCAAAGCAGTAGTAACAATTACAGCTCCCCAAACAAAAATATTAGTGAAGGGATTTAACTCGATAGTTAGCTGAGTGTTAGACCGAATTGCGATCGCGTGCCCCATTTGCGCCAAACAAAGAGTTGTAAACACCATTGTTTTCCAAGCATCTGGATTGCCGTGTCCGGGAGCGTGAGTATGTCCGTAAGCCCAGGACATCATTGCGATCGTCAAAATTGCAAAAATAATCCCGATCCGAACCATATAAGAACCCAAACCCCGCGCAAAAATACTTTCTCGCGGACTGAAAGGAGGCTTTTTCATCACGTTCGGTTCCGCCGGTTCCACGGCCAATGCCAAAGCGGGAACGCCATCTGTTACTAAGTTCATCCACAAAATTTGCAGCGGCGTCAGCGGGACTCCTCCCAAACCCATTAAAGGTGCGGCGGCAATTGTCAAAACTTCGCCGATGTTGCTACCCAAAATGTATTTAATAAAGCGGCGAATGTTGGTATAAACCACTCGCCCTTCTTCAGCGGCGGCGACAATAGTTGCGAAATTGTCGTCGAGGAGCACCATATCGCTAGCTTCTTTGCTGACATCGGTGCCGGTAATCCCCATTGCGATGCCGATATCGGCTTGTTTCAAGGCGGGGGCGTCGTTAACGCCGTCGCCGGTCATGGCTACAAATTTGCCCGAACTTTGCAAAGCTTGGACAATGCGCAATTTGTGTTCGGGGGAGACGCGGGCGTAAACGCTAACCTGTTCGACGTGCTGTTTGAGTTCTTCTTGGCTGAGCTTTTCTAATTCTTGACCGCTGAGAACTCGATCGCCCTCTCTAGCAATACCTAAATCGTAGGCTATGGCTTTTGCTGTCAACTGGTGGTCTCCTGTAATCATCACCACCCGAATCCCTGCATCGCGGCACTTCACCACTGCTTCCCGCACTTCCGGGCGCGGGGCGTCCAGCATACTGACGAGTCCCAGCCAAATCATGTCTTGTTCGCTGGTTTCGTCAGAACCTTCGGGCGGCAAGTTTTCCCAGAGTTTGTACGCAAACCCCAGGACTCGCAAACCGCCGCTTGCCATGTTGTTGTTTTCGGTGAGAATGCGATCGCGCATTTCCTGATTTAAAGGTTGTACTCGATCGCCGACAACAATGCCTTTGCAGCGCTCTAAAGTCAACTCTGGAGAACCTTTGGTCAGCATCAAATAATTCGGCTGCTGTCCTTCTGCTGCGGGAAATCCCGAATGTCCCGAGCTGCCGGGCACTTCGCAAATCACGCTCATCCGCTTGCGTTCGGAAGAAAAAGGAAATTCCGCCGTCCGCTGCAGCAATTGAGACTGTTTTTCTTTATAAATGCCTGCTTTTCCCGCCAAAGACAGCAGAGCTCCCTCCGTGGGGTCGCCCAAAATCTTCCATTCTTGCTGTTCTTGCTGCAATACGGCGTCGTTGCAAACTGCACAGGCAATTAATAAAGATTCGAGTTCTGGATATTCCTCTAAATTATTAATTTGGGCTGATGTATGGCGATCTGTAAAATCTCCGATCGGGGCATAGCCGTCGCCCGAGATGCCGACAGTGCAGTCGCCCGTACACACTAGCTGAACTACCATTTTATTTTGAGTCAGAGTACCTGTTTTGTCAGAACAAATGGTAGTAACTGAACCCAAAGTTTCTACGGCAGGCAGTTTGCGAATCAGGGCGTTTCGCTTCACCATCCGCCTAGTTCCGAGTGCCAGAGTAACTGTCACGACTGCCGCGAGTCCTTCGGGAACCACAGCCACAGCCATACTGAGAGAAACTTTTAAGAGTTCTGGAAACCTGCTGGTATCGAACCCGATGCCGCCGTTTTTGAAGGTAATCATCCCGCCGATGACGACAACTGCGACTAAGGCTAGGGCACCGGAGACTAGAACATTTCCCAACTGGCCCATCCGCTGTTGCAGGGGAGTCGGTTCGCTTTCTACTGACTGAAGCATGGCGGCAATTTTGCCCAATTCCGTTTGCATTCCGGTGTTGGTGACGATCGCCTTTGCCCGTCCCTGAACAACTTCTGTGCCCTGAAAAATCAGGTTGAGTCGATCGCCCAAGGAAGCATCTTCTGGAAGTTCTAGATCGGCTTGCTTGGTAACTGCTAAAGCTTCTCCTGTCAAAGCAGATTCTCTGACTTGCAAGTTGGAAGCTTCGATCAAGCGTCCGTCTGCTGCTATTTTTACCCCAGCCTCCAATAGCATCACGTCTCCAGGTACGAGTTCCTTGGCTGCTATTTCCGAAGTTTTGCCGTCCCGCAGGACTCTGACTAGGGGGGAAGCGAGGTTTTTGAGAGCTGCGAGGGCTTTTTCAGCACTTTGCTCTTGGAAATAGCCGAGAATGCCGTTGAGTATGACGATCGCAAAAATGGCGATCGCATCTTTGGGAAAAGTATTCGACTGGATGTCCAAAAAAGCCGAAATCACGGCCACACCCATCAGCATCAACAACATGATGTTGGTGAACTGATCGACAAAAATCGACCACGGACTGCGGCCTCCGGTTTCTTCTAGTTCGTTGGGGCCGTATTGCTGCAAGCGTTCTGACACCTGTTGGCTGCTCAATCCAGCGTCTTTGTTGCTGCTTAGCTGCTTGAGAGTTTTGTCAATTGCTACGGTGTGCCAAGAAGAGGGAGAAGTTGAAGACATAAATTACGATCGAGCATGGGGCATAAAGGTGGTTGCGGCCGGACAGCTACAGCCGATCCATGTGGCTGATGGCAGTGAGAGAGTTTTTAGTTTTGAGTTCTGAATAAAAAACTGTTTCACTTAGGACTCGTATGGGGCGGTTCGATGCCGGGGAAGCAGGAAGCTTTCAACTTCACTGCCTCTGGCGGTTCGATCGCACCGTTTGTAGACCTACCGCTGATAGCACTTATCCACCTTAACTAAAAATTAGCAATTTCTTCGGCTTTTACCCAAGGCCCAACGGCTGAGTTTCGTCTTTCAATGGCTATATTTCCGGCAAAAGCTGTGGCTGCAGCGATCTGAGTCACATTTTATGGGATTTTACTCACCGAATTCTTCCTGCATCTTGGATCGAGCATAATTTTTGCTTTTTTCCCTATTCCCAATGCCTTGTTTTAGCAAAACTTTAATTTGCTTAACTCTTTTTAACAATTTAGTTTTCCGTGGGAAAGCCAACAGAGGCGATCGGGCGACGCGAGGGTTCGGGGCGGCCCCACCTCCGCAGCAAGGGCTACATTACCAGACTATTTGTTGCTCGCGGCAACAGCGCATCTACCGGAGGAAGTAGAATTTTCCGCCTTCCTCCCACCCAGATTTACCTTCTCCGAGAGATAAGGTTCTGTAATAATTTGTAATAAACAAACGCGGGCGAGCGTTGTATAAAGGTTATCAGAGGGTTGAAACGACAGGCTAAAGTTAACAAAAAGACTGATTAACAAGGTTTGTCGCATCTCATAAAAGGTGTAAAATTTTCTAAGGTTTGTTAAACGTCCGTTGCAATGTAAGAATATTACAGGTAGCGGAAAGGGAGAGAACGAGCCGGCCAGTGCAGTAGCTGGCGTCAACCTTCAACCCTTGCAGGTTTAAAAACCTGAACAAATTTAACTTAACGGTTTTATACCGCAACCAAACTCAATTAACTCAAGTAGGAGAGTTCTTTCATGTTTGACGCATTTACAAAAGTGGTTTCCCAAGCAGACGCCCGCGGCGAATTTTTGGCCACAGGTCAATTGGATGCCCTCAGCCAAATGGTTGCAGAAAGCAACAAGCGCATGGATACAGTCAACCGCATCACCAGCAACGCTTCCAGCATTGTTGCCAATGCAGCTCGCTCTTTGTTTGCTGAGCAGCCCCAACTGATCGCCCCAGGCGGCAACGCTTACACCAGCCGCCGCATGGCAGCTTGCTTGCGCGACATGGAAATCATCTTGCGCTACGTCACCTATGCGATTTTCGCAGGCGACGCCAGCGTACTCGACGACCGTTGCTTGAACGGCCTGCGCGAAACCTACTTGGCATTGGGAACTCCCGGCGCTTCTGTAGCAACCGGCGTTCAAAAAATGAAAGAAGCCGCTTTGGCGATCGCTAACGACCCCAACGGCGTAACTCGTGGAGATTGTACCTCCCTGATGTCTGAAGTCGGCAGCTACTTCGATCGCGCCGCTTCTGCAGTAGGCTAAACTCCAGCCTGTGCAACCAAATCTGTAAAGCACGAGCGATCGGGCTTTAACAAGTTCCACTCGTACCAAAAATCACAAACATTAGGGAGAAAGCAGAAAAATGAAAACCCCGTTGACCGAAGCAGTCACAGCAGCAGATTCTCAAGGTCGCTTCTTGAGCAGCACCGAAATTCAAACAGCTTTCGGTCGTTTCCGCCAAGCATCCGCCAGCTTAGAAGCTGCTAAAGCTTTGACAGCCAACTCTCAGCGCTTGATCGACGGTGCAGCCCAAGCAGTGTACAACAAATTCCCGTACACTCAACAAATGCAAGGCCCCAACTACGCTTCTACCCCAACCGGTAAAGCAAAGTGCGCCCGCGACATTGGCTACTACCTGCGCATGGTCACCTACTGCTTAGTTGCAGGCGGCACCGGCCCGATGGATGAGTACCTGATTGCAGGCATCGACGAAATCAACCGGACATTTGAACTGTCTCCTAGCTGGTACGTTGAAGCCCTCAAGTACATCAAAGGCAACCACGGCCTGAGCGGCGACCCCGCAGTGGAAGCTAATTCCTACCTCGACTACGCAATCAACGCCCTGAGCTAGATTTGCGTGATGCCCGGAAATGTAAGCTGCTGTTAGCTTGAGTGTTAGCGGTTGTATACAATTCCGGGCATCTGCGATCGAAGCCTAGTTTTGCAAATACTTTTTTTACAAGTTTTCAGTTTTTAAAGCAAAAAGGGAGAAGCAAAGATGGCAGGATTAGGTGCAGCAGAACGGTTGGGAATAAAAGCATTTGAAGAATCAGGACAGGTAGAACTGCGCCCTCACTGGACGCAAGACGATGCAAAAGCAGTAATTCGCGCCGCTTACAGGCAAGTTTTCGGCAACGAGTATTTAATGTCGAGCGAACGAGTTACCAGTGCTGAATCTCTGCTGATGCAAGGACAGATTTCAGTTAGAGATTTTGTGCGGTCAATTGCTCAGTCCGAAACTTATCGGAAAAAGTTTTTTTACCCGAACTCGCAAACGCGGCTAATCGAGCTTAATTACAAGCATTTGTTGGGCCGGGCTCCTTACGACGAGTCGGAAATTGCTTTCCACGTAGATTTGTACAATGCAGAAGGCTACGAAGCTGAAATCAATTCTTACATTGACTCAATTGAGTATCAAGAAAACTTTGGCGAAAGTGTAGTGCCTTACTATCGCGGTTTCGCTACTCAAAGAGGTCAAAAAACAGTCGGTTTTAACCGGATGTTTCAATTGTACCGGGGTTTTGCTTCTAGCGATCGCTCGCAAAACCAAACTCAAGCACGGCTGACTTGGGAAGTAGCGAGAAATACGGCTTCGCCTATATACACAGCCTCTGGCGGACAATCTCTGGCCGGTGCTGCCGGCGGTTCTCGCGGGCAACTGTACCGAGTCACCGCAATGCAAGGTTCGGCTAAGTTTTCCCCCCAAGTACGCCGGACTACGACTGAATATCTCCTGCCTTACGAGCAACTTTCGAGTCGCTTGCAGCAAATCAACAAACGGGGCGGCAAAGTGGTAAGCATTACTGTTGCTTAAAGTCGATCGAGACGTTTTTTTGAAGTGTCTTTAACACATTAGGACTAATTTATGTGTATAGGTAAGGTGCGCAGTGCGCAGCCTACGTGGAGAAGCTGTGCACTGCGCACCTTACTTGGACACATATGGGCTTTAGTCCTAAAAATCTCAAGTTGCAACAAAACTTAGAATTTTTGTAATTAATTTAGGAGAAAATCTGGTGGCTATTACGACAGCAGCGTCCAGACTGGGAACATCGGCACTCAGCGATGCGCCAAAGGTAGAATTGCGCCCTAACTACAGCAAAGATGACGTGGAAGTAGTAATTCGCGCCGTTTACCGTCAGTTGTTGGGCAACGATTATTTGATGAAATCCGAACGCCTGACAAGCGCTGAATCTCTGCTGCGAGATGGCAGTTTAACGGTACGAGAATTTGTGCGCGCAGTGGCAAAATCGGAACTGTACAAAACTAAGTTTTTCTACAGCAGCTTTCAAACTCGGACGATCGAACTAAACTACAAACACTTGCTCGGTCGCGCTCCATACGACGAATCAGAAGTCGTCTATCACTTAGATTTGTACCAAACACAAGGCTACGATGCTGATATTGATTCTTACATCGATTCAGTAGAGTATCAAGAAAACTTTGCCGACAATATTGTACCTTACTTCCGGGGTTTTGATACTCAGCGGGGGCAAAAAACCGTCGGTTTTACCCGGATGTTCCGGCTGTATCGCGGTTATGCAAACAGCGATACATCTCAACTAGAAGGCAATAACTCTCGCTTGGCTGTCGAACTCGGGACAAACAGCGCTACGGCTGTAGTTGGCCCCTCCGGCGGTAACGAAGGTTGGGCATACCGCCCTTCTGCCAGAAACGTGACTCCAGGCAGCGGCTTCGGCGGCGCGGCAGCTTACGGCAAAGAAGGGCGGCTGTTCCGCGTGGAAGTGTCGGGAATTCGCACGGGCGGCTATCCCAGCGTGCGCCGCAGCAGCAAGGCTTTCATCGTACCTGTTGAGGATTTGTCCTCGCAAATGCAGAAATTTCAACGCATGGGCGCGAAAATTGCCAGCATTACTCCAATTTAGTTGTTAGTTATTGGTTATTGGAACCAAGAAATAACAAATAACAACTAATAACTAACAACTGACTACTGACTAATTACCCATTACCCATTACCAATGAGCTTATGTTTGGTCAAATTGTAGCAGGAACAAGTGGCAATACAGCTTCCGCTGGTCGTTGCTTTCGGTATGAAGTTGTCGGCTTGCGCCAAAGCGATGATACAGAAAAAATCGATTATTCGATTCGATCGAGCGCGAGTACATTTATCACCGTGCCTTACAATCGCATGAATCAAGAAATGCAGCGGATTACTCGCATGGGCGGGAAAATAGTCAGCATTCATCCTTTAAGCGCGATCGCAGAATCATCCCCTGAATCATCCCATGAATCATCGGGTGATAACTAATAGTTTGGTTGCAGGCGCGATTAAAATCGCTCCTACACAAGCTAGAAGGCGCAATTGAAATCGCGACTGCACAAATGAAGTCCGCCTGGGCGCACTAAGAATTTCCCCAACCCGCGCAGGCGGGTTTTGTCTGTGTAGCAGCGATTTCAATCGCCGAATAACGAATAACTAATAACTAATCACTATGGATTATTACGAATCCGACTCACCGCCGGCGGGTGTAGCTGAGGGCGAGTCTTTAACTGTGGAACAGGCGATCGCAAATCTCCACTCCCAAGATTATAGTCTTCGCTATTACGCGGCTTGGTGGGTTGGCCGGTTTAGAGTCAAGGAACCGGCTGTTATTGCAGCTCTTATTGATGCTTTGCAAGAAGAATCAGAACAAACCAAAATCGGCGATTATTCCCTACTGAGAAATGCGGCGCGAGCTCTGGGAAAATTGGGAGATAAACAAGCCTTGCCGGCGCTAATTAGCTGTTTAGAATGCGCGGATTATTACGTGCGGGAAGCGGCGGCTCAAGCTCTAGAAATGCTGGGCGACCGCGATTCTATTCCACGGCTAATGAAACTCTTAGAGGGGGGAATTTCTGCGGCGGTGCGAGTGCCGGGAAAATCGCATCTAGTGCAGCCTTACGACTCGGTAATTGAAGCTTTGGGAACGCTGCAAGCGATAGAAGCAATACCGCTAATTTCACCTTTTTTAGAACACTCTGTGGAGCGGGTGCAGTACGCTGCGGCGCGCGCGATGTATCAGTTAACTGGTGAGCGGGTTTACGGAGAACGGTTGGTAAGTGCTTTGAATGGGGATAATTTGCAGTTGAGGCGATCGGCTTTGATGGACTTGGGGGCGATCGGCTATTTGCCGGGAGCGCAAGCTATTTCAGAGACTTTAGCAGAAAATAGCATGAAATTGATTGCGCTCAAAGGAGTTTTGGAGCATCACCTCAATCAACAAGAATCACTATCTTTGTCAGATGATGCTATCCGTGTTATGGATTTAATGGATAGTTTACTTTAAAAAAAATTAGTCACAACTGAAATAGGATTGCTGTAGCGATTCTCAATTGTCTCGCGTAAATTTAGGAAACAGCACATTTCAGGAAACAGCAGTGCTGTGTCCCTACGGCATAGTATTTGAGTACATTTAGGACACAGCACTGCTGTGTCCCTACCTATTTAGATGAGAGTGTTGGTGGGTGAGATGGCAAAAAGTTCGATCGCGCGATCGACCCAACCTAGAATTACAATGGTCACGGTAAAGCTTACAAATAAATGGCATTAGAACTAATTCGCGCTGTCGAACAAGCAGATTCTTCCGAAGGCTTGTTAAATGCAGTCAAAGCACTGGCTGCAGCTTCCTCAAAACAAGCAATTCCTACGTTAATTACAGTGCTCGGTTACAACAACCCAGGGGCTGCTGTTGCCGCCGTTGATGGGCTAATTCAACTCGGAGAACCTGCGGTGCTGCCGCTTCTAGAACAGCTTGACGGCTACAATTACGGAGCGAGAGCTTGGGCTGTTCGGGCTTTGGCGGGAATTGGCGACCCCAGGGGTTTGGAGATTTTGCTGGATGCGGCGGCGAATGACTTTGCTTTGAGTGTGCGGCGGGCCGCGGCTAGGGGTTTGGGGACGATTTGCTGGGAACTGATGCCAGCAGAACAAGTTTTAGATGCTCAAATTCGCGCTCTTAAAACGCTGCTGCAAGCGTCCCGAGACCCGGAATGGGTGGTTCGCTACGCAGCAGTGGGGGGCTTGGAAGCTTTGGCGGGCGCTGCGACTGTTAAACCAGATTGCTTAGCGGAAGTTTCGGCCAGGTTGGACGAAATTGTCGATCGCGACGAAACTGCTTCAATTAGAGCCCGGGCTTTGCTAGCCAAACAAAGATTGTCACTTGGCTAGGGTTAGGGCGATCGTCTCTTCCAAGTCCCTTTGACTGAGAGTGGTTAATATAAAGACTTCTTGTACGGTTGTGCCCTGTCTGGCAATGATTTTAAATCCCCCGCGAATCGGTACCGACACTCTTAATGTCATGCGGGGGATGTGTCCTTTAACTTTGTTGATGACGCCCGGAGTGACGGTTTGAATGCCGAGTTTTAGGGTGAGGCGCTCTAAAATTGGTATCAAACCGGGAAGGTGGGTAGAGTGATTCCAAACTAGGCGGCCTTTGGGTTGTGCGTTCATAAATTTTTAACCAAATTCAACATACCCAGTCTAAGCCACCCCTGGGTGGAACCAATTTTAAATTCCCTCAACTTACGTATCAATAACGTTACTGTGCGTGTTATTGCGAGCAAAGCGACGCAATCTCAAATCGAAATTTTTGATTCCAGCCCCGCAAGCTGAGATTTGATGGTGCAAAATTGTCCTGTACTTGTTGATATTTTGGGTTGGTAATTGTCTGTTTTTCTAGTTGAGTGGCGATCGCCCCGAGTATTTTGGCGGCGCTGCAAGGTTTCTTGAGATAGCCGTCTGCTTTAAGTTCTAGAACCCCTTCCATTTCTGAACCAGTCATAAAAATAAACGGAATGCTGGCGGTTGCAGGTTGCGATCGCAAAACCGCGAAAACTTCTAAACCGTCTACTTCGGGCATCATGACATCAGACAAAATTAAATCTGGAATTTGGGCAGCTAACTCGATACCGACTTCTCCGTTTTCGGCGCCGACAGCTTCAAAACCTCGCGATTTCAGAAGTTCTAATACGGTTTCTCGGATTAAGTCGTCGTCTTCTATGACTAATATTTTTTTCATTTGTTTTAGTTTCCTCTTTACTTTGTTTATATTTGTATGTTATGATTCTGGCATTTGAGTTTTAAGAAATTCAATAGGGTTATTGCAAAAACCCACTTTTACGGGCTACTTTTTACTTCAAAGCGTGCGATCGCAGCTACGCACGCTTATTCGATCGCTCGGCAGCTTTACCTTTTGTTGTAGCGCTCGAACTCGCTCCAGCCTACCTAGGATTGTGAAGGTCTAAAATTTGGGATTCAACAGTTTATTTAATAGAGATTCCAGCCGCCTGACTCAAAAAGTTTCTATTTGAGTTGGGCACGCAGCTAGGTGTAATTAATAAATTCGCCGATGATCTGAGCGCAAAACTACAAAATGCGAAGTTCACAAATTTTGGGCGATCGGGTAAAATATAACTTGGTGTATCGGTATTAAGTGAGGAAAAAGATATGTCAGAATTTCTCGACTTTCTCAGACATCAGTTTGCTTACGTTGCCATTGGTGAATTTAAACCAGGAAAATTTAAAGCAGCAGAAGAACTTTTTGAAAAAGCTGTTGCAACTTATGCGACAGGTTTTAAGGGAGCATACCTGCTGCAATTGCCCAATACAGACAAAGGTATTGCCATCATTTTTTGGGAAAGCGTAGAAGAGATGACCGCCAATCAAAGCCAAGCTTATCAGGAAATATTGAAACAGATGACGCCTTTATTTGCCAAAATTCCCGACACTGATGTTTATGAAATCGTCAGTGAAATTCAGCCGAAAAGTGAATGATTAAAAATCCTGCAACCGGCGCGTCATTCCCATACCCATCGGCGTCTTTCGCCCGACTCCGCTGTAAAGCGCAAAATCTGCTAAAGTGTTAATTTGCTTGATAGTAGTAGGAGCTATATCTCCCATAATTCGGTAACTAATATCGCCGACGCAGCCAATAAATTTACTGCGAGAATCCGTACTAACTTCTGTTCGGATATCGAAGAAACTAGGGAAAATAGCTTCTGTAAAAGTAGGTTCGATCGCAATCCTGCTGTACTTGTTCCAGCGATTGGCTAAACTGCCAAAAATACTCTCACGAGTGGGCATAGCACTATCGTACACACCTTGCCGAAAATTAGTAGGAGTGCAAAAAGTTAAAGCAATTTGGCGCTCAGTTTCCGAAGCTCTATCGAACAATTCGGCGTAAGTACAAAAGTTCACCCAAGGCTCGTGTGATTGCGGTTCGCTCAAAATATTAGTAATGTATATATTAGTCGGGCCAAGATGCCAAGGGCGATCGAAATTGAGTTGCTGCCAAAGTAGAGTTAGGCGATCGAACAAACCGTCATCCAGCAGAGAAATTCGCCACCAAATAGGCGTATTTTTCTGAATTGCTTGCTTGTGTTCCCACTGTACAGCCTGCAAAATTGTGCGGGAAGCCGGAGGCAAAACTCTCTTTTGTAGCTGTGGCGTACTGCTTTTGTAAGCCTCTTTTCTGCTTACTTGAAAAGGGCTTAAAGTGAAAGCTTTTTCATGAGATTGGTCGTGCAGGTACGCGCTCAAATTGGTGTCTACAGCACTCACCAAGTTGAGAAATAAAGCGTGGAGGTGCCGTCCCGTTAAAAACTGGGATGGAATTGGTGCAACTGGCAGCAGGTTTAAAACAAGGCTGTGGGGCATTTTTAAATTATATACTGTGTCTTGAGAAATGTTCAGCTAGTATTAAGATTACAGCTAAGTTGCAACTTATATTAACCAATCTCAAGAAGGTAAGGTGCGCAGTGCGCACCCTACGTTTAGGAAGATTTCTGCGCAGTGCGCACCCTATGTTTAGGTTGTGATATAGAGGCAAATCTCTGTGCTGGGAATTTTTAGGCGATCGAGATTTCTGGCGACAAATAAACGTCTTGGATGGCGTTGAACAATTTTACGCCTTCTTCAAAAGGACGCTGAAAAGTTTTGCGCCCGGAAATTAAGCCGCAGCCGCCAGCGCGCTTGTTGATTACCGCCGTGCGAATTGCTTCTGCAAAATCGCTTTTCCCGGAAGCACCCCCGGAGTTGATTAAACCCATCCTTCCCGCATAACAGTTGAGCACTTGATAGCGAGTTAGATCGATCGGGTGATCCGTTGTCAAATCCGAATAAACGCGCTTGTCTGTTTTCCCGTAACTGTGGCCACTAGCTTTAGCAACAGCTTCGTAGCCGTTGTTGCATTCGGGCAATTTCTGCTTGATAATATCAGCTTGAATTGTCACTCCCAAGTGATTTGCTTGCCCGGTCAAATCTGCTGCAACGTGATAATCTTTGTCTTGTTTAAAGATATCGTTGCGGAGATAGCACCATAAAATTGTCGCCATTCCGTATTCGTGAGCGTGTGCAAAAGCCTGACTGACTTCTTGGATTTGCCTCGTCGATTCCGGCGAACCAAAATAAATTGTTGCTCCGACTGCAACTGCTCCCAAATTCCAAGCTTGCTCGACAGAAGCAAACATTATTTGGTCGTATTGATTGGGATAAGTCAGCAATTCGTTGTGATTGAGCTTGACAATAAAAGGGATTTTGTGCGCGTATTTGCGAGATACGCTTCCCAAAACTCCTAGGGTAGTTGCGACAGCATTGCAGCCAGCCGAAATTGCTAATTTAATGATATTTTCGCTGTCAAAATAGATGGGATTCGGTGCAAAAGAAGCGGCGGCAGAGTGTTCGATTCCTTGGTCTACCGGCAGGATGGATAAATAGCCGGTATTCGCCAAGCGTCCGCTAGAATAGAGTTGCTGAAGCGATCGCAAAACTTGGGGAGAGCGATCGGTTTGAGCAAAAATGCGATCGACCCAATCCGGGCCCGGCAGGTGCAACAAATCTTTAGAAACTTTCGCTTGATGGGCGAGCAAGTCTTCGGCTTCGTCGCCAAGCCAAGATTCGATCGAACTGGGAACTGATAGTGTAGCTGTCATACAGATTTCCCTCTCAATTTCAATTGCAGGCTGATGATTGCAAACATTAACCTTGCTGATATTGTAGCGAAAAAATCATATTTTCCATCCCGTCAACGCTAGACCCAGTTTTTAACAAGTTAGCGACAACAGCAACTAGGACGCGCTACTCTATAATAAGCTGGCAGTTCAGCCGGATCGGCGCTGCCAGCGATCGCCGATCGATTCACAACTTTGCCATCACAATGTCACACACTTACTTTGATTCTGAAAACGGTCACAAATCCTTCGAGATGCCCGGTGCTCGGCCGCATTACAACCCCGATCGCCCCGGTCAAGTAGAGCATATTTTCCTCGATTTAGTGCTGGATATTCCCAAACAAAGCTTTCGCGGCACTTGCAGCATCCGCCTCAATCCAGTCCGCAGCGGCATTGACAAATTAACATTAGATGCAGTAAACCTCAATATTAAATCGGTAAAAATTGGCGAAAAAGATCAAAATTTCGACAGCGACGGCGAAGTGCTGCAAATTCAACTGCACGAACCAACAGAAGCTTACCAACCAATTACTATTGCGATCGAATATTCGGTCGAAAAACCCCAGCGCGGTCTCTATTTCGTCGGCCCGGAGAAACACTACCCAGACAAACCAACTCAAGTTTGGACTCAAGGCGAAGACGAAGATTCCCGTTTCTGGTTTCCCTGTTTCGACTATCCCGGACAGTTGGCAACTTCGGAAATTCGAGTGCAAGTTCCGAGACAACTATTTGCTATTTCCAACGGCGAATTAATTAGTACAAAAAACGAAGGCGACGATAAAATTTATCACTGGTCTCAAACCCAGGTACACCCGACGTATTTAATGACATTAGCAGTCGGAGATTTTGCCGAAATTAAAGACGAATGGAACGGCAAACCAGTTAATTATTACGTGGAAAGAAGCCGCGAAGCAGACGCTAAGCGCAGCATGGGCAAAACGCCTCAAATGATTGAATTCTTCTCTAAAGCATTTGGCTATCCTTACCCTTTTCCCAAATACGCTCAAGTCTGCGTCGATGATTTTATCTTCGGCGGTATGGAAAATACTTCGACAACTTTGCTAACAGATAGGTGCTTGTTAGATGAACGTGCCACCCTCGACAATCGAGGTACTGAAAGCTTAGTTGCTCACGAATTAGCTCACCAGTGGTTCGGGGATTTAGTAGTAATTAAACATTGGTCTCATGCTTGGATAAAAGAAGGCATGGCTTCTTATTCCGAGGTGCTGTGGACTGACAAAGAATACGGTAAAGAAGACGCGGCTTACTATATGTTAAATGAAGCCCGCAATTATTTAGCTGAAGATAGTTCCCGCTACCGCCGCCCGATCGTTACTCACGTTTACCGCGAAGCAATCGAATTGTACGATCGCCATTTGTACGAAAAAGGTGCTTGCGTTTATCACATGATTCGCGCCGAGTTGGGCGACGAATTATTTTACAAAGCAATTCATACTTTTGTGCGGGATAACGCTCACAAAACTGTAGAAACTATCGATTTGCTCAGGGCGATAGAAAAGGCTACCGGTCGCAATCTCATGTTTTTGTTTGACCAGTACGTTTATCGTGGCGGTCATCCAGATTATAAAGTTAGTTATTCCTGGGATGGCGACAGCAAATTAGCAAAAGTTACTGTGACCCAAACTCAGGTAAAAGATAGCAAAAATGGCAACGGCAACAGCAAAGAGGTCTTTGACCTAAAAATTCCCATAGGCTTCGGTTACAAGCCGGAAAAAGAGGCAGAAGATAACAGTTATGCCCGTTCTACTGCTAACCTAAAAACTTTCACCGTCAGAATATACGAACGCGAGCAAAGCTTCTATTTCCCCCTAGAAGAGAAGCCGGCGTTTATCAGTTTCGATGTCGGCAATAGTTACTTAAAAACAGTTGTTTTAGAGTATGGAATTGCGGAACTCAAAGCTCAGTTACAATTCGATCCAGACCCGGTTTCCCGGATTTACGCGGCCCAAGCTTTGGCGAAAAAAGGAGGGCTGGAAGCAGTGAAAACGCTGTCAGAAGTTCTCAAGAAAGAGCCGTTCTGGGCAGTTAGGGCGGAAGTTGCCGGTCAGTTAGTTGAAATTAAACTCGACCAAGTTTTTGAAGGTTTAGTAAGTGGTTTAAAAGATAAAGATGCTCGTGTGCGCCGCGCTGTGGTGAATGCGCTGGGTAAAATCCAAACTCACGAAACTTATAAAGCGCTGAGGTCGATCGTCGAAAAAGGCGACGACAGCTATTATGTAGAAGCTGCTGCGGCGAGTGCTATGGGCTCGATTGCAGGGGCTAACCCCGACGAAAAACCGACAGACGAACAGGTACTGAAAGAGTTAAAATTGGTGCTGAAAGAGCGTCAGGGCTGGAATGAGGTAGTGCGATCTGGTGCTATTTCCGGTTTGGCGCAAATGAAAACTTCTGAAGACGCGCTGAATCTAATTTTGAAATACACAGCCGCTGGTACTCCGCAAGCTTTGCGCTTGGCTGCAATTCGATCTTTGGGCACAATTTCGACTGGTCAAACCAAGGTCAATTTAGAACGGATTTTGCAGCGATTGGCAGAATTATCTAAAGAGACATTTTTCTTGACTCAAGTTTCTGTAGTAGCGGGATTAGGACAAATGCAAACTCGCAAAGCAATTCGCATTTTGCGTTCTTTAGCTGACCAAACTCCCGACGGCAGAGTCCGCCGCATGGCTGATGAAGCTGTGCAAAGAGTGCAGAAAAATGCTGGTTCTGATGCAGCGGTAAAGCAGTTGCGGGAGGAATTAGACCAGGTGAAAAAGGAAAATCAAGATTTGAGGAGTCGGATGGAAAATTTGGAGGCTAAGGCGAAGAAAGATTAGGTGTAAAACCCCAGACCGGCGCAGATCGAGGCAGATATTGGCGATCGGCTTTTATCTGCGTTTCGGTAGAGGATTGTGCGCGGTTATTACAATAATATTGTTATTCAGTGGGAGTGGATTTAAATTGGCTACTTTTCACAGATGGGAAAAGCCAACTCTCTCTATTCTCCACTTTATTGTTGTCTCAACTGGGGAATTATCTAGAATCAGGATGCAGTTTTTATTTTTTAGTTGTCAACCGTTCATGAGGTTACAGCAGCTTTTGCACCTCGAATTCTTGCAGAAATCATGAGTATAAAAATCGCTTTACTGGTCGCTCAATCGGGGGTAATTCCCTATCGCATTCAAGACGGACAAATTGAAGTAATGCTGATTACTTCTTCTGCTAGCAAGCGCTGGGTGATTCCGAAAGGATTAATTGAACCTGATATGACTCCCCAAGATTCCGCTGCCAAGGAAGCTTGGGAAGAAGCAGGTTTGTTGGGTAAAGTATTCCCGGATTTGCTTGGAACTTACGAGTATCAAAAGTCCGGCTGTACTTGTCAGGTAGGAGTATTTTTAATGCAAGTGCAAGCAGTTCTAGAAATTTGGCCGGAAGCTAGCAAGAGAAAGCGTGAGTGGGTAAGTATTCCTAAAGCAATTAAGCGGGTTAATGAACCGGAACTCAAACTCATTTTGGGGGATTTGCCGAATCGGTTCTGGTGAAGAGTAATCGGTAAGGGCGGGCTTACCAATACTTTGGTTTTCAACCATAAATTCGGGTGAACTCGCTAAAAGAACAACTTGACTGAAGACTATATGCTGTAAGATTCTGGAGATGCGATCGCCCGGAGCCATCTCCTGAGATGACCAACCTTAACCCAATTAAAATTCTCTCCCTCAATGACCTGCGCGATAACAAGCCAGAACGTCCAGGCTGGTCACTCACCTTCGGAGCCATCTGTGCAGATGCAGCCGCCGTTTGCCTCGACGATGGAGGACACTCTATCCCTGTGACGCTGACAATCGAGGGGATTCAACCCTGTGAAATCCAAATTCAATGGGATGCGATCGATGATACTATCCGTCGGTTCAACGCCGATCGGGAAGTTGCCACTGAATATGGAGCCTACGGTATCGCGGCGCTCATCATGCCTCACCTCACTGGACTCACCATCATCGAACGCTCTGTCAAAGGTAAAGGGTTAGGTTTTGACTTTTGGCTTGGTTCGCTCGAAGATCCAGGCACGCTATTTCAGCGCAAAGCCCGCTTAGAAGTCTCCGGGATTCGTAAAGGTTCTGACAGCATTATTCAAGCCAGAGTTAACATCAAATTAGAACAAATCCGCCCTTCAGATGACGTAGCTCCTGGCTATGTATCTGTAATTGAGTTCGGTACTCCCAAAGCACGGATCGTCAAAAAATGCAGACCGTAGAAGCCCTTCACCACGAAGCAATGGAACTGGTCGATCGAGCCGTTCTCGCCCGTCAGTGCGGTGATATCGACCAAGTGACTGCACTCACCAGAGCCGCCTTTGCAAAAGAACGGGCGGCAGCGGATTTAGTAGCAAACGAATGGGATTTTGAGCCTACTCGTTCTATACTGCATCGGAGCGCCGCCGTACTTGCCATTGAGTGTACCCAACTCCGGGAAGCAGAACGGCTGATTGGACGCGCCCTCGCAGGCAACCCTCCCAGGGACATTGCTGATGAACTGCGTGACCTGCTTATAGAAGAAATTTACTCGCAGCGCCAAGCGATTGGAGCTTAATTTATTTAAGCGTTAGCTGAGAGGAAAGGAATACTTTCGGCTAAGTTATCCTTAACTTCAATTCCCTGTTTTTTAGCCCAAAACTGACTCAAAAAGTGAATTTGCCGCAAGCCGACAACTAAATTTAAACCGGGTACAAAAAGCCACCAAACTGTTAGCGGTTCTTTGATTCCTTCTTGGCGGTACAATTCGTTAACTGTGTTGTAAAGTTTGAACTGCACGATGTAAATCCAAGCAATACCGAGGAGGGAAAACCAACCAAACCATCCGGGAACGTCAGGATCGAATATCCGCAAAGCTTGGGGGACGGCTACTCCTAAAACAAAGGGAAGCAAGCAAAGAGTTCCCGACCAACCGCTGCCGTTATAGCGACGCAATTCTTCTTGAATAATCCATTTGTACCATCCGTAATATATCAGCAAGCTGACTCCAGACAGCAAAATTACTCGCCACAAAGAGCGCGGTTTACCTAAAGGTTTGTCGGACATATTTAGATGTAAGATATGAATGGCTGTCTTGATTGTATTAACATTTGTTAATTATTGCAAAATCATTTCTCGAATCGATCGCGCTGTTGCAGGGGCCAGCAGAACACCGTTGCGATAGTGGCCGCTGGCGATGAGAATGCGATCGTTACCGGGAAGCGTCTCGATAATTGGGGCCGGCCGCCCTTCCGGCCGCGGGCGCAATCCAGACCATTTCCTGATGATTGAGGCGAATGCTAAGGCCGGACAAAGTGATCTCGCCCTCGCCATCACTTGCGCCAACATATCAGCATTTGCCTGAATTTCCCCGCCATTTTCGGAAAACTCCACCGTCGCCCCCACCCAAAATTCGCGATCGCCCACAGGCACAATGTGAACGTCATCGCAAGTAATTACCGGGCTAAAATCTGGGTTTCCTACAGGATTGCGCGTCAGCAAATGCAGCGCTTGTCCCAACACCGGGCGAATGTCAACCAACTGATTTAACGATGCAGTCACAGCAGCAGAACCCAAACCAGCGCAGACAATTAGTCGATCGAAATTTTCAGCAACAGGCAAGATGCCTGTTCCACAAGACTTATTGACAGCAATGGAAGATGGGAGTTGAATCCCAGACGCCTGAGAATTCAACTCAGTAATGCCTTCAACTTCCACCCCAAACTCAAAATTAACTCCTTTGAGTTTAGCAGCATCAACCAAAGCCAAAGTTAGCGCCGTCGGATCGACTTGCCGATCTTGAGGCGAATAAATCGCAGCAATAATCCGATCGTTTAAATAGAGATGAGGGCAGAGTTCGCGCACTCGTTCCACATCCCAAAGTTCCAATTGCCAACCTTGAGATTCGCGCGTTGCTATCAATTTTTCCCACTTACTTAAATCCTCTCCCTCCGAACAAAGCATTAAAATTCCTTGTTTGTTAAAAGGAATTTTTCGCCCCGTAACTGCTTCCAATTCTGGAACCAAAGTTTCGTAGCGCTGAAGGCTGGTTTCCCTCAACTGCCAATTTCTGCCCTTAGTTTTGTGGCTGATAACTCCCATCAAAACACCGAGTGCAGCGCCAGTAGAACCTTGTGCCGGCGGCTGTTTGTCGAATACAGTAACTTTCAGTTCGGGAAATTGACTTAGTTCAAAGGCGATCGACGCCCCAATAATACCGCAACCAATAATTGCAACGCGAACCATTCAATTTTAGATTTTAGATTTTAGATTTTAGATTTTAAATTAACTGCTTCCTAGGTTCTGCCCATATAAGCCTTTTTCGGGCGGGCAAGATGCCCGCCCCACAAGAAAACTGATTCTTTCTTTGTGGAACAGGCATCTTGCCTGTTCTTGACAATGATACAAGATGTGAGTTAAGGCTAATTAAGCTTTAGGAATTAGCTGCAAGAAGCTATCGAAATCATTGACAGCTTTTTGATAGCTGGCCGTGACTTTTGCATAGTCAAGGTCTTTAGCAGCAAGATCGATGTTAACCAAATCTGCAAACAAACTCTTGGTCAAATCAACAGCTTGTTGTTGAGACTTAGGCAATAAACTCGCAGAGACCGTTTTCATGGTGTTGCGCAAGTCGCCTAGAGGCCCGTGAATGTAAGTTCTGGTATCAACCCAATTTCGGTTTTGAATTAGGGTGCCCAATTTGTCCATGCGCGATCGGAACTCTGTCAGGGTAGGAACATAGCGCTCAATTTGCTGGATTTGGGCTGCTGTGTAAGTCGTGGGAATTTTTGCTTCGACACTGCTGCAACTGACCAGAAATGCCATCAAAAACGCCATCATCAAGGCCAAAAATGAACGGGGACGAGTCATATCGATTTTAGATTTTAGATTTTAGATTTCTCGTTCTCAGGCTTGGCCTGGGAATGCAGATCGGCGAGGCTTTGCTTCGCTGACCTAGCACCGAGACTTATGTACAAAATATTATTTTACCTCCTGGCGGCGCAGAAAAGTTATCAGAGCATCGCCAACTTTTTCTGACCAATGTTCTTGAGGATAATGCCCCGCTTGTTCCAGTGTGACTAACTCTGCATTTTGCAGGGAACCCACTAGCTTTTGAACTGGTTCAACACTCAGCCAAGGATCTGTCAAACCCCAGACAAATAAAGTTGGTCGAGTCCATGCTTTCAAGCCGGATTCAATTTCGGCCATTGACTGGGGCAATTGAATATTGCGGACAGTATTCATCAGCGATCGACCTGCATCCGAACTCTTCAAAAACGGGCGGCGGTAAACATCTAAATCCTTGTCTGATATCGTCTGCCGGCTGCCGCCTTCGAGAGTTCTGTCTACCAAAAGCGGGTCTTGCGTCATCATGTCGCCAATAAAAGGCAGTCCCAACTGCTGCATTTTCCACGGCAATTTGATATCTGCTGAAACTGGTGTATTGATGACAGCTAAACGCTCTATTTTATCGGGATTTCGCAAAGCGTACTGAATGCCGGCCGAAGCTAAAAATCCTTGGACAACCAGGTGAAACCGTTTTAATTCTATAGCTTCAATAAAACCAGCGAGGGACTCAACAAAAGCATCGGGAGTGTAGGCAAAGTCGCGCTTGTCTGGTTTTGTCGATCGCCCGTAACCCACCCAATCTGGGGCGATCGATCTAAATCCGCTTGCTGCCAAATCCGGCATCATTACAGTCCAGGTAAAACTCTGGGACGGCAAACCGTGCAGCAGCAGTACGGGCGGTTTCTCAGTTTCGTTAACCGGATTTGTTTCCCGATAAAACCATTGCAGCGGGCCTACTTCAACTATTTTCTCATCAATTAACATTATTTTACTTGTTATTTATTAAACAATAAGGCGGGTATTCCCCGCCCTACTTACCTAATAGTTGGGTGCACACATAGTACCTTACCCAACTAATTACAGCCGCACTTAGAAATTCATTTCAGCAGCTTGAACTTTTTCGACCTGTTTCTTCTTGAGAACCAGCATAATTTGAGCCAACATGGTCAAAGCCACGAAAGCGATCATTCCTTGAATGCGAGTAGCACTTTGCAGCACAATCTCCACGTCTTTTTGACCGAAGCCGCCCACATTAGGATTGCTCGTCAAAAGTTCGCCTGCTGCAACTGTTTGTCCTTCGGAAACAATCAGTTCTGGGCCAGCAGGAATCGTATCAACAACTGCTGCACCTTCTGCCGGTTGAATTGTCACTTCATAACCGCCAGCTTCCTGTTGGGCAATCTTAGAAACGCTGCCAGCTACCGAAGCATTGTAAACAGTATTATTGCTCTTTTCGCCAGTAGGATAAACCTGACCGCGGCCGCGGTTGCCACCAACATAAATTTGGTATTTGCCGTAGTGAACAGACTTGTCTGTTTCCGGATTCGGCGACAAAACTGGGAATACCAATTCTTTGTACTGTTCTCCCGGTACTGGGCCCACTAAAACAATATTTTCTTGGGTTTCGCTGTAAGGTTGGAAGTAAAGATCGCCGACTTTTTCCTTCATTTCTTCGGGAATTCTGTCAGCGGGAGCAATTTTGAAACCTTCGGGCAACATCACAACTGCGCCGACATTCAAGCCGCCTTTGCTGCCATCGCCGACAACTTGCTGCACGCTAGTATCGTAGGGAACTTTGACAATAGCTTCAAACACCGTATCTGGCAAAACAGATTGCGGTACTTCAACTTCAGTCGGTTTTGCACCGAGGTGACAGTTAGCGCAAACAATGCGGCCTGTTGCTTCGCGGGGAGTAGCGGGTGCTGTTTGCTGAGCCCAGAAAGGGTAAGCAAATGCTGCTTGGGGAAGTGCGATGTCGCTGGTGAGGAAAAATGCTGCGGCTGCGATCGCAATTAAGGCTGTTTTCGCGATCGTCCTGGCACTGCGGCGAAATATCGCAGATAAATTAGTTTGTGGCATTAGAGTATTCAATCTCAAAGGTCAGACAATTTTGGATTTTGGATTTTGGATTTTGGATTTTGGATTTTGGATTTTGAGACTGCTTTAGGGATGCAATTATCTGTGGTTTTCACCATTCACCCCCTATCTAAAATCTCAAATCTAAAATCCAAAATAGTTTAAGACCACCAAGGTGCTTCGCCGGTGCGGAAATCAGTTTCTTTCCAAGGGGTAAAAGCGATCTTGTCATCTGCGACAGTGGCGTGGGCCAGGGCCAGAGACAAAGGCGCGGGGCCGCGCACCACTTTGCCCTCATTGTTGTATTGAGAACCGTGGCAAGGACAGATAAACTTGTTTTCGCTAACATTCCAAGGCACGACGCAACCCAAGTGAGTGCAAACTGCATTGATGCCGTAGTCGGCGAGAGATTGGTCTTTTTCCACCACAAGATAAGTGGGGTCGCCTTTGAGACCTTGGGCTAAGGTGCGATCGCCCGCAGGGTGCGATTCCAAATATTTGCTAACGATGATGTCGTTGCCCAAGGCATCTTTAGCCGTCACCCCGCCGCCAACTGCCCCACTCGACGGAGGAACAAAATACTGGACAACGGGATAGAGTGCGCCCAGTGCCACACCTGTGACTGTACCGAACGTCAGCAAATTCATAAATTGGCGACGCCCCATATCGGGAACATCGGGATTTCCAGCAGAAGATTGAGCCATGACCTGCCTTTACGGTTTTAAGTTACGTTTGTTTGTTAGCTGTTAGCGAACCTGTACGTGCAGAGGAAGGAGGATAATTGCCGTTAATCTGCTAGCACAAATTTTAGGCCGCGAAAATTCCTTTTAAGAATGCGCCTTCCAGCTTTTATTAGAGTATTATTACATTTTTTGAACTTTGTCTTTTATTGTTTAAGGAATTAACTCAGGAGCCACCATGACGGGTCAGGATTTACACCAGCTAATGCTTGAGAAATGGGGAAAATCTTACGATATCAGATTGCGGCGGACGCGGGGCAAGATTTTTGTCCAAGTTATGTGGAAGTATCTCGAACAGGCGTCTTTTCCGATGACGGAGGCTGATTATTTGGAGCATTTGGAGGCGGTGGCCAATTACCTCAACGCCTGGGGGAGCACCGAACAGGTGAAAGAGTATATCGCCACTACCCGCGATCGCCCCCGCTTGGGCAAAGCTGTCAGCGTTCCCTTAGATTTGGGTGAAAGAGCCTCGGAGTGGTTGCTAGACGAGTTTTGAGCCGTCAGTCTATGAAAGATTAAAGATTAAATATTAAAGAATTGACTCCACAGCGGCAAACCGGGGGCGCTGCCACTGTCAGTCAATTTGCGATTTGCGATTAAATAACTGACTCCACAGCCGGAAACAGGGGCGTTCCCTAAAGTTTTGTGTCCGGCAGAGGCTGGATTTTGCGATCTCAAAGTCCCGAAAATCGATCGGTCAGCTTGTGGGCCGACTTGCCGGCGGTAACGAATCAACCTGTCGCGCATCTAATTTACACAGTTGTTGTGATTGAAACCGTGAGGGTGGCGGTCTTTCCGGTGTGCCCCCTGCTGTTGGATTTAAATGCCGCAACAGTTTGTGAGGCTTTTTTAATTTTGGGCGATCGGACTTGCGACGCTGACCAAAATCATCGGAACCAATTTCTGTCAACAATTTCACATACAATGAGTGTCAGATATCTTGTGAAATTTAGGAGAATGTTGTAATGGGTGTTGCAGTTGGAATGGTTGAAGTCTTAGGATTTCCCGCTGCCGTAGAAGTTGCAGACTCAATGGTGAAAGCAGCCCGAGTTACTTTAGTTCGCTATGAAAAGATAACCCGCGCTTACTGGACAATTATAGTTCGAGGAGATATCTCTGAAGTCCAAGCAGCCGTTGCTGCTGGAATTGAATCAGTTAAAAAGGTCGATGGCGGAAAGTTGCTATCGTATCACATAATTGCTCGTCCCCACGAGAATCTCGATTACATTTTGCCGATCGGCTACACTCCCGAAGTAGAACAGTTCCGAATGTAGTCAAAGTTTTGACAAAACTTTGGTGTTGAATTTTAACTTTTAGTAATTATAGAGGCGCGGGCGATCGCGTCTCTATATTTTTTATCAACCTTAAAATTGAGCGATCGCCCAATACTCAGCAAGAAATTACCATCACGCGGAAAATATTTATAGGACTAATGTAAAATTAGCAATTAACCATTAGCAATTTGGATGACTACCAGTCTGCGAACTTATCTGTTGCCTCAATTAAACAGGTGCGAATTCCCGGTTCGCTCATCGAATGTCCGGCATCGGCAACTACAATGAACTCAGCTTCAGGCCAAGCACGATGCAGTTCCCACGCCGACATCATCGGACAAACAACATCATATCTTCCCTGAACGATAACCGCCGGAATCTTGCGGATGCGATCGATATTTAAAAGCAATTTATCTTCCGGATCGATAAATCCCTTATTGATAAAATAATGGCACTCTATTCTGGCAAACGCCTCCGCGAAAGCATGAATTCCAAACCTTTGCTTTAAATCTAAATCTGGAAATAATCTACTCGTACTCCCTTCCCAAATTGACCAAGCACGAGCCGCTTCTAATCTAATTTGAGCATCTGGACTCGTCAAGCGTTGGTAATAAGCTGTTACCAGATCGTCCCTTTCATTTATGGGGATAGGTTTAACATATTCCTCCCAAGCATCCGGGAAAATATAACTTGCTCCTTCTTGATAAAACCAGCGAATTTCTTTTTGTCTCAACATAAAAATGCCCCGCAAGATTAAACCCTTGCAACGGTCGGGATGGGTTTGACTGTAAGCTAAAGATAGAGTGCTTCCCCAACTACCACCAAAAACAACCCATTGATGAATATTTAAATATTCTCGAAGTTTCTCAATATCGTTGACTAAATCCCAAGTGGTATTTTCTTGCAATTCTGCATGAGGTTTACTTTGACCGCATCCGCGTTGGTCAAACATCACCAAACGCCACTTTTCCGGGTCAAAATATTGTCGATAAAAAGGCGGACATCCACCTCCTGGTCCCCCGTGTAGCAACACAATAGGTTTTCCCTCTGGGTTGCCAGACTCTTCAAAATGAATGGTATGGAGGTCAGAAACTTTGAGTTCTCCTTCGTTATAAGGTTGTCTAGGCGGGTAAAGTTCTCGCATTTTTTCAATGATTTATAACTCGATAGTGTTTATTTACATCATTAAGAAATCACCGTCCTAAAAGCTTTACCAAACCAACCCCGCCAAAATACAAGCTCAGCACCGCACCTCCTAAAAGACTTTGCGTTAAAGGGTCAGTAGAAGGCGTTAACACCGCTCCCAAAACTGCCGCTCCCAAGACTACATAACGCCAGCCGGAGAGCATTTGGTTGGAAGAAACTATGCCCAAAACGCCGAGCAATACTTGGACGATCGGGATTTGAAAAGCTAAGCCGGTGCTGAACATTAACAGCAGCACAAATTTAAAGTATTTGTCGATCGACCACAACTGCTCTACAACATCCGCTCCATAGCTAACAAAGAAGTTGAGCGCCGCCGGAATCAGAGCGATGTAAGCAAATACTAAACCGCCCAAAAATAGGAAACTCGAACCGAAAAACACCGGCCCCAGCAACCTGCGTTCTTTGCGAGTCAAACCGGGGAGAACAAACAGCGCTATCTGGTAAAAAATAAACGGACTGGCGATCAGCAAACCGCTGTATCCGGCTACTTCGATAGAAACAAAGAAATACTCGCCGGGAGCTAGTTGCAGAAACTTCACTGGCCCTGCCGGTACTTCTAGCAGTTGCACGATGGGTTTTACTGTGAAAAAGCAACCGATTACAGCGATTACTACTGCAATTAGCGAGTAGAAAAGTCGCATACGCAATTCTTCTAAATGCTCGAACAAAGACATCTCAACTTCGTCGGGAAGTTCGTCGAGAAATTCGTTTTCTAAGTTGCGGGAACCTATCGCACCGCCTGCGATTGGTGCAATGCTGTTTTCCGGGCTAATTGCTTCTAGGTTGTTGTCGGAACCTTGTTCGGATGTCTCCAAGTTTGAGGGAGCAGTCATAGGGAATGGGTAATTGGTAAGGGGTAATTGGAAATTGGTAATTGGTAATTGGAAAGGGGTAAATGAGAATAGTTATTTCATAATTGCTCCGACTTCCTTCTTCATTCTTGATTCTGACTTCAGCAGCAGAAGGAACGATCGATCATTAATCCGTGTAGCGGTGTCAAAACCCGTGTCGTGCCTTGATTATTCAATCACGATCGCAATTTTGCCGATCGCGCGGCCCGTTTCGCTGTAAGCGTGGGCTGCTGCTACTTCTGCTAAGCTGTAAGTGCGATCGACAATCGGCTCAACTTTATCAGATTCTATTAATTCCCG
Organism: Microcoleus sp. BROC3; assembly: GCF_036702515.1. Lineage (NCBI taxonomy): Bacteria > Bacillati > Cyanobacteriota > Cyanophyceae > Oscillatoriales > Microcoleaceae > Microcoleus > Microcoleus sp. BROC3. The sequence goes on from NZ_JAUBTQ010000011.1 coordinate 134,015, forward strand.
CAAACTTCCTAAATCGCTGGTGTTGGCATTGGCAACAATTAATTTAGCTTTTTTACCCGATATAAACCAGCTCGTTAACATCGGTGCGAGGTTGTCTAAACTCGGCAAAGTCGAGATATAAACTCCCTCGGATAGCAGCACTTTTTCGCATTCAGCAAATGTTCTTGTCCCGACAGCATCTAAAATTATATCATATTTATCGGTTTGTTCAGTAAAGTCAATTTCTTCGTAATCCAGGACAAAATCGGCTCCCAAACTCTTGACAACTTCTCTATTTTTAGCACTGCAAACTCCCGTTACTTCCGCATTCATTGCTTTCGCAAATTGCACGGAAAAAGTGCCGACTCCGCCGGAAGCGCCGTTAATCAATACTTTATTTCCTGCTTGAATTTGACCCAAATCCCTGAGCGATTGCAAAGCCGTTAAACCTGCAATCGGTACTGCTGCTGCTTCTGTATGAGTGATGTTTTTAGGTTTAATTGCCGCACTCGATTCTGCGACGGCGGCGTATTCGGCACAAGCACCGCCATTCAGGGGATTTAAGAAAGTATAAACTTCATCTCCGGGTTGAAATTGGGTGACTTCCCTGCCGACTTCTAGCACAACTCCCGATATGTCAGAACCGACAATTCGAGGAAAGTTAAATCCTGTCAATAGTTGCAGGTGTCCTTGCCGGATTTTCCAGTCTACGGGATTGACGCTGCTAGCGCGAACTCGCACTAACAATTCGTTGGATTTGGCGATCGGCTTGGACAATTCTCGGTACTGCAATTCCTCGGCGGAACCGTAGCGATCGAACGCAACTGCTTTCATGGCAAACTTTCCGGTCTATTTGTAATAGAACACTCAATCCTTTACAATTACAGCACATTCCATCTAAATGTGACATAGTAAATTGAGCCAGCCTTGTAGCAGCGGGCGATCGACTGTTGGAGTTGCAGGCCTCCTGACAGGGCGCAACCGTGAGACAATCACTCCACTGGCTGAGTGCGATCGACCGGCTCTACCTCATCCTACCGATTGGCGATCGGCAATAAACCTAGTTTATGGGTCATTACCTGTTAAAAGAATCAGATTTAACGATCGCCCGCAACGAATTTTTCTCAAGGATCGAGCAAAATATCAGGATATTCTTGATGCGAAAAATACCCATGCCTTGCTCGCGATCGAGGTTTTATCCCAGACTGACACAAGAGAGATAATTGGACGGCTAGCGATTAAAGTTAATAGGAACAGGGCGGGCGATCCCATAACCCTGAGCATAATCTACTCCTATCTCCCGCAATTTTTCTAAGATAGTCTCGTCTTCGACAAACTCAGCCACAGTTTCAATATTCATGGAATGGGCAATGCGATTAAAGCCTTCAACTATCGCTTGAGAAATCAAATTATGATTAATATTCTTGACAAAAGCACCATCAATTTTTAGATAATCAACTGGTAAATTGAACAGATACGCAAATGAACTCAATCCACTCCCAAAATCATCTAAAGCAAAGCGACAGCCAATTTTTTTAAGTTCGCTTATGAAATATCTGGCTTGCTCAAAGTTAGCGATCGCTGCGGTTTCTGTGATCTCAAAACCAATGGTGTGTGGGGGAACTTGGTAGCGAGGAAACTGTTCGATTAAAAACCTCAGAAACTGATTGTTACTAATGCTAGCACCAGAAAGATTTATCGTATACAAGCCTCGACCGACAAGATATTTTTCCGGCAAATTGTGATACTTTGAGAAAAAATTTTCAATTACCCAACAATCTATTTCAGTTATCAAGCCGTAACGCTCGGCAGCAGGAATGAACTCATTTGGAGATACTATTTTTCCATTTTCATCCAGCATTCTTAACAAAATCTCATAATGCTCTACTAATGGTTGAGACTTAATAGAGACAATCTTTTGGTAGTAGAGACAAAAACGATTTGTTTCTAGCGCTCGGCTGATTTTGGAAACCAACTGCCTCTCACCACGTTGTTTAATTAGTTCGCCATCATCTAGACGATAAATATGAACACAGTTGCGCCCTCTGGCTTTGGCGGCATAACAAGCTGCATCAGCAGCTCCCAGAAGCTCCATCAAATCTTGGCTGGTTTCGTCAATGGCAACAACTCCAATGCTGACTCCGATGATAAAAGTTTGGCCATTCCAAATAAACCGAAACTGATGCACTAGGTCTTTGAGATTTTCCGCAATCTGAGCTGCTTGAGAGATCGGACATTGAGAGAGCAAAATACCAAATTCATCACCTCCCAAGCGAGCCAGCATATCATTAGCACGGACTCCCTTTTGAATAAGTGCGGTGATTTGGCGCAGTAGCTCATCGCCAGCAATATGACCTACGGTATCGTTAACGACTTTGAACTGATCTAAATCTAAATAACAGAGAGCGTGCTGCTGATTGCTATCTTGAACAGAAGCGATCGCCTCAACTAGGTGCTGCTCAAATCTTCGACGGTTGATTAACCCTGTCAGGGAATCGTGACTGGCTTCCCAAGAGAGTTGACGGGTGAGATAGCGCGATTCAGTAACATCATGAAAGACCATGACGGCCCCGATAATTTTACCTTGGCGGTCTCGAATCGGTGCTGCCGAGTCAGCAATCGGATACTCGTTTCCATCATGGGCAATCAGAATAGTATTGTTAGCTAAGCCCACAATTCGCTCCTCTAATAGAGCCTTGTTTATAGGATTCTCTACTGGCTGTCGCGTTACTTGATCGACAATTATGAACACTGTAGAGAAAGGAACTCCTTTAACCTCATGAGTCTTCCAGCCTGTCAGTCGCTCAGCTATAGGATTGAAATATCTGACATTACCTTGGGCATCTGTAGTAATGACCCCATCGCCAATTGATTGCAGTGTTACTTGAGCCAATTCCTTTTCGGCAAAAAGAGACTCTTCGAGACGTTGCCGTTCTTCAATTTCTTTCAAAAGACGTAAATTCTGCTTTTGGAGTCTTTGTTGCAGCCTTCCGATAGTTAGGTGGGTTTCGACACGAGCTAATACTTCTTCGACTTGAAATGGCTTAGCAATATAATCTACCCCTCCCGCGGCCAGCCCTTGAACCTTATTAAAAGTTTCATTCAGCGCACTCAAAAAAATTATTGGAATGTCTGCGGTGCGAGGGTCAGATTTTAATTGTTTACAAACTTCATAGCCATCAAGATCGGGCAATTTAATGTCGAGTAAAATTAGCTCCGTCGATGGCGATTGGGCGGCTCGGATCGCCATTGCCCCTGTTATAGCACTGCGAACTTTATAACCCTCGGCTATCAAAGTATCCCGGAGAAGACGCAGATTATCAGGCAAATCGTCAACAATTAAAATATTGCCTCGGTAGTTTGTAGCTGCATCGCTACCCCGATCGCTAGTTCTATCGATAATCATACTGATTTCCATAGTTTCTTGCTAGACGACTATAAACATATGCACAAATAGTATAGTTGAATTATTAGGTTATAAAGCTCACTTGACGCAGAAAGAAGTCCCGCGATCCCCGAGATCTTGGGGTGGCAAGGGGACGCAGCCCTACAAAATCTGAATAGTTCGGTTAGGGGCAGTCCCCCCGTGGTTGCCCTTCTTCGCTTCGCCTAACATCAGAAGAAGAGTATTTCAACCCAAGCAGCCGATTTATGAACAAGCGCATTTCTCAAATGGCAAGCCTACTCGTCATTGCGATCGGGTGTCTCGTGCTGCTTGGTTGGCAATTTGACATCTCCCTACTCAAAAGCGGTTTTCCGGGTATGACTTCGACCATGAAAGCAAACACAGCACTTTGCTTTTTGTTGGCTGGAGTCTCTTTGAGATTGTTGCAGTACCAAAGAACCAGACTCGACGATCGTATCGCTCAATGGATGGCAAGATTTATAATCATCATCGGTATGCTGACGCTGAGCCAGTATATTTTTGGTTGGAAGCTGGGTATTGATGAGTGGCTTTTCCGAGATTTCGAGTCTTCAGCGACTCCTGATCCGGGAAGAATGGGAGTAAATACCGCCCTAAATTTTGTGCTGATGGGAGTAGGATTGTTACTGTTAGGGCAAAATTCCCAACGACACACTTGGTTGGCTCAGATTTGTAGTAGTGTTGCAGCTTTAATTTCTCTACTAGCTTTATTTGGACACATATTCACTGTCGATATTTTTGAACGGTTGGTCACAATTACGACGACTCAACCCATAAACACGATCGCCACCTTTTTCATCCTCTATGGAGGAATTTTATTGCTCCGCCCCAAGGAAGGATTAATGCAAGTGGTAACCAGTCCCCAGGTCGGCGGAGTAATGGTTCGGTGGTTGCTGCCTTGGGGGACGATCTTTCCCGTCACACTGAACTGGTTCACTCTTCAGGGACAAAAATTAGGCTGGTATAACGCTAATTTTGGCTATACATTGCGTTCAGCTATTATGGTTTTCACGTTCTCAATTCTGATCTTGGGGACGGCTCGATTTTTGAACCAGATAGATTACAAGCGCCAACAAGCCGAAGCAGAAATTAAAAAACTTAACGAAACTTTAGAAATTCAGGTGGCTCAACGAACAGATGCTTTACAAAAATCGCAGGCTCGTTTTGCCGGAATGCTAGAAATAGCCAATGATGCAATCATTTCAGTCGATCGCGCTCAACGCATTACCCTGTTTAATCAAGGGGCGGAAAAGATTTTTGGCTATAAAATGGAGGATATTTTAGGGGAGCCACTGAATTTACTGCTGCCAGAACAGTTTAGAGATGCACATCCGCAGCATATCAAACAATTTGCACACTCTTCTACCAGAGCGCGAAGAATGGGAGAACGAGGCGAGATTTTGGGTCGTCGTCGAGATGGAACGCAGTTTGCGGCTGAAGCCTCTATTTCTAGGCTGGAAATGGGAGACGAAACGGTATTTACTGTTATTCTGCGCGATATTAGCGATCGCAAGCAAGTAGAAGCATCGCTGGCTCACATGGCAGCGATTGTGGAATACTCTGGTGAGGCAATTATTAGCAAGTCATTAGACGGCATCATTTTAAGCTGGAACAATGCAGCAGAAAAAATCTTTGGCTACAAGGCTGAAGAAATCATAGGACAATCGATCCTCATTCTAATTCCATCCAATCTTACCTACGAAGAACAACAAATCCTAGAAACTCTTCGACAAGGAGAAACGATTGAAAACTATGAAACCGTGCGTGTCCGCAAAGATGGACAGCTTATCCACATATCTTGTACCATATCACCTCTGAAGGACGCAAAAGGCATAATTATTGGGTGTTCTGTAATTAAACGCGACATCACAGAGCGCAAACGAGCTGAAATAAATCGCAAACAAATTGAGATGGCTTTACGAAACAGTGAAGAGCAGTTTCGCCATGCCTTTGAAGATGCCTCTATCGGAATGGCGCTCGTTTCACTTGATGGGCACTGGATTAAAGTCAATCCTGCCTTATGTCAGATTATTGGCTACTCCTCAGAAGAGTTGTTAGCGTTAACTTTCCAAGAGATTAGCCATCCTGACGATTTAGAAGTGGATCTTAGTTATTTAGCTCAGCTATTAGCAGGAACAATTTCAACTTACCAACTAGAAAAACGGTATTTCCACAAGCAAGGACATATTATTTGGATTCTCCTTAATGTATCGCTAGTACAAAATGAAGAGGGAAACCCCCTGCACTTTATTTATCAAATCCAAGAAATTACCGATAGAAAAGAAGCTCAAAAAACGCTAGAAATTCAAAGCATTATTATGAATAACATGGCAGGAGGAGTGTGTTTGATCAAAGCCTCAGACCTCACGGTCGTCTACACCAATCCTACCTTTGACGCTATGTTTGGCTACACAGATGGCGAACTCGCAGGTCAATCCGTTAGTGTCTTGAACTATGTCGATACAAAGGTTACACCAGATGTAACCGTTCTAGATATCGTCACTCAAATTCAACAGACCGGGGAAGCGAAATATGAAGTCCAAAATAAAAAGAAAGATGGAACTCTCTTTTGGTGCAGAGTTCATACATCCAGGTTTGAACATCCTGAATACGGAACTGTATATGTTGCCGTTCAGGAGGACGCAACAGAGCTAAAACTGGCTGAGCAAGCCTTGCACGCTACCACAAATCGCCTCAACTTTCTCCTAAATTACAGCCCCGTTGTCATTTTTAGCAGTAAATCTGCCGGCGATTATGGAGTAACGTTCATCAGCGAAAATATCAAAGATGTATTGGGCTACGAAAGCAGGGAGTTTTTAGAAGATTCAAAATTTTGGGTGAATCACTTACATCCCGATGATGTAAAACCAGTGGTGAATGGCTTAGCAAATCTATTCGTTAATGATTTTTACTTCCACGAATACCGTTTTCGTCGCTCAGATGGGGTTTATCGCTGGATGCTGGGTCAGCTTAGGCTAATTCGAGATGGTTCAGGTACACCAGTAGAAATCTTGGGATATTTAATTGACATTAGCGATCGCAAACAAGCTGAGTTGGAATTTCACCAGGCAAATGAAGCAAACCAAGCCAAGACTGTCTTCCTAGCCAATATGAGCCACGAACTCCGCACCCCCCTCAACTCAATTTTGGGATTCACGCAATTGATGAGCTATGAGAGCAATCTGACTCGTTCTCTCCAAGAACGTTTAGAGATTGTCAATCGTAGCGGTAGACATTTATTAGACTTGATTAACGATATTTTAGATTTATCCAAAATAGAGAGCGGACGGATGACTCTCAATCTTTCTGACTTTGATTTGACAAACTTTCTGACATCTATTGAAGAAATGCTGCAATTTAGAGTCCAATCTAAAGAATTACAGCTAGTTGTCGAGCAAGATCCCGAGCTACCCAGATTTGTGCATACTGATGAGAAAAAACTATATCAAGTCTTGACCAATCTACTTAGTAATGCGATTAAGTTTACCAAGCAAGGAAGCGTCAACCTACGAGTAAGAGCAACACAAAGAGACCAAACATCTTGTCACCTATGTTTTGAAGTTGAGGATACAGGCGTGGGAATTGCCCCCACAGAAATGGATAAATTATTTAAGGTATTCGTGCAAGCCCAAGCTGGGAATAATTTGAGTCAAGGCAGCGGGCTTGGTTTAGCGATCAGTCAAAAACTCGTCAAACTCATGGGCGGTAAAATTCGCGTTAAAAGCACTTTAAACCGAGGTAGCACTTTTTCCTTTGAGATTCGCGTACAGTTACCTCAAACAGAATCCTTACCCCCAGAATCAATTAATCAAAGAGTAATTGGTTTAGCTCCCGGACAACCGACTTACCGCATTCTTGTTGTTGAAGATTTAGAAGAAAATCGCCGCTTGTTAGTCGATAGCCTTACCTCGGTTGGTTTTGAGGTGAGAGAGGCAAAACAAGGAGTGGAGGCACTCTCACTGTGGGAGAGTTGGCGGCCGCACCTGATTCTGATGGATTTGCGAATGCCGATCGTGGATGGCTACACTGCTATTAAATATATTAGAAAACGCCCTCAGAGCCAAGAAACAGTGATTATTGCTTTAACTGCCAGTGTTTTTGAAGAAGAGCGAGAGAAAGTTCTTATGGCGGGCTGTAACGACTTTATAAGCAAGCCATTTCAGCAGAGAGACATCTTTGACAAAATCGCTCAATATTTGGGAGTGCAATATATCTACGAAGTCGTAGAACAAACTTGCAAAAAACTATTGGTTGAAACCCTGTCTGTAGAAGATATATCCGTGATGTCCCCTCAGTGGTTAGAACAAATGTATCACGCCGCTTACTATCTCGATACCGAAGTTATGAACGAATTAATTGTACAAATTCCCGAATCTAAAGCAGGTTTGTCCAAGGCACTAACTGATTATATCAATAATTTTAATTCTGACCGGATTATGGAGTTAATTCGACCTCTGCTGCCGAATCCACTGTAGTTATCGAGTTTAAGGACAAAAAAGCTATAGTGCTGTCAGCAATGGCTATATTTCCAATAGAAACCTACACGGGAAAGGATTTGCAAGTTTTTGGAGATGTCTGTTGCAGATATCCATTAGCAGGAGGCAATGGCATATACATTCGATGGAATGTGCTGTATCATATAGCAATTATATTTTTGGTGTCAAGGGGATTTATTTTTTTTATTAAACGCAGAGGGTGCTCTTGGCGCAGAGAAAGAGAAAAGAGAGAGAGAAATGATTGATTTAACCGGAAAGGTAATTTTAGTAACTGGTGGCTCGAAAGGGATTGGTGCAGTCACGGTGCGGACTCTAGTTAATGCTGGGGCTGAGGTGATTTTGCATTACTGTCGCAGTCAGAAAGAAGCTGAAGCGGTAGCAGCAAGTGTTGCGGGCGATCGCTGTTATTTATTGGCAGCCGATTTGATGGTGGAAAATGCGGCCTCGATTTTGTGGCGAGATGCTTTAAAATGGCGGGGTCATATTGATATTTTAGTTAATAATGCGGGGATTATGCAGTCAGCGGGTATCGAGGACAAATTCGATATTTGGTCGTCAGTTTGGCAGCAAACTCTACAAATTAATTTAATTGCCGTTGCCGACTTGTGCCGGGAAGCAATTATTTATTTTAAAACTCGCAGAGTCGGTACAATTATTAATATAGCAAGTCGCGCTGCTTTTCGCGGCGATGACCCGAATTATCTGCATTACGCTGCGTCAAAAGGTGCTATTGTTGCTTTAACTCGCAGCATTGCTAGAGGGTTTGCGGCTGATAATATTTTGGCATTTACAGTTGCACCGGGATTTGTCAGTACAGAAATGTCTAATCAGTTTATTCAAGAGTTCGGCGAAGCTGATATTATTCGCGATATTCCGATCGGCAAAATCGCTCCTCCTCAAGATGTTGCCAATGTTATAGCGTTTTTAGCGTCGGGTTTGGCTGCGCACGCTACCGGGACGACGATCGACATTAATGGAGCCTCTTACGTGCATTGAGACAGTTCTGTAAAATACCTCTCAAGGCTCACGCTGACACCTTTTCAAACTCACTAATTTATCACTTTAGCAAGACGCTAAAAACATCATAAATGACTTAGTGTTAGATGAAAAGATAGTCTGAGGAAATTTGATTATGACAACAGATAACGGCACCCACACCAAACGAGTTGCCATACTCATCGAAAATGGAGTTGAAGATTCGGAATTTCTAGTTCCTTACAACGCCTTAAAACAAGCAAACTTTGATGTAGTTGTCCTCGGTTCGCGGACAAACGAAAAATATGCAGGGAAACAAGGAAAAGTTGCTCAGCAAGCTGACGGAACTACCACTGAAGCAGTGCCCGCCGAATTCGATGCAGTAGTCATTCCCGGCGGTATGGCTCCCGATAAGATGCGGACTAACCCCAATACAGTGCAATTTGTACGAGAAGCGTTTGAACAAGGAAAAATCGTCGCTGCTGTTTGCCACGGCCCGCAAGTTTTGATTGAAGCCGACTTGTTAAAAGGCAAAAATGCCACAGGTTTCTTGGCAATCAAAAAAGACATGATCAATGCCGGAGCTAACTACATCAACGAAGCTTTAGTCGTTGACGGCAACTTAATTACTTCCCGACAACCGGGAGATTTAGCAATATTTACCGCCGCCATTCTGGCTCGCCTCGGTTACGGTGGAAAAGAAGTCGGTTTGCCAGAAGAAACTGACACAAATGCAGAATGGTGGAAATTAGCGAATGCCTGGGGCGGCTCCACGCAAGGCGACATTGTGAAAGGTTTGAATACCGCACTTGCAGGGGAACGCTATGCTTGCGAAGCATTTGAACATTATGCGGAAAAAACGCAAGATAGCAATTTGCGATCGCTCTTGAAAGAAATGATTCAAAACAAACAGCACCACATCCTCGCTCTCGAAAGTCGCCTCAACGATCTCGGCGAAAAACCCTCAATTCCCGCTAAAATTGCTGACAAATACGCTAAATTAAAAGCCTCGATGCAAGGAACCGATGAAACGTTCTTGCTGCGGAGCACTCTGGGTGATTTGCAAACAGGTGTTGTCGATATCAACAACCTGCGGGTCAAGTTCACAGATCCGGTATCAACTGCCATTTTTACAGAAATAGAATCGGATTTGGCCAAGTGCGAGCAAGTCGTTGCTAAACTCTACCGCGCCCGTGCAGTTTCCCAGGAAATTAAAGCACCCAAACCTTCGACTAGCCCCGCTGTAAAAATGTAATCTGCTGGCGGTTAAAAATATTTGCAGTGGCGCGTTGACTCAGACGGCGGCGCAACTGCAAATTTTTAATGCAAAAATAAAATATACAATTTGCGGTAAAATAAAACCCAAGACTGAAAAGCAGGCACTAAAATAACTGCAAGGTGGAGGGTTTTATTAAATGGGTTCTATTTTTGTTTCAGCCGGACACGGCGGGATTGAAGGCAACGTGCGCGATGTCGGCGCGGGCGCTTTTGGTACAACTGAAGCCCAAGAAATGATCTTAACTCGGGATGCCTTAGTAGCTGAACTGCGGCAGCGAAAGATAGAAGTTTTCTCGGTTCCGGATACTCTCAGTTTAGCGCAAACTATCGATTGGATTAACGACCGCTGCGACGCGGGAGATGTAGCGGTAGAAATCCACGGCGACTCTTTTTCCAATCCCCTAGTTCGCGGTGCAACCGCGTTTTATATTGGCAGTAACCCGGCTCGAAAAGCCAACGCTGAATTAATCTTAAATGGCTATTTGCGGCGGATACCAGAAATGGTCAGCCGCGGCGCAAAAGCAGACACTGAGGCCGGTGTTGGTAGTCTTGGATTTTGCCGGCGCATTAACATCCCTTCGCTGCTGATAGAACTCGGTTTTTTGACCAATTCCGATGATTTGAAAATCATTCAAAATCGCCGTCGCGATGTAGCACTCGGACTCGCTGACGGACTAGAAGCTTGGTTAAAAAATACGAATTTGAAACCCTTGCCAACACCGACCCCGACACCGACACCGACACCGACACCGACACCGACACCTGCACCAAAGCCTGTAACTTATCCGCTAATTAATATCAACATCAACGGTTCCCCGCACGAAGACAAAGGCATTTTGGTGAACGGAAATGCCTTCGTCCCCTCGGAAGTTCTGGACGTTTTCAATATCCCACCCGCAGCAGTTGACAGGCGAGTAACGTATAACGGAGTAGTATTTGTGCGGGCGATCGACCTGCGCGATCGCGACATTTCCGTAACTTGGGATCAGGCCACAACATCAGTATCGCTGCGATCGCGCCGCGATATCCTCTCAGGCGTCGGAAAAATCATGGGTCGCGGTCTAACTACCGCCCAACACATGACAGTATTTCTCACCAAAACTAACAGCAAAGCGCTAGCAGCATTTCCCAATTTACCTCAAATTTACGTGCAAGAAGCAGCCGCAGAAGGCGTCAACCACGACCTAGCTTTTTGCCAAATGTGTTTAGAAACAAATTATCTCAACTTTGGCGGTGCAGTCAAACCAGAACAATTTAACTTTGCCGACATGGGAATCATCAGCCCTACAAATTCCGGCATCTCATTTCCCGATGCCAGAACAGGAATTAGAGCGCAAATTCAGCACCTAAAAGCTTACGGCAGCACAGAACCCATCAACCAACCTTTAGTTCAAGAAAACGTGCGTTTTCGCTTTGTCAAGCGCGGCATCGCCCCCACCGTCAACGAACTTGCAGGCCGCTGGAGTTCCGACCCCTTATACGGACAAAAAATTATCAATACAATCCGCCTTTTATACGAAACAGCAGGTTTGTTATAAGCTTTCGGGATTTGCATCATAACTTACACAGAGCCTCTGTAGGGTGCGCACTGCGCACCTTACGCCCATAATTAGGGCGTCAAATCACTTTTGGGTAAGTCCTGAATATATCCATTTAAAACAAATCAATATAATTATGGTTTCCAGCACAAATCACTTCTCAGACATTCAAAATCATTGGGCAAAAATATTCATTGACGGCTTAGTAGAACGGGCGGTGATTAGCGGTTTTCCCGATCGCACTTTTCGCCCCAACACCAACTTAACCCGCGCCCAATTTGCCGCCATTGTCAGCAAAGCCTTTCCCATACCCGACAAACGGCCCTACATTCCCTTTATCGACGTTCCCGCCACCCACTGGGCCGCCGCCGCCATTGAAACAGCATTTAAAAGAGGGTTCATATCCGGCTATCCCGACAAGCTATTTAAACCAGAAAATATGATTACCAGAACGGAGGCATTAGTTGCCTTAGTGAGCGGAATTTTTGGGGCAAATGCTGCACCGACAACTAATCTAATCTTATCAAACATCTACCAAGACAGTACAGAAATTCCCAACTATGCCAAAAGTGCGATCGTCCTAGCCACCCAATCCGAAATAGTCGTCAACTATCCAAATTTAAACTTATTAAATCCCGCCGGAAACGCCACTCGCGCCGATGTCGTCGCCTGGGTTTATCAAGCTTTGGTCCATCTCAAAAGAGCGCCGCAAATCTATTCTCAATATATTATAGTTCTCAGTAAAGTTCCGCGACCGACTGTTAGCGTCAGCCACCAGCGAGAATTTCGCGGAGTTTGGATAACATCAGTGTGGAATATTGACTGGCCCTTCAGCAACAAACTCTCAGCAGAACAGCAAAAAATCGAACTCCTGAGAATTCTTGACAGGCTACAAGAAATGAATTTTAATGCTATTATCCTCCAACTTCGACCCGCAGGCGACGCCCTTTACCCCTCGGAATTAGAACCTTGGAGCGCATGGCTGACAGGAACCCCAGGAAAGCCGCCGCAACCTTATTACGACCCTTTAACATTTGCCATTACAGAAAGCCACAAACGCAACATCGAATTTCACGCTTGGTTCAATCCCTACCGCGCCAAAGTTTCCACCAAAACCCCCGCCAACGTCAGCCCCCACCTTTCTGTTACCAATCCCGAATGCGTTTATCAGTGGGGGGACGAAATGTGGATGGACCCAGGAATTTCTTTAGTTCAAGATAAGACTTACAACGTAATTTTAGACGTAGTAAAGCGCTACGATATAGACGGCGTTCACTTCGACGATTATTTCTATCCTTATCCGATTGCCCGCCAACAATTTCCCGACAGCAAAACATACAATAGTTATCGAGCTAGAGGAGGGCAAATGAGTTTAGGAGACTGGCGTCGGGAAAATGTTAACAAGTTAGTTAAAAGACTAGGAGAAGGAATTCGCTCGACAAAACCCAACGTTAAATTCGGCATTAGTCCCTTCGGAATTTATCGCCCCGGACAGCCGCCCCAAAGTCGCGGTTTAGACGCCTACGAAACACTTTATGCCGACGCCAAAAAATGGTTAGAATCAGGTTGGGTAGATTATCTAAATCCCCAACTTTACTGGCGTATCGACCAAACAGCTCAAAGCTATCCTGTTTTGTTGCAATGGTGGCTACAAAACAACCCCCAAAACAGACATATTTACCCGGGAAATAACTTAGGCAGACTAGACGGGGATAAGTGGACGGTAAACGAGATTAACAAACAAATTGAGATTACGCGAAACTCTCAAAAAAACTTAGCTTTGGGCAATGTTTTCTTCAGTATGAAAGCTTTTAGCGAAAATCGGCAGCAAATTTACGATAATTTCAAATCGACTACTTATGCAAAACCAGCACTCGTTCCCGCGATGCCGTGGCAAAATGGTACTCCGCCGCCCCCTCCGACAGGAATCGAAGTAAAAAAAGTGGGAAATAGCAATGTTTTGCAGTGGAAAAATCCAGCCAATCAGAACATCCGTTCTTGGACGCTTTATCAAAACAATGGCAATAACTGGAATCTGATCAAAATTCTCAATGCAGACACAGTACAAGTAGCGGTAGGAACGGGAGTTTACGCTCTGTGTGCGGTGAGCATAATGGCAGTAGAAAGTGTAGGAGTTTTCATAGAAATATGAGATTAATTTTATGTTAAATAGGAGATTTGAGATTGAGAATGATTGCTTCCATAAAAGTCCGAGCAAGGCTACAGTTGCATTCTTTTTTTAAACTGGTATTAGTTTGGCTAACTTTCCCTAGACAAAGATCAATGCAACCGCAGCCAAGCGCCTCTTCCCTCTTCCTTCTCTCTTCACTCTGACTAATGACTAATGACTAATGACTGAAAGCTGCCAGAGTACAATCCCCCGGATTCATCCGTGAGGTCGCTTTTTTCAATTCTTCTATTCTTGAATCTAAAATCTAAAATCTAAAATCTAAAATCGATTGACTAATAACTGAAAGCTGCCAGAGTACAATCCCCCGGATTCATCCGCGCACAAATAAAAAACATAGTATCCGATAACAACCCCCCGGATTCATCCGTGAGGTCGTTTTTTTCAATTCTTCAATTCTTCAATTCTAAAATCTAAAATCTAAAATCTAAAATCGATTGACTTGTTCCCTCTTCCTTTAGACAGGAGACACCTGGGCGATAAATGCGCTATTGTGTTGCCAATATTTTGATGAGGAAAAAAAGGCTGTGGTTCCCTTACGCGATGACAATCCCACCAGTATCACTCCCTACGTCACCTACGGGCTGATTGCCGCCAACATATTAGTATTTTTGTACGAACTCAGTTTGCCCGATCGACAATTAACCCAATTCTTCTACTCTTGGGCTGTAGTTCCTTGCCAGTTAAGCAATATGTGTCGGGTAGCGCTGCCAGTTTCGCCATTTCCCGAATGGACGACACTAATTAGCTCCCAATTCCTGCACGCAGGCTTTCTCCACATTGCCGGAAATATGTTATTTCTGTGGATTTTTGGCAACAACGTAGAAGACCGTTTAGGACACGTCAAATTTATAATATTTTACCTTACTTGTGGCGTTTTAGCATCACTAACTCAGTGGTATTTTTCCTCAGCATCTGCCATTCCGTCTCTGGGTGCTAGCGGCGCGATCGCAGGCGTCATGGGAGCTTACATTCTGAGATATCCCCAAGCCAAAGTTCTGACACTCCTGCCCTTGGGAATCTTTATTACCACCGTCAGAGTCCCCGCTTTCTTCTTTCTAGGATTTTGGTTTGCACAGCAAGCATTGAGTGGCTTGGCTTCCTTGAATGCCCCGGCAAGTGTCGGCATGGAATCCGGGGGAGTTGCCTACTGGGCCCACGCCGGCGGCTTTGTTTTCGGCGCTATTCTCGGCCCTTTATTGGGACTTTTTTCTGAAGATAATCGGATTTGATTTTTTACCGCAGATGAACGCAAATTAACGCAGATAAACTACCAACACAATCTGCGTTTATCTGCGTTTATATGCGGTTTCAAAACTCTAATTTTTTTCCAATTTTGGTGCTATGCTTGGCTCTTTGTTGGAATTGTTTTCTGAAGATAAGGAGATTTAATTTTTCACCGCAGATGAACGCAAATTAACGCAGATCAAGTGCCAACTCTTACATCTCACATTCCGCACCCTATACTGTCACAATCGGTTTTTTAGGAATTTTTATAACTAACCAAGTTACCTTTTAGACAACGTACAATAAATTTATTGTGGCGATCGCCAGTCAAAAATGCTCAAAGACCCGCTATACAGGCGGAACAAATCCTGCGAGGAGTTTGAGTTAAGGGAAGAAAAAATTATAGAACCCTATATTTTGGAGGTTTATTCACAGGTTCCATGCAGCATATTAAAATAACTTATAGCGTTTCCTATAGTCATGAGGTACAGTAGCAACAATGAGCAAACCAGTTATGAATATCTTTTTTAGTAACTTGTAGCATAGCATCTGCAATGGCATCAATTAAGTCTAAATAATTTCTGGTTTTAAGTTCTCTTAAGATAGATTTCACTTTTGACCAAAAGTTTTCTCTGGGGGAAAACTCGGGAGAGTAAGGAGATAAATAAATTAACTTTGCTCCTGCCTCTTCGATAAATTATTTCACCATTTCTCTGTAATGAATTTTAGCATTATCCATAACTACACAAGTACCTTTCCAAAGCTTAGGGACTAATTCTCCCAGGATAAATGCTTCAAATGTTATTCCATTTACTGCACCATAAATATTTCTTGAAGCCACTACTTCTGCGCTCGACAAAGCAGATATCAAAGAAATATTTGTGACCCTTTTTAGTGGTTTTTCTCCGCTCGCTCTTGGACCTTTTAATGCTCTGACCTATAGTCGTACCATTGCTAGATTAACCCCTGATTCATCTATAAAAATCAGGTCTTGCGCCCTGATATCCCTGATTTTATCCCAAAATTCCACTCGGGCTTTTTGAACTCGTTCGCTTCTTTTCTCTGCCGCATAGAGTGTTTTTTTTTTAGTGTAATTCAGTTGATTGCTAATTCTTCCCCTAGTCGATATACTTACTTTTATTCCGGTTTTTGACTCAAGCAATTCAGTTAACTCTTTTAAAGTTGCATCATTATTCTCTTCTATTATTTCCACTCTTCGTCACTAATTGTTCGCCCTGTTAATTTTGTGGGTGGACTTCCGACTTGAGCAATAGGACTGATATCTCCTGTCTCTTCATATCTTTTTAGTAATTTTTGAACAAAGCTCTTGGCTACTTTAAAACGTTCTGCTAGTTTTCTTATTGAAATATTTTCTTGTTCTCTCACTTCTATGATTTTTTTCTCAAGTCTATTGAATAGGGTTGCATTAATAATTTACCTTTAAATAATTTTACTTTACTAAGTGTACCTCATAGCTATGAAAAACGCTATATACTCAATTTAGAAAGCATAGCTAATCTGTAAACGTTAGAATTTAGTTTTTGCTCAAAGCTTTTTCTCTTCTATCTAAGGCTTGTTTGGCTTTCAACATGGCTTTTAAAAAGGCTAACTCGCTGCTCCATGCGCTGCGAGGAAGGATAGAAATTTGAGAATTATCATTGAAGGGATTGAGATTTTCTGTCATAACTTATACCTCCTTACAACTACAACTCATTAAACTTCAACTAATGGGGATTCGGAAGGTTCCAGTTCATCCGCCCAAGTTGCCGGCCATTGGATGCGATCGCTTGTAAAATGAAGCGGGTCATTTTCCAACCAAGGAGCATTAATAGGCTCTTCAATTAGTTCAAATTCACCATTATCAAACGGCAGCCCTGGCGCGGAAACTTTAGGAGAAACGCGCTCCCGGATTCCCTCTGCTGCCTGTACGATCGCCCGATGGTGGCAGTAAGGATTATTTCCGCGACGGTTAAAGAAAACATGGGCAGTCCAAGTACAGCCCCCCCGGCAAAGCTCGGCAAACTCACAGGTTTTACAAAAGCCCCATAAGTGCGCTGTTCCTTGAGGCGTTCCCGCTCCTAAATTGAAACGCAACTCGTCAGTTTCTTCAACAATTTTACGGAGTGAATGGTCTCTGATATTGCCGCCAGTATAAGCTGATGTGGGTAAAGAGGGACAGCCTTTAATCGCACCATCTGCCTCAATTCCTAAAGTAGAAAGCCCCGCAGAACAGCCTTGCCAAAATGCCCACTCGTTTTCGTTACCGCGTCCCCGCAACAACCGTTCGTCAGGGCCATAATAACCGATGTTATTACCTGGTTGGAGTTGAACACCCTCGCGCTTTGCCCGACGAGCTACACGGGCTAGCATGGGATAAATATCCAGTAGTTCGCAGGGTTGCAGGAGAATATGGGCGTTGTCTGCCGCATTACCCATCGGCACGGTTAGTTGAATTTGCCAAGCCATCGCCCCGGCGTCGCGAATATGTTCGTAGATGCAAGGAAATTCTGGTGCTGACAGGCGGTTAATTTGGGTGTTACAACCGAATTTTATGCCAGCTTCTTTGAGATGGCTCATGGTTTTAAACGCATATTTCCAAGAGCCTTGCCGTCCGCGCAAGCGATCGTGCGTTTGCTCTAAGCCATCAATAGAAACCGAGACGGTTGCAATGCCTGCTTCTTTCATTCGACGTGCTGTTTCTAGCGAGATGCCATAACCTCCAGTCGTCATACTGCAAAGCATCCCAGCTTGGTTAATCGCTTCAGCAATTTGCAGCCAATCTGGACGCATAAATGCTTCGCCACCAATCAATGTAACTTCTTTAATCCCGACTTCTGCCATCTGCCGAACGAGGTCAAACGCCTCTTCTGTAGTAAGCTCTGTGGTGCGTGCGTGTCCCGCTCGCGAACCGCAGTGATTACAAGCCAAATTGCACTTTAGAGTAATTTCCCAAACAGCATAACTCGTGCGACGGTATGTCATAAAAACCTTTAGTTTTTTTGGGATATAAACGGGTAAGTTAATTTCTTAAAAACCCTTTAGAAGACAGACTCAAAACGTTAAGCCTCTATTTTATTTAGCATCTGAACACAAAAAAAATAGAGACGGAGTAAATATTGTCAAATCTGGGAACTCTGACGACGCTAATGCCACTAATGCTAATAAAACCACCAGCGATATACAATTGCTTGTAATCCCTTAGGTTAGTTAGGAAGCTCTCACTCCTTGAAACAATTTAGAATTCCCAGGCTTCACGTCAGATATAGTGATGCTCGCCAGGCGTAATTTACTCTTAATTTAAATGATTGAATCTGTTAGAGTGAAAGAAAGTAAATTTATCATTAGTAAGCTCCTAGTTTAAATCGTTGCCGCTTGAGGAATAAATTTCGGTGTGGCAACAAATACTTGCTTAAAATATAGCGATCGCCCTTGCCATCCTCAAAGCGGCAGATGAAAAATGTAATTATTCGTCGGATGAGACAATTACTCCGTACATCAGTTAGACAATCCCTTCTTGGGCTGAGAACGAGACGGTTGGTGGCTCAGGGAACACGACCCCGTACATGGGTTGAACGGGTTGAGGGGCTTTAAAACTTAATTCTACGCCCACAAATCCCCCGAGGACTCCAGCTAATTCCTCTTCATTGAGTTCAGTGAATTCGCCCCGCTCTTTTGACTCTAATACATGGATAGCAGCAGTTTCAAATTCTTCTTTTGAAAAAATGTAGCCAGCCGATTTCAATATTTGCTGACGTTCCTCAACTGTGCCGTTATCAAGTTCAGTGCGGAAGGATTGGTCTTTAACCAATCTTACCAAAAATTCTTTCAGCCTTTCAAACAAACTTACGGACATATATACCTCCTTTGAATCAAACTAAAAAGCAGGAGAAAACCGAAAACAGAACATTCAGCACTTTTGACCGAGTATAGTTTGCCACAAATTGCAAAAAAAGTAAATGTTTTGAAACAAAAATTCACACTTAAATACTTTAATTATACCCTTTCTCAGTAACATGAGGTACCCGACGTGCATAGGGCATAGGGCATAGGGCATAGGGCATAGGGCATACCTCACCACGCTTGAGAACCGCTATATGTCTTTTTTAAGAGTTACAAACTATAGACTTTTAAAAAGTTTTGTATAGAATCAATAATTCTATCGGAGAATATCCGCAATTTGCAAAAGTATAACTATTTTATTTAACAACTCTTTCTGATTGAGACATAATTATACCATTTTTATAAAGTTATGATAGACTTATATGAAAAGTAAAGGAGAACATTAAAATGTCTGGTCGTCCTCATATAACGATTACCGAATCTGTAGAAGTATTGCTAGAGATTAGGAAACAACTTGCAAAGAATTTTAGCATATAATAAAGTTCAAATGCTTTATTTATTTCAGTCAAAACAAGTAGAAAAAGTCCGAGAAGTATCGTCGCTTTTGGGTAAAAGTGAAACCACAATTCATCGCTGGCTCTTTCAATATAAAGAGGGTGGTATAGAAAACTTGTTAAAAAATCGGCAGATTTTTGGCAGACCCAAAAAATTTTCAGTTGAAGTAGCGGCTTCGTTACAACAAGAATTGAGAGACCCTCCCAGATTTTCCAGTTATAAAGAAGTTCATCTTTGGCTGTGGTTAATCAAAGAGATACCTAGTAGTTATCAAGCTGTATACTCCTTGGTCAAAGAGGAGTTAAAAAGTAAATTAACAATCCCAAGACCTCGGAGTAGTGAACAAAAATTAACGGCCATCAATGAATTCAAAAATAGCCTGTATCAGCAAATCAAACTTTTACTGGACAAGGCTTATGACCGAGTAAAAAACTACAAAAACTATCTGTTTTGGTGTAGTGACAAAACTCGATTAGGACTACATACAATTCAGAGACGAAGGCTAACACTGCGGGGTGTAAAACCCGTAGGCAAACATCAATGGAAATTTAAATGTTTTTGGCTTTATGGAGCCGTATCCCCATCTACTGGGAGAAGTTTTTTTTGGGATTTTTCCCATTTAGATCGAGTTTGTTTTCAAGCATATTTGCAACAATTGTCGCTTCAATATCCCGATGAATTCCATATTATTCAAGTCGATAATGCTCCCGGTCATCTTTTAAGCACATCTGAATTACCAGACAATATTGTTTTACTATTTCAACCTCCTCATTGTCCTGAAGTCAATCCCACAGAAAGAGTATGGGAATACATCAAAGAATTTTTAGGTAGGTTAGTCTTTAGTAATCTTGACGAACTCCGTGTAAAACTTCAGGAAATCTTATCATCTTTAACAAATCATGTCATTGGTTTTCTTACAGGATGGTCTTGGATTCTACATTCTTTATCTTTAGCACATCTTTAAAAAAATGGTATTAGCTTATTTTTGTTTCAAAAAAAACTAAAAATACTTGCAATTATAGCAACCGCCGCCGGACATAGAATGTGGGTTGAGGCTCACGTTCGCTCTCCTTGAAACAGAGACGGACTCGCTTAAGTGTGAGGGTGGTTACCCAGAGTCCACAATCCCGCGCTCGCAGACAGGCGATCGAGTTGGCTGCATTAACGTGGCGAGGGTTAGGGGCTCACGAGAGCAAGAGTCCGCGAGGTTTGCACTAGAATCACTTGTCGCCACCAGTTCCGCAAGATCATCCTCAATTAAACAGACAAGACATCAAAAAGTTGCTAATTTTGTAGTCGAGATTTCTGTGTTGCGATCGCCCCCCATGCCCAAACCCTATAGTTACGACCTGCGAAAAAAAGTGATCGAAGCCCCACACGCAAGATGGTATGAAGAAAAGTGAAGTCAGCCAACTGTTCAATATCAGTCGGAACACCATTGACTTATGGTTGAAGCGATATAAATTACTTTGTTCACCTAAACCAGAAGAACAGGTGGATTTTGATAATCGTTTCTCACAACTAATTAATCAAGCTAAATCTCGTGGACCGAGAGCTAAAGGAGAACTAATTGAATTACAGAATCTGAATAACTTCTCGGCTCGAACAGAAGAACGATTTAAGCCATTGTTAACTTGTCCAACCTGTTACAAGAAAAGCGATCGCTTTGAGCCTCTAGATAGCCAGTGCTTCCGTTGTGATTGTAAGAGTGGCAAGGATTGCGGAACGGAGTGGGGAATGCGAATTTGTGGCAAGTGTAGCGAGCGTTACCCATACATCAAACTCTCTGATTTAGATATTCTTAACTCATGGTACGATCGACAAGTAGGATCGGTCGAGCGCATTTTCGGTAGAAACTTATTAGCAATCCCTTGTCGGAGTGATAAAGATACTAGAAGCTTTATCTGCCCAGCCTGTGGGGCTTGTAGTTAAAACCCACCTTCGGCACTCGCGAGCGTGTCACACCACTAATTTTGGAATAAGTGAGTATTTTGGACTGGCGATGGCCACAATGATTTCCTTGTACGTTGTTTAAAACGTAACTTAATTTGTTCTCAAAATTCCGAAAAAACCGATTGTGAAAGTAGAGGATGCCGAAGGTGGGTTACATCTGCGTTTATCGGCGTCGATCTGCGGTTTCAAACCTCTAAATTCTCTCAAAGTTCTGTGCTCTGCTTGACCCTTTATTAGGATTGTTTTCTGAAGATAATCAGCTTTAATTTTTCACCGCAGATGAACGCAAATAAACGCAGATAAATTGCCAACGAAATCGGCGTTTATCTGCGTTTACCTGCGGTTTCAAACCTCTTATCTTTTTAGATAAAAGTAAAGTCAAATCCAGACAGAGAAGAAACCCCAGTTACACCATTTAACTTCGCCAAAATGCGAGAATCGCCGCCGGTGACATTATTACCATTGCCGTCATAAATGATGTAAGTATTGCCGCCGGAATCGTAGGCAAACAAGAAAGCAGTTCCTCCGAGAATATTTGCAGACACAGTTGTCTGCACATTCAGCAGAACTTGACTGCCATTGCTGAGATTGGGGAATCCGGGGGCAAAATTAAACTGATCGGCGATCGGCACACCGAGGCCGTTAAAATCAGTAATCACATCGTATCCGCCCGCCGCGATCGCAGCATTGATTGCCGCCGAAGAAGCAGCATCAAACGCCGGCCCAGCTTCGGCAGGACTGGTATAGCGGAATTGATTGCTGCCGCCGCCCCCCGTCATGGTATCTGCGCCGGGGCCGCCTACAAGCACGTCGTTATCCAAACCGCCGTTAATCGTATCGTTACCGCCTTGACCGTCAACAGTATCGCTACCCAGCAAACCGTTGAAATTGTCCGCCAAAGAGCCCCCAATCAACTTGTTAGGCCCGCTATCTGCAGGCAAGATTTGAACGGTGACAGTACCTACGCCCGGAATTGTCCCGAATCCGTCGCTGACACTGTAGGCGAAAGCAGTTGTACCGGCTACGTTGCCGGGGATGAACTGCACCTGAGAGACAAGATTTACAGCTATCCCCAGTTGCGGTGTGCTGACATTGATAATGTTGAGCGGCCCTTTTTGCGGGCTGGAATCGTTCGCCAGTACGTCGATGAAAGTGGGCAGCAAATTATTCGTATTTGTAAATACGATGCCGTCATCAACAACGATCGGCGACAGGATAGTTGGAACACTTACGGAGGTATCGAAAGAGTTGATGTTAATCGCCACTGACGCTGCTGCCGTGCCGCCTTGGTCGTCAGCTACGCTGTAGCTGAAAGAGCCCGCTTGCCCGATCGCGTTAGTTGCAGGTTGAAATGTCAGCCCGAGCAATTCCTGAACGGTCAATTTTTGGTTCAGGGCGATCGGGTTCGTACCCGTAATTACCTGACCGAAAGTAGGATTGGGCAGTCCTACTACCCCGATCGACAGTTGCTGGCCCTCCGGGTCGCTGGGGGCCGAAATGCTCAGAGACAGAGGCAAATTTTGCAAACCAGTCAACGTCTTCCCAGTTTCCACGATCGGCGGCTCGTTAGGAGTCGGAGATGTAAAACCGGGCGGAGTCGGCCCCCCGCCGAAAGGTGGAGGAGTTGGGGTTGTCGCAGTTGGAGTCGGGACTATGGAAGGACTCGGACTCGGAGTTGTCCCGCCCGAAGTCGGAGTCGGACTCGGACTCGGAACCTGTGTCGGCAATGTCCCCGTTGTTGGTGTGGGACTCGTTGTTGTCCCGGTGGTGGGACTCGTTGTTGTCCCGGTGGTGGGACTCGTTGTTGTCCCGGTGGTGGGACTCGTTGTTGTCCCCGCTGGTGTGGGAGTTGTGGTCGCTGGTGTGGGAGTTGTAGTAGCTGGTGTGGGAGTTGTGGTCGCTGGTGTTGGACTCGTTGTTGTCCCGGTGGTGGGACTCGTTGTTGTCCCGGTGGTGGGACTCGTTGTTGTCCCGGTGGTGGGACT
>NZ_JAUBTQ010000012.1:0-155711 GCF_036702515.1 Microcoleus sp. BROC3
CACAAGAAAATTCTCGATTGTGGAACAGGCAAGATGCCTGTTCCTCATGGCCGCAACAGGCAAGATGCCTGTTCCACAAGAAAATTCTCGATTGTGGAACAGGCAAGATGCCTGTTCCTCATGGCCGCAACAGGCAAGATGCCTGTTCCACAAGAAAATTCTCGATTGTGGAACAGGCAAGATGCCTGTTCCTCATGGCCGCAACAGGCAAGATGCCTGTTCCACCTTGATTTTGTGGAACAGGCATCTTGCCTGTTCCTCATGGCCGAGATTTGTGCGATCGCATTTAACTCAACACCAATATATAATTGTAAAAATTGCTTAACAAATCTACATCATTCTCATGAGAGCCACTCTCATCAATTATTTGGAGTCTTCGCCATGCAGCTAAAACTTACCGATTCAAAATTGCCTTTTGCCCCGCTGTTGCTAATTGCGCCGTTTTTCCTGTGGGGAACCGCGATGGTAGCCATGAAGGGCGTGATGCCGCACACAACGCCACTGTTTGTGGCCGTCGTGCGTTTGATACCTGCGGGCGTGTTGGTGCTGCTGGCGGCCGCATTCATGGGAAAACCGCAGCCGCAGGGTTGGAAAGCTTGGCTGTGGATTTCGCTGTTTGCTTTAGTTGACGGTACTTTATTTCAAGGCTTTTTAGCTGAAGGTTTGACCAGAACCGGTGCCGGCTTGGGTTCGGTGATGATTGATTCTCAACCGCTAGCTGTGGCGATTTTGTGTTTGTGGCTGTTTCAAGAAAAAATTGGTTTTTGGGGCTGGTTGGGATTAGTTATTGGCGTTGCGGGCATCAGTTTAATTGGGTTGCCGGATGGCTGGATTTTGGGGCTTTTTCATCCTGAAAACGCGCCGGTTTCTGGCGGTATCGAACAGTTGTTTCAGGATGGAGAATGGTTGATGCTGTTGGCAGCTTTGTCGATGGCTGTGGGTACGGTTTTGGTGCGCTGGGTTTGCCGTTATGTTGACCCGGTGGTGGCGACTGGTTGGCACATGATTTTAGGCGGTTTGCCGCTGTTGGCAATTTCTGCTGCAACTGAGTCTGAGCAGTTTGTGAATATCGATTTTTCCGGCTGGATGGCGTTAGGTTATTCTACTGTGTTCGGAAGTGCGATCGCCTACGGTTTATTCTTTTATTTTGCTTCGAGTGGCAGTCTGACAAGTTTAAGTTCTCTTACCTTTCTTACGCCTGTATTTGCTTTGCTATTCGGCAATTTGTTCTTGGGCGAAGTGCTCAATCCGCTACAATCGATGGGAGTTGGGCTGACTTTGGTGAGTATTTATTTGATTAACCAGCGGGATACTTTGGGTGAGAAATTGCGAAAAGTGCGATCATCGGGCAAAGCAAATTCTGAGGAGGAAGCAGCGGGGTTGTTAGAGTCTTCTGAGTTGAATTCCGTGGACTTGCCGGTGCAGGTGCGGGTAGGCGAAATGGAATCGGAAGTTTAGCAGGTGGAGTTTATGGAGAATTGGGAAACTTTACCACTCGTCTTCTAAAACAACAACAATTTTTTTGCTTTCAATCTCTACTAGAAAACTTGTCAAACTGGGATTGTGTTGGTAACAAGCCATCAAATCCTTATGCTTGCTATATTGTTTGGAACTTTTCCGATAATATTCAGGGTTTTTGGCGTCAATTGTAAAATCATGTTTCTTTACAAGCTCCTTATTTAACGTTTCCAAACAATTTTTGAATTTAGACTTTTTGTTGTCTTTATAATACAGTGGCAGCAACCAACACTCAATAGAGTGTACTGATATAGCCCAAATGATTCGCTGTTGACATTGACTGTAGAAATATTCGCCAATTTCCTCTTTAAACTTTTCGATAACTTTTTCAATCAACTCTTTAGGAGTAAATTCACCATTTTCATCGTGCTGTGGGATACCATACTCTTCTGAAACATCAGTATCTATTTGGATAATTATATAGTCATTAAATTGAAACGCTTCTTGAAAATCTTTTAAACGGCAATAAGCAAAAACTTGACTCCAACTACCATAACCTTTAAATTTGTTTTCATCTTTTTTATCTCTTTCGGGTTGAAGCGGTCTAATATCTAGATCGGGATTCTTGAAATATCCTGCTAAAATATTTTCAATCACAATCTGGTCAGTCAATCCCTCAGTAATTAATCCAAAACTAATCATATTAAAAATTCTTAGGAAGCCCTCCGATATAGCCCCTCAAAAAAGCCTCGGATAATTTTACAGGTTCTTGTCCCTCTAGAGGTTCAGGTTTGAGAATGCGTCTAGCTTTAGTATGCCCTAATTGGTTGCGGTAGATCACAAACAGCCGCTGTTCATCATCATCTAAATCCAAACCGTCCAAAACTGCCGGGTTGTGGGTTGTGAATATAACTTGTTTGTCGTGTTTTTTTGCTAATTCGACTAATTCTTGCATTAATCTGCGACACAATCTGGGGTTGAGGGAAGCATCAATGTTATCTATTGCAAAAAATTTAGGTGTGATATCGCTAATAAATAAAGCGAAGTAAAAAAGCAAAAATAAAAAGCCTTCATTAGAACTTCTTTGGTCAAAGTAAGTTAAATCTGGGTCTAAGTATCTATCTTTAATTTGGAGAGAGTTTTGAATATTTGATAAATTTGGAGGAGCTTCAAAATCTTGAAACCAATCTATCAGTTGCAGCTTTTTTTTGATTTCCTTAAGGTGCTCTTGGTGATCATCAGAATTCAAAAATTTTAAAAGTTTAAACAAACCTTCTCCATTAATCCCTAATGGTTGAATTTGGCCTTCTTTTTCAAAAGTTCGTAAAGCTTGGTTTTCAGGAGAGTAAATTATAAATTTTTTTAGACAAACTATTTGATAAGCCTGATGTTTAAAAATTTTATTTTTTTCTATATTGGTGCCAGTATGATAACTTACAAAATCGTAAACTGGACTATAAGAAATATAATAATTGCTGTCATAAACCCACTGAGAATAGGGAGAGTTATCATTTTGTAAACGACACTTAAATTCTTGACCATCATTCCATCTTAAGTCAATTTTGATCTCTTTAACCAAATTTTCCATTTCAAAAGCCGATCGCATCAATTGAGGTTCTGTAACTCTGATGCCCCGAGAAGCTAAAAACTCGTTATCCAGCTTAATATCGGCCGCAGCAGAAGCAAGGGCGATCGCCTCTAGGATATTGCTTTTGCCGCAGCCATTTTCGCCAATCAATACGGTGACTCGTCCTAATTCTAGCTTCAGCTTTTGAATCGACTTATAATTTTCGATTCTGACTTCTCCAATCATAATTCAATCCCATATAATCTTAGTGTACTCATTGTATCTCCGATCGCATGAATCTCAAAGAACGCTTGCACAGCCATCTGATTCAAATTGTACGCGATCGCAATCCATACCTCGCATCCGAAGGGCATTTTTATGCTCAGCAATACATCCGCGAACAGTTGGCACAGTGGGGGACTGTAGAAATTGACGATTTTTCGGTTCGCGGCCGAATTCATCACAATTTGATTTTGGATTTACCCCCCCTCAGTCCCCCCCAAGCTTCGGGGCGGAAGCAAGAAGAATCACCCCAAGCTTCGGGGGCGAAGCAAGAAGAATCACCCCAAGCTTCGGGGGCGAAGCAAGACAATCTGGGTATTGAAAAGCAGATTAAGAAGCGGTTGCCGCCGATCGTAATTGGTGCTCATTACGATACTGTACCCGGATCACCTGGGGCCGATGATAATGCTACTGGTGTTGCTGTTTTGCTGGAACTCGCAAGGGATATCGCATCTGCGCCGCTCAAATATCCAGTGCAATTAGTTGCCTTCGATATGGAAGAATACGGTTATTTTGGAAGCAGTCATCATGCAGCTAAATACAAGCAACAGCAAGAGTCAATCCGGTTAATGATTTCTTTGGAAATGTTGGGTTATTGCCGCCATACTCCTAATTCTCAAAGCTATCCCGCTGGCTTGAAATATTTTTATCCAAATAGTGGCAATTTTATTGCTTTAATTGGCACTTTGCGGACGGTTCCCGATTTGATTAATTTGAGTGGCAAAATTCGCAAATCGGGTCAGCCCTGCGAGTGGCTATCGGTGCCGAATCGAGGTTTAATTGTGCCGGATACTCGCCGCAGCGATCATGTTCCTTTTTGGGATAATGGTTATCCGGCTATTATGGTGACTGATACTGCTAATATGCGGAATCCGCATTATCATCGAGAAAGCGATAGGATTGAGACTTTGGATTTAGATTTTCTGGCTGGTGTTTGTCAGGGGTTAGTCAAGGGCATTCGACATCTATAATTAACATGATCGAGCGCCTGCTAGTTTGAGCGACCAGAAATTATGACTTTTATGACCAGAAGTTATGAGTTTTATGAATTGACTCGAACAGAAGTTGGTTGAATACTTGTAAATTAATCAAGCAAAAATTTCAAAAAAAAGAGATATGAATCCTACTTATCCCGATCGCACTTGCTGGCAATTTTGGATCGATCGCGGCGGTACTTTTACCGATATTGTCGCCCAGCGCCCCGATGGTAAATTAGTCATTCACAAGCTGCTGTCGGAAAACCCAGAACGCTACACCGACGCGGCAGTTCAAGGAATTCGGGATATTTTGAGAATTCCCGCCGACGCAGCTATACCCGCCGCCGAAATTGAAGCGATTAAAATGGGGACGACGGTGGCGACAAATGCTTTGCTGGAACGAAAGGGCGATCGCACAATTCTGTTAATTACTAAAGGTTTCCGCGATGCGCTGAGAATTGGCTATCAAAACCGCCCGAATATTTTCGCCCGCCACATTGTTTTGCCCCAGATGCTGTACGATCGAGTTATTGAAGTTGCGGAACGCTACAGCGCTCAAGGTGAGGAGTTAACTCCTGTCAATCCCGAGTTTATCCCGTCTTTGCAGCAAGCATACGATGAGGGAATTCGCAGTTGTGCGATCGTATTCATGCACGGCTACCGCTACTCGGAACACGAAAAACAAGTTGCTAAAATAGCGAAAGAAATTGGCTTTACTCAAATTTCAGTATCTCACGAAGTTAGCCCGCTGATGAAACTGGTTTCGCGGGGAGATACTGCGGTTGTCGATGCTTATTTATCTCCGATTTTACGTCGATACGTCGAACAAGTAACCAGTCAATTAATAGAGGCAGAGCCTCTGGATATGGGTTCCCAGGCACAGCCTGGGAACGAGGAAATGCCCAATGCCCAATCCCCCAAATTAATGTTTATGCAGTCCAACGGCGGCTTAGTGGACGCGGCACAATTTCAAGGAAAAAACAGTATTTTATCCGGGCCTGCTGGGGGAATTGTCGGTGCTGTTCAAACGAGCAAAAAGGCAGGTTTTGATAAAATTATTACCTTTGATATGGGCGGAACTTCGACAGATGTTGCCCATTTTAACGGCGAATACGAACGCGAATTTGAGACGGAAATTGCTGGGGTGAGATTGCGATCGCCCGTGATGGCAATTCACACTGTAGCAGCCGGCGGCGGTTCAATTGTCTTTTTTGACGGGGCTCGCTACCGCGTCGGGCCGGAGTCTGCAGGGGCCAATCCTGGGCCTGCTTGTTATCGCAAAGGCGGCCCCTTGACGGTGACTGATTGCAATGTGATGTTGGGGAAAATTCAACCGGATTTTTTCCCGAAAGTATTTGGATTGAATGGAGATTTGCCGATCGCCCCTGACGTAGTAAACCAAAAATTTGGGCAATTAGCGGCGGAAATTGGGGGCGAGAGGACGGCCCAACAGGTGGCGGAGGGTTTTTTGGCGATCGCGGTGGAAAAGATGGCGAATGCTGTCAAAAAAATCTCGCTTCAGCGCGGTTACGATGTTTCGGAGTATACATTGTGCTGTTTCGGCGGTGCGGGCGGCCAACACGCTTGTGCGATCGCGGATGCTTTGGGGATGAAACGGGTATTTATTCACCCTTATGCGGGTGTGTTGTCGGCTTACGGTATGGGTTTGGCTGATGTGCGGGCTATTCGCGAAAGGGCGATCGAGCAACAATTAAATGCAGAATTATTAGCGGATTTGCATTATATTTTAACTGCATTGGAGGCTGAGGGGAAGAGGGAATTGAACCGCAGAGGCGCAGAGAACACAGAGAATGAGTCAGAGGTTTTAGTTGTTAGGAAGCTGCGCTTAAAATATCAGGGAAGTGACTCGGTTTTGGCGGTTGATTTTGCTGACAGTATTGAGGTCATGCAGGCTGAATTTGAAGCTGCCCACCGACAGCGTTACAGTTTTATTATGCCAGAAAAACCGCTGATTGTGGAAGCGGTTTCGGTGGAAGTTGTAGAAAGAATGGATGTGCCGGAAGCATCCACAATTTCCCCCTCTGGTGGCACGGGCATCTTGCCTGTGCAACCAATTTCAACGGTGCAAACCTATGTTGCTGGCGGGTGGCGGGAAACGCCTGTTTATCAGAGAGACGATTTGCGATCGGGCGACTGCATAGAAGGCCCTGCTATGATTGTTGAAGCTACGGGAACTAATATCATAGAACCGGGCTGGGAAGGGGTATTAACAGAAAGAAACGATCTAATTTTGAACCGCAGATGCACGCAGGTGGACGCAGATAATATCGGCGTTCATTCGCGTTTATCTGCGGTTAAATCAGATCCGGTTTTGCTGGAAATTTTTAATAATTTGTTTCGGGCGATCGCGGAACAAATGGGCGTCACATTGCAAAACACAAGTTCCTCAGTCAACATCAAAGAACGTCTCGACTTTTCCTGTGCAATTTTCGACAAAAACGGCCAATTAGTTGCCAACGCGCCCCACATTCCCGTACATCTGGGATCGATGAGCGAAAGCGTTGAAGCTTTAATTTTAGCACGAGGCAATGCGATTCAACCGGGCGATGTTTATGTTTCTAACAATCCCTACAACGGCGGCACGCATTTACCCGATATCACCGTTATTACTCCAGTATTCGATCGCGATTCCTCCCTTCCTTTGTTTTATGTTGCCTCGCGGGGACACCACGCAGACATCGGCGGCATTACTCCCGGTTCCATGCCTCCCAACAGTACAATAGTAACCGAAGAAGGCGTATTGCTTGACAATTTCCTGTTAGTAAGCGAGGGACTTTTTCGAGAAAAAGAATTACTAGAAATTCTGACAGCGGGTAATTTTCCTGTTCGCAATTCCGCTCAAAATCTAGCCGATTTGCAAGCACAAATTGCTGCTAACAAGCGCGGGGCAGAAGAACTTCTCAAGATGGTAGAACATTATGGATTAGAGACTGTGCAAGCTTATATGGGCTTTGTGCAAGACAATGCTGAGGAGTCAGTGCGGCGGGTAATTGATGTGTTGCAAGATGGCGAGTTTACTTATCCGATGGATAGCGGCGGACAAATTAAGGTAGCGATTACAATTGACAAATCTGCGCGCAGTGCAAAAATAGATTTTACTGGCACTTCTGCTCAACAATCCAACAATTTTAATGCTCCCGCTGCGGTGTGCAAAGCGGCTGTTTTGTATGTTTTCCGCACCTTGGTAGATGACGATATTCCTCTAAATGCGGGCTGTTTGAAACCTCTCGAAATCCTCAATCCCGAAGGCTGTATGCTGAATCCTCGCTATCCAGCGGCGGTAGTTGCCGGAAATGTGGAGACATCGCAGAATATTACCGATGCTTTGTATTGTGCTTTGGGAGTGATGGCGGCTTCTCAGGGAACTATGAATAATTTTACCTTTGGAAATCAGCGCTATCAATATTATGAAACTATTTGCGGCGGTTCGGGCGCTGGGGCAGATTTTGACGGTACTGATGCGGTTCAAACTCACATGACTAATTCGCGTTTAACTGATCCTGAAGTATTAGAATGGCGGTTTCCAGTGTTGTTAGAAAGTTTTGCAATTCGGGTTCATAGTGGGGGGAATGGATATCATCGCGGGGGTAATGGAGTTGTGCGGCGAGTGCGCTTTCGAGAGGCGATGACGGCGGGAATTTTATCGGGGCGGCGGGTGATTTCTCCTTGCGGTTTGAATGGGGGAGAAACAGGGAAAGTTGGGCGGAATTATGTTGAAAAGGTTGATGGAAAAGTTGAGGATTTGGGGAGTACGGCGACTGGGGAAATGCAGCCGGGGGATGTGTTTGTCATTGAGACTCCTGGGGGTGGAGGTTATGGTACAATTATGTAGCCGCAGTAAAATTAACTAAATTGTAGAGGTGACTGTGATGCCTGACAGTTCTTTCTTTGATGAGTCCAGAGATAATTCTTTAGTAAAATCAGAAATAGTTGCTAAATACTTTTGGGCCTGGGCAAAGGTAATTATACCCACAGCAAAGAAATGGAGTAATAAAATTGCCTATATTGATTTGTTCTCTGGGCCAGGTCGCTATCAAGACGGTTCTAAGTCTACTCCATTACTTATCTTGGAACGTGCTATTGCCGATCCAGATATGTCACAAATGCTAGTAACCTTGTTTAATGATAAGGACTCAAATAATACTCAGTCTCTCCAGCAGGCTATAGAATCCATCCCAGATATAGGCAGGTTAACCCATAAGCCAATACTTTTAAATAAGGAGGTTGGAGAAGAAATTGTTCAAGCAATTAAACAAATCACTAAGATTCCTACACTATTCTTTATCGACCCTTGGGGTTATAAAGGCTTGTCACTTGCGCTAATTGGAGCGGTCATCAAAGATTGGGGTTGTGATTGTATATTTTTCTTTAACTACAACCGGATCAACATGGGATTGCATAATACAGCCGTAGAGAAGCACATGAATTCTCTCTTCGGTAAAGAACGAGCCGACAATCTTAGGGGACAGCTTGAATCGAAGCAACCAGAGGAGCGAGAGTTAATAATTGTGGAGGCTATCTCTCAGGCTTTGAAAGAAATAGGTGGCTCATATGTACTCCCATTTTGCTTTAAAAATGAAGGTGGTAATCGGACTACCCATCATTTAATTTTTGTATCAAAAAATGTTTTGGGTTATTCAATCATGAAAGAAATCATGGCTGGAGAAAGCTCTAGCGCTAAACAAGGTGTTTCTTCTTTTGAATACAATCCCGCTCCACCTAGATATCCCCTCTTATATGAGCTTTACCGTCCTCTGGATGAGCTGGAAAATTTGTTGTTGGATGAATTTGCCGCTCAGACGATGACTATGGAACAAATTTACAATCAGCATCATGTTGGCAAGCGCTACATTAGTAAAAATTACAAAGAAGCTCTTAAGAAACTCGAACAACAAGGTAAAATAATAGCAGCTCCACCTGCCAGTAAACGAAGGAAGTACAAAGGAGAAATTACATTTGGAGAGAAGGTGACAGTTACATTTTTACCAAAGTAGGTGCTACTACTTTATTTGAGTTACGACTCATCCTGAAAGTGTAGCCATTAAATTGACTTTGATGTTTATCCCATGCTTCCGGCATCTCATCCCAAATTTTATCATCCAGAAGTCGCCCACCAGCTTTAGGTGTTCTACCTCCCCATTGCTTGAAGAAAAATGCTACTTCAGCCTCCTCACACTGCTGTTGAATACTCTCAACCCATTCTGCTTGCATGGGACGGTGTTTTTGTCCAGATTCTCCCCCAACTATTACCCAATGAATGCCTTTTAAATCAATATCCAAAGCACCTAAAAGCGGTTCGCACGAGAGAAATCTGACCTTGGCAGGTACTTTTCGCAAACAATCAATCCTGTCAACGTACTTTTGATTTTCCACAGAAACTCCCATCCAAATGTTGTCATGCCAGTCTAATTTATCTGCTAGTTCGCGAAGGCGTTCGTGTCTTTTGGTCAGAATTTGATATACGTGCCAAGGAGTTTCTCGAATCACTTCAAAAACTTCTTGAAGGAATGAAAAAGGAACTTCTTCGTGAAATAAATCGCTCATCGAATTCACGAAAATGCGGCTCGGTTTTCGCCAGCGTTTGGGTTCTTGCAGCCGCTCGCGATGCAGTGTTAAATCAAAACCGTTAGGAAAATTAGTGTGAAACCTTTTTGTTAATGCTTCGGCATAACAATGCGTGCAGCCCGGACTGACTTTATCGCAGCCCGTCGTTGGATTCCACGTTCTGTCAGTCCATTCGATACCAGTATTAATGCTAGACATACAAATAATTTACCATTTAAACAACCTTTGTAGGTGACGGTGAACAAATAAAAATCGCTCTACTAATTGAGGTTTATTCACCGTCACCTACAACTTAATTATATAATTAATTTGACTTTATTATCAACATATTTTTTAAGCACTTGCATCAAATGTATATCGTGTTGTAGAATCGGGCTGCACCCGCATTTATTCTCCAAACCTTTCCATAACTATTGTGCAAACCCCTAATTTTTCAGAACTCAACCATCCTGTGGTCAAATCCCTGTTCCATCACAGCGACCAGGAATTATTGACTCTGTTTCAAAACCATCCCGATCAGGGTCGCTTCTTCACGGCGATTTTTTGCCGCTACGCTCAAATTGTACACTCCCTGATTCGCCATTCCGTACGATCGCCCGTACAAGGCGATTACCTGTTTGCCCACACTTGGCTGCACATCTATCACGAACTCCGAGGCCTCGATTTACGCCGCGAAACCCAAGAGTCTGATGGCGGAAATCTCAGTCTCCAAAACTGGCTCATTAATGTCACCGCAGTGTGCATAAATCAAGCTGAATTGCCCCCTGTTGAGTCGATTCACTACTCTTTGCAATCGGCTCCGCCTCCCCTGTGGTGTTACGTCAAACAAGCCTTAGAATTGTTAGCGCCCCTGCCGCGTTTAGTGGTGTTGATGGCTCAGACTTTCCGCTGGAGCGAAACTCGAATTGCAGCTTATTTGCAAGCAGAAGGCGAAGCTATTTCGCCCGCTCAGGTAAAGGCTTTGCTGCAAAAAGGATATCAAAGTTTAGAATCCAACTTGCCGGAGGATATTCGGGCTATTTATCTAGATGAAAATCTCGATTATCAAGAAGCACTTGTCTAGTATAGCGCTCAAGTTTGTGGTTTCTAAAAAAACCGGTGTTTTGAAAATATCGGTTTTTTTAGCTATCATGTATAGCGGAATGTGCGCAGTGCGCACCCTACATTTTGATTTTTTGTGAATTGGCAATCATCTATTTTGATTGAATACAAGCAGTACAAATATAAGAGGTAGAAATGGCTGTTTATCAAGTTCGGTTGGTGAATGAGGCGATCGCGCTCGATCGCACGATCGCAGTACCAGACGACCAGTATATCTTAGATATGGCAGAAGATGCCGGTATCCGCTTGCCGAACGGATGCAAGCAAGGAGAGTGTTCAGCTTGCGTTGTCAAACTGCTGAGCGGTGAAATCGACCAAAGCGAACAAAAGTTTTTGAAGCCGTCAGAATTGCAAGCTGGCTACGCTGTTACTTGTGTGGCTTACCCGCTTTCTGACTGCACTTTGTTAACTCATCAAGAACAAGTTTTGTATCAAGCAGCTCTTTATTTTAAGTAATAGGAAATCTGTTTTTTACTATCTTTTATTGCAGTCTCGCGTCGCGCGGAATTTGTTTGTATAGCAGCGCATTCTCTTGGTCGATAAAGTCGTTATCAAAGCAGATTTGGTATGGTGTAACGTGCGTGACTCTCCAGCATCTCGCTGTTAATTGAACAACTAGAAAGTCACGCATCCTACTTATTTACTCAACGGGGCAGCAACTGTAGAATCCGCTGAAGGGGAATTTCTACCGAATCCAAGCGGTAATTGAGTTCGTATACCAGTTCGGCAACCCCTTTTTCTAAGATGTAAGCATCGAGCAAAACTTGCAGTTCCGGGATAGATTTTGGCAAGAAATTGGCATCGGCTGCTGTCGCCAAATAACTCTTGACAAAAGTCAGGGTAACCCAGCGATGCCAAACGTTCGCCCACTGCTGCATCTCCGGGAGATTTTCAGGGCGAATCATGCCGCTTTCTACTTCATTGCGGAGTGCCAAAGTAACAGCGTAATTAAAAGATTGCAGCATTCCCGCAACATCTCGCAGGGGCGACCTTTTCATCCGCCGCTCGCTTAAGGGTCGATTTCGTTCTCCTCCGAAATCAATAATTACGAAGTCTTTGCCTGTATAAAGAACTTGCCCGAAATGAAAATCACCGTGACAGCGAATTCTATCAGCCGTGATTCTCAAGTTCAAAATAGACTTGAAACGTTCCATCAGCAAGTCTTCGCGGTTGAGCAGAGTTTGTGCCAATTTTTGGGTGGCAGGTGGCAGGTGGGACAGCCGTTTTTTTAGTAGCAGCAAAGTCCTTCCTGCTAGATTTCTCATCTGTTGATAGATCGAACGCTGGTAAAATGATGTGAAGTTTTCTGGGGCAAAAGCGGGATTTTCTATGTCAGAAGCTAAAGCTAGGTGAAGTTCGGCGGTCCGCTGACCTAAAAGTTCTGCTGATGCTAAGTAAGAGCCGATTAGTTCGCGAGCTAAGGCGGGAATTTCTAGGGATAAATCGGCTACTAGCGAGTTGGACGGCCGCTGCATTTGTGCAGTCAAAGTGCTCGGTAAATAATTTTCGGGGGAAGTTGATAAATTATCGCCGGAATGCTTTGCTTCTACTGTCATTACTTGCTCGAAATAGTCGCGCAGTGTGTCTAATGTATAAGACCAAGCGTCTATGCTGTCGGGGATTAATTTTTGTAGTATTCCGACTGTAACGACTTGTTTTCCTTGTGTGTGATATTCCAATGCTCCGGCAATTGGAGCGTAGTGTTGAATCGAGTTGCGTTCTGTTAAAAAGCGTCCGATTTCTAATTCGGGGTTGATGCCTTCCTCGACTTTTCGCAATATTTTCAGGACGAAGCGGTCGCCGTAACCTGCGGATGTATTGCTTTGTTCTTTCTTGAACAGGTGAGGTTCGAGGTGCGATAAATCTTGTTCTGATCTGAATGGACTGTCGGCAATTCCTACCAGTTGACCTGCGGCACCTTTGTAACTGCGAGAACTGGCGATCGCCCCCAGCAACGCGCTCAGGAAACCTTTGTCGCCCGCAGCATCAAATAGTATCCCGACTTCGTTGGTTTCTGGGAAGTGCAGGCGCGCGATCGCCCGATCGTCCGCATCGCCTTTCATCTCTTCCCAACCTAAAGGCAAAACGTAAGTTTCCGGCATACCTTCAGTATAATTTAACTGCAAAAACAGAATGTAAACTGTAGATTGCTCCCCCGCACTATCTTTAATTTCAACAGGCACAACTTCACTTATTTCTAATGATTGAGTTGTCCTGTCTGTACCGATAAACCAGCGACTGGACCGCAAGTAATTCGGCAAAATAGAGAGCAGCATATCGCTTAACTGACTTGTAGCAAAAGCGGTTTTCCAATTGCCGATGACCGCCAAACTCGGCAAGTCTGTCTGATAACCGTGCAACGAAAAATCTTCTTGTTTAACAGTCAGAGTAAACCAGTAAAACGTGTGAGGACTCAAGCACAAAAAGTAAGGCGACTCGCCAACAGCCGGAAACTCCGTGCGACCGAAAATCTCCACCGGAACAGCACCTTTAAAGGGTGCAAGGTCTAATTCTGCCGTCTGGACGAAGCGCGACAAATTAGCCACTACGAGGATGTGTTCGTCTTGATAAGTGCGTACAAAAGCTAAAACTTTGCGGTTTTCCGGGTACAGAAACTCGCAAGTTCCGCGGCCGAATGCTTGGAAGCGCTGCCTAATTGCAATCAGGCGTTTCATCCACCACCACAGAGAACTCGGATTCGCCCGCTGCGCGTCCACGTTAACAGATTCGTAGTGATATTCAGGGTCAACAATTGGCGGTGCGTAAAGCCGCTGCGGGTTAGCACGGCTAAAACCGGCATTGCGATCGCCGCTCCACTGCATCGGAGTTCTCACCCCGTTGCGATCGCCCAAATAGATATTGTCTCCCATGCCAATTTCATCGCCGTAGTAAAGCACCGGCGTACCCGGAAGAGACAGCAGCAAAGCATTCATCAACTCGATGCGGCGGCGGTTATTTCCCATCAAAGGAGCCAAGCGGCGGCGGATTCCCAAATTAATTCTCGCCTGAGTGTCTTGAGCGTAAACCCGATACATATAATCTCGGTCTTCATCACTCACCATTTCCAGCGTCAATTCATCGTGATTCCGCAAAAATAATGCCCACTGACAGTTATTGGGAATCTGCGGAGTTTGCTGGAGAATGTCGCTAATTGGGAAGCTATCTTCCATATACAAAGCCATAAATAAACGCGGCATCAGCGGAAAATGAAAGTTCATGTGACATTCATCCCCGGCAGCGTAATATTGAACTGCATCCTCCGGCCACTGATTCGCCTCAGCAAGCAGCATCCGGTTCGGAAATTTCTCATCTACGTGCTGCCGCAATTGCTTCAGGAATAGGTGAGTTTCTGGCAGGTTTTCGCAGTTAGTACCTTCGCGCTCGTAAAGGTAAGGCACCGCATCCATCCGCAGTCCGTCTACTCCCAGTGCCAACCAGAAATCTACCACATCTAAGATGGCTTGGCGGACTGCCGGATTGTCGTAATTCAAATCGGGTTGGTGGGAATAAAAACGGTGCCAGTAATAAGCTTTTGCTACCGCATCCCAAGCCCAATTAGATGTTTCAAAATCTTGGAAAATAATCCGAGCATCTTGATATTTTTCCGGCGTGTCGCTCCACACATAAAAATCTCTTTCGTTACTTCCTTTCGGGGCGCGGCGCGCTCGCTGAAACCAAGCGTGCTGGTCAGAAGTGTGGTTGACAATTAACTCAATAATGACCCGAATTCCCCGTTGGTGCGCTGCTTCTAAAAGGTCTTTAAAGTCCTCTAATGTGCCGTAAATCGGGTTTACGGTGGTATAGTGAGATGTATCGTAGCCGTCGTCTCGGAGCGGCGAGGGAAAAAATGGTAGTACCCAAATTGCTGTTACTCCCAAGTTTTGCAGGTAATCCAGTTTTTCTGTCAGCCCTCTAAAGTCGCCGATGCCGTCTGCATTGCTGTCGGCAAAAGCCCGAACTGGTACTTCGTAAATAATCGCGTCTTTGAACCACAACGGGTCGTCATTTAACATTGAGTTTGGCATGATTTGTAGCGATGATTGGTAATTGGTAATTTGTACTTAAAATTTGGTAATTGGGATTTGTTAGTTCCCATCCAAACTGATAAATCATAACTTATAATTTGGCCGCTATTCCTCATGCCAGCGGCAGAGTGTTAATCGTAATTTATTAATGCAAAACTTATAATTTCTTAACTATAAAATCCTAAAAATCAGTTTTGCTATTTCGGATACAGTTCACAATTCCGATACATATGCGCAGTGCACACCCGAAAGACCGGTGCGCGGTGCACACCCTACCAAGGCGTGTCAACTTAAGCCTGAAACCCCTCTGTATCTCTCGCTGGTAGCCCAGTCTAGATCCCCCTAAATCCCCCTTGATAAGGGGGACTTTGAGAACACTCTTGTCCCCCCTTATTAAGGGGGGCTAGGGGGGAGCGAGCCCTTGTTGACACTAAGCGCACCCTACAGACTCAGGATTAGGTGCGGTATTTACTACCTGCCGGACGGTTGCCACGACATTACAGTACCTTGACGTTTATTACTAATTTTCGTTACATTAGTTTACATAAAGCAACAAAAGTTAAGGAAAAAGCAAATATGGCTATTGTAATCTCTCTTTTAATCGTCGGTTGGGTCGCAGCAGCATTAATTGGCACTCAAGCATATTTCCTCGGGGAACAGTCAAAGCCCATCCACGAGCGGAATTGGAACGATGAATCTTTTGAAAAATTGGCTGTAGCAATCACAGCAACAGAGATGGATTACAGCGTTCGCGTTCCTGCCTATAGCATGGATGCCTATGGTAGCCGCACCATCTCGAATTCTTGATATCAAGTAACAGGTTTCACCATATTCAATAACAGGCAGGATGCTTGTTCCACAAGAGAATTGAGGGTTTGTGGAACAGGCATCTTGCCTGTTCCTAATTTTCAATAACAGGGCGGATGCCTGTTCCACAAGAAGACTTATTATTTGTGGAACAGGCATCCTGCCTGTTCCTAGCTGTTCGGCAACTACAAACTATTACCGACTAGCGCTGGGCGAGAATCTTTTTTGCGAAACTGCAAAGTGTTATTTTCGCAGTCGATCGCAATTGTATCACCCTCCACAAACGCATTTTCCAGAATCTTGTTTGCCAGCGGGTTTTCCAGCTCCCGCTGGATGGCGCGTTTCAAGGGACGAGCGCCGTAAACCGGGTCGTAACCGACATCTGTGATATGGTTTTTCGCCGCATCGGACAGTTCCAAAGTAATTTTTTGCTCGGCCAACAACCGCTCGATCCGCTTCACTTGGATACTGACTATTTGCCGCAGTTCCACCTTGCTCAAAGTGTGGAACAAAATTATCTCGTCCACCCGATTGAGAAATTCGGGCCGAAAGTGCGATCGCAGCGCTGTCATCACCCGTTTTAACATCTGTTCGTACTCTTGGTCTGTCTCCCGTTCTTGAGTCAATAAATTTTCATTTTCGCTCTTGTTTTCACTCTTGTTTTCACTCTTGGTTACAGTATCAGCATCGACTCGCTGGGCCGACACCTCGACAGTACCGTCGGCAGCCACTTTATAATCTGTCTTTTGACTTGACAAATCTTTCGTTTCCTGCTTCCGGCTAGCAGGTTTTTTGACTGTTTTTTCCTTCTTAGTAAACACGTCTAAAATGTGGTCACTGCCGATATTGCTAGTCATCACAATTACGGTATTTCTAAAGTCAACCACTCGACCTTGAGAATCGGTAATTCTGCCGTCATCCAACACTTGCAGCAAAATGTTAAATACGTCCGGGTGCGCTTTTTCCACTTCATCAAACAGCACTACCGAATAAGGATGTCTCCGCACTGCTTCGGAAAGTTGTCCCCCTTCATCGTAACCGACATATCCGGGGGGAGCTCCTACCAACCGGGAAACGCTGTGCTTCTCCATGTATTCCGACATATCGATGCGGACGATCGCATCATCGCTGTCAAACAAAAACTCCGCCAACGCCCGCGCTAACTCAGTTTTGCCGACGCCTGTGGGCCCCATAAACAAGAAAGAGCCGATCGGCCTGCCGGGGTCTTTCATCCCCGCCCTAGCGCGCCGAATTGCCGCCGCCACGGCTGTTACAGCTTCCTCTTGACCGATGACTTTTTGGTGCAAGTGTTTTTCCAATTGCAGCAATTTTTGGCGTTCGGACTCTAACAACCGGTTAACCGGAATGCCTGTCCATTTAGCGACAATTTCCGCAATATCGCCCTCAGTAACTTTTTCGCGCAGCAGGGAAGAACCTTGAGCTTGCTGTTTCAAAAGTTCCGCTTCTTTCGCTTCGCGATCGCGCACCGCCGTTTCCAACTTGCCGTACTTTAACTGTGCGGCTTTATTCAAATCGTAAGCCCTTTCTGCTTGTTCGATTTGGACTCGCAATTGGTCTTCTTCTGCTTTCAATTTATTGATTGCATCCAACAACTGCTTTTCGCCCAACCACTGAGAGGACAATTTTTCCTGCTTGACTTTTAAAATGTCAATCTCAGAGGTGATGCGTTCGACGCGGAAGCCGAGCCCAGGGGCTAGAGCACCTTTTCCTTCGCCTTCGATCGACAATTTTTCCATTTCCAACTGCATCACCCGGCGGTCAATGCCTTCCAATTCCACAGGTTTAGAGGTAATCTCCATTTTCAAGTGGGCGGCCGCTTCATCTACGAGGTCGATCGCCTTGTCCGGCAAAAAGCGATCGGAAATATAGCGAAAAGACAGAGTTGCAGCAGCTACCAGGGCCGAATCAGTAATTTTTACCCCGTGGTGGCGTTCGTAACGGTCTTTCAATCCGCGCAAAATCGAAACAGTATCTTCAACGCTAGGTTCGCCGACAAATACTTGTTGAAATCTGCGTTCTAGTGCAGGATCTTTTTCAATATTCTTGCGGAATTCGTCGAGAGTTGTAGCGCCGATGCAGCGCAATTCGCCTCTCGCCAACATTGGTTTTAACAAATTTCCCGCATCCATTCCCGAACCGGAACTGCCACCGCCGCCGGTGCCGACAACCGTGTGTAATTCGTCAATAAATAGGACAATTTGCCCGTCGGAATCGATGACTTCCCGCAGTACAGACCGCAATCGTTCTTCAAATTCGCCCCGGAATTTTGCCCCAGCAATTAAACTGCCCATATCGAGGCTAAATAGCTGGCGATTTTTCAAAGATTCCGGTACGTCGCCGTTGACAATTCGCTGGGCTAAACCTTCGGCGATCGCAGTTTTTCCGACTCCGGGATCGCCAATTAACACCGGATTGTTTTTTTGACGACGGGAAAGAACTTGTACCACGCGGCGGATTTCCTCGTCGCGGCCGATTACTGGGTCGAGTTTGCCGGCTTTGGCGGCTTCTGTCAAATCGCGTCCGTACTTGCTGAGGGCGTCGGAGTTAGCTTCGCCATCTTGATCTTGGGCTTTAGCGTTGCTGCGGCTGCCTTTCCCCGTTTCGGAATTTTTTTCTTGGGTTTTAGCAGTGGCGCGGAAAGATTTGATTGCTTCTTCGAGTTTTGGTCGATCGA
Organism: Microcoleus sp. BROC3; assembly: GCF_036702515.1. NCBI lineage: Bacteria > Bacillati > Cyanobacteriota > Cyanophyceae > Oscillatoriales > Microcoleaceae > Microcoleus > Microcoleus sp. BROC3. The sequence continues at coordinate 18,499 of NZ_JAUBTQ010000012.1, forward strand.
TCGTACCGGCTGGGGGTTTGCGATCGTAACCGGGGCGGCCCGGCGGGCCGTCGCCTTTTGTCAGCAACCTGCGGCCGACTCGTTCGTCTTCTACTAAGCCAATTAATAAATGTTCAACGGCGATAAAATTATCTTGCCAAGTCGCCCTGGTGGCCTCGGCAACATCTAACATCACTTCTAAGCCGCGACCGAGGTATAGTTGGTCAGCGTTGGCAACTCTGGGCTGTCGTTTGGCAAAAGCATCTAACTGCTGGGCAAAGCGGGCGGCATCGACTCCAGCTTTGCTAAGAATGCTGTTGGCCTGGCCTTGCTGTTCGAGAAGGGCGATGGCTAAATGTTCAACCTCTAGCTGCTGATTGGCAAAGCGGCGGGCGACATCCTGGGATTTGACAATGGCTTCCCAGGCTTGATCTGTAAATTTGCTAGGGTCTGTTGGCTGCACGTTGGTTCCTCGCAATCAAGGGGATTCCTGTTGTTATCCGTTAATACATCGTCTCACAACCATCATAATCTTTAAACAGGATTATGAATTTATGAGTGCGGTTAACTAGGGCGGAAGTTGTGGCCTAATTGACCTCTTGCAAAAGCTTACAGTCCGCTATCCACCCCGAAATTTGGTGCGTTCAGACCGACTCTGGCGATATCCTTCGGGATAGGTTGGCTGGCCGTACTTATAAAAATATTGCCACAAACAAGATTTTTTATCGGCTGAGACTTATGCTATTTCCCACTTACCAATTTCTAGTTTTTTTCCTAATTATTTTTAGCGCGATAGTCTCTGTGAAACCCCAAGTCAATTTGTATAAAATTGTCTTGTTAATTTCAAGTTTATTATTTTATTCCTTTTGGAGTTTCGACTTTCTCTTGCTCCTCGTTTTCTCTACAGCTTCTAACTATATCATTCTCCGGGTTCTCGGCAACAATAAGTATAAAAAAATTGCTTTAATCTCCGGCTTAGTTTTCAACATTGCCTATCTCGGCATCTTTAAATATTGCAACTTCTTTGTAACTTCTTTATTTGAGATACTGAACCAGCTACAAATTCCAGCCAGCTTTCCAGTTTTGCAAATAATCGCCCCCGTCGGCGTGTCTTTCTACACTTTTAGAATGATTTCTCATTTAATCGACTGCTACCAGCAAAAAATACCCTGTCCAAAATTTATAGACTATGCCGCCTACATTACCTACTTTCCGCAAATTGCCTCTGGGCCAATCTCGCGAGCTCGCGAATTTTACTTGCAGCTACATTCACCAGAAAAATACGACTATCAAATCGAAGAAGTTATAGTTTTGATTTTGTCTGGACTCTTCAAAAAATATACTTTATCGAGCTTTTTGTTTAACTTCACTGACTTACCATTCAAAGTCCCCCAGCAGTACAGCAGCATAGATTTAATCCTCGCGGCAATTTCCTATTCCTGTTTAATTTATGTAGATTTCAGCGGCTATTCGGATTTAGCCAACGGTATCTCCTGTTTGCTGGGTTTCAAACCCATTGCCAACTTTAATATGCCATACCGATCGCTCAGTCTGCAAGAATTTTGGAAAAGGTGGCACATCAGTCTTTCGGAGTGGCTGAGAGATTACGTTTACTTTCCCTTTGGCGGCAACAAATACGGCAAGTTGAGAAAGTACCTAAATCTATTTTTAACAATGGCGATCGGTGGATTTTGGCACGGCGCAGGTTTAAACTTTATTTTCTGGGGAGCAATTCACGGTTTAGGATTAATTGTCAACCATTTATGTAAAGATATCCCCCAAGCTATCCACTTTAAATTAGACTATGCGTTTCCCCGATTTGCTAAATTTTGCAGTTGGCTGCTAACATTTACTTTTGTTACTTGTGGCTGGGTATTTTTTGGCACTCCCAATTGGGAAACTGCGGTGAGTTTTTTTGAAGGAATTGTCCATCCTGCCGTCGCAACTTTTCAATTTAACTTTTGGCAATTGTATTTAGTAATTGCAGTTATTGGCGCGCTCAACTTGTGGGGCGATCGCATCGCGAAACTATTGCAAACCGTATTGTCATTAAAAAACATTTTCTTTCGGGTTGTCTTAGTTTCGCTGCTCGTGTATACTATCTTGATGTTGGGGCCTAGTACCGTTCCGCCTTTTATTTACTTTAATTTCTAAGAAATATGAAAGACCGGGAAATTTTGCTGATTGTTACTTCTGTAATTCTCACTTTAATATTTTCAAACTTATCATTATTTCTGAAAAGCTTTGCTTCAACTCCTTTCGCCAGTCCAGAAATTAAACAAGCCGCGCGCCAGATCGAAATAGACGGTTTCAGAAAATCCGAACAAGATTTTTGGAGCCAAATTAAAGATATTAACTTCGATAGCCTCCCCAAAGAATCAGAACTTCCTCCGGTCACAACCGAAAGAAAAGCGGCTGTTGAACCTCCAAAGCCTGCTAATGCTAAAAAACCAACTCCAGCTAAACCAAAACTGACCAGACCTTATCGCAAATTTTTATGTATTGGAGATTCCGTAATGTTCGACTTAGGAATTCAACTCCAGTACACTCTTAAGAAAAAATACAATATCCCCGATACAAAAATTGAATACAAGGTATCGACTGGACTAAATCGGATAGATTATTATGACTGGTATGCCAGAAGTCGCCAAATTATTAATAATTACCAGCCGGATGTAGTGATAGTTTTGTTCGGGGCCAATGACCCTCAAAATATTATTGATTTTCAAGGAAAAGCCCGGGCTGTTATGACGAAAGAATGGCAAAAAGCTTATCAAGAAAGAGTTGAAAGATATGCAAATTTACTGGATTCGTCATCCGTAAGAAAAGTGTATTGGATCGGTCAATCGATACCTAAGAAATCTTTGTATCTCAAAGCTTTTCCTGTGATGAACGAGATATATAAAAATGCCAGCAAATCTTCAGCCAAAATCGAATTTATTTCTACTTGGGAGCGTTTTACAGAAGCAGGAAAATTTGTTCCCGTAGTTGCTGACAAATCGGGAAAACGAGGCTATGTAAAAGTTAATGATGGCGTGCATTTTACCTCCCACGGAGCTAAAATTATCAGCGACTTAATCGTTGACGAAATGGTGACGGACAAAATATTAAAAACTCCGAAAAAGAAAACATTATAGTAGGTAGGGTCACGCAACCCAACCTAAAAATTTTACTGTTGACCGATTACTGCAAAATTATATATTTAGTTCTGGACGCACATTTGCCTTTCTCAACCCGGTTTATAGGAAAAATCTGCGGTTTAATCACGAGAAATTTACTTGTTAAACCGCGTTTATAGCTCCCTATGCGTCCCGGAAGAATATTGACAAAAACCAGTAGTAGATGTAAGGTTGAATAAAGCATAAAATAACGGCGTCAATATCTAACAATTGTCATCGCGACAAATTATGACGAGCAATCTGTGGAAAGTCGATCGCACTAGCATCCCTGAGTCAATCGGGTGCAGCGGCACAGCGCTAATCTTCATTCTCACTAAATATACTCAGCCCTGGCAAAGAATAAACATAGTTGAAAAAATCCTGCAACAGTGCGGCATTGAGCCTTTTGCTGAAGTTGTGGGCCTACCGAAAAGCGGAATATTCAGAGAAAATATACCCGAATCCGTCAGAAAACCCCATCCGAATTTGCTGTTTCGCGCTTTGGGGATTCAGGCATTGGGGAAGGTGCGAGATGAGCTGATATCAAGTGAGAGAGCGGCTAGAGCAAGTAATTTTAGCAAAAATCTGCTGGCGGCGTTAGAACAGGAAGCGGTAGGGGGATCGACTCCTTTAATTCGGTGGTCTGCGGCTGTTACTATTAAGTCAATTTGGTTGGATGAAGCAGGGCAACGACAAGGCGATGAATGTGCTGTCAATGTCAAAATTAATCCAGGCGAAATTGAGCGGCTGGTTGTAGAAGAGCAAATTAAACTGTTAGGAATCAACAAATTTGCTTTGGGCGACAGTAGAAATGACAGCAGTCAGGAATATGAGAATTGTCTCGATTTTTGGGTGTACGGCCCTAGCTGGCTGCTGCCGGGCCTGCCAATGGATTGCGAGGAATATTTGTTTTGGATCGAGAGAGTATTTGCTGCGATCACACTTACGGGCCCGTACAAATTGAATGCCAAAAAGGATGCAGCGGTAACAAACTTTTTGGAAGTTGCGGAAAATAATTTTAATGACTTGGAATTCTCCAAAATACTTGCCAAAATTTTTGATTTCCTGCACCACCCGGAAGCGAGAGTCAAAAATCTAGCTGCAATTATTTTAGAACCTTACAAAGACAAGCTTGACCGGAAATCGGCGCAGATTCTGACAGCGCTAGTATATAAATTTAATGTAAAACATCAGCCCTTAGAATGTCTGACTATTCCCGAAATAGAGGAGTGCAAAGCGTCACTGTATCTAGATAAAATGGAAATTGACAAGGTGTATAGTGAGGCTTTGTCGCTGTGCGGCGATCGGGATGTCGAAATGGCAAGTTTCTTGTCAGCTAAACAGAGGGAATACCAAAATACTGTAGACGAGCAGATCAACAATCTCAGCAAGTTAGTTAAGTCGATCGTAGATTGCCAGAGCTTGTTAGATGCTAATAGGGAACTTTTGTATTTGACTATAGAGCGGCTGCAAAAATGGGATTACACCCTAGGCCATAAACTGTCTGTGCACCGCAAGAAACTCCAAAACCTCAGTTTTGACAAAAGCACCTCCGAGCAGTGCATAAACCTCGACAACGAGCTAAATTATATCAGAGAGTCTTTGCAATATACTTTGTATGAAGTCACGTCAAAAATTAACAGCCTAATTAGAGATTTAGAACTTTCTGTGTCTAAAAATAACAAGACTGCAACAGATATGTTTAAGTGGACGTGGGTATTGTTCGGAGTGTGGTTTTCAGTAGGGCTGCTCTTGTATTTATCGGATTCAGTGATTAACTCGATATTCACCGTTAGCTACAAAAGCGAATTTGTAGTTTATTGGACTATTTTCTTTATTGTGATGGTGGTATTTTTGTTATTATTAGCTGTCTTCTTTTCGGCGCTAGCTGCCTTAGACAAGCGCCGAGAATCTAAACTAATTCCTAAATTTGATAGTTTAAGTCAAATAGGCAACAGTTTTTCTATTTTGTGGCAAAAGAGTTACTTGCAGCAGTTTGTACCGTCGGTGCGATCGCATTAAAAGTTTCAGTTGACAGTTGACAGTTGACAGTTGACAGTTGACAGTTGTGGGTACGACTGTTGTCAAAAGGAAAACGGAAGAGGGAAGATAGTTTTTCCTTCTCCTTCCCCCTCTTAAGAAAGTTAGGATGCGGTTGTTGCTGCTACTTTCTGGGTGTTGCTACCTTGATTTTCCAGTTGAATTAATTCAACTTTATATCCATCTGGGTCTTGCACAAAAGCGATGACAGTTGAACCGTGCTTCATCGGGCCGGGTTCCCGAATAACTTTACCGCTGCGGGCTTTAATATCTTCGCAAGTACCGTAAATGTCGTCAACGCCGATCGCAATATGACCGTAAGCATCCCCTAAATTGTACTGTTCGACGCCCCAGTTGTATGTTAATTCCAAAACTGTCGTGTCGGATTCATCGCCGTAGCCAACAAAAGCCAGAGTAAATTTACCGTCTGGATAGTCCTTTTGCCGCAGCAATTTCATGCCCAGAACCTCGGTGTAAAATTTGAGGGATTCTTCCAGGTTGCCGACTCGGAGCATCGTGTGTAGTAATTGCATTTAGCTCACTCCAAATTTCTTAAGCTTTCATCTATTTTAGCGATTTCTTGCTGGAAAAAACCGCGCCGGCAAAGTTTACCTAGTTTTAGCTTGCTTTTTACTGAACAAAAACCACCACAATTCTAAACCAATTAATGTCAATCCGCCTGCTGTTACGCCAACTTTTAAACTTAACGGCTGTTCGATATGCGGAAATTGAGCGGTTGAATTTGCAGGAGGGATTGATATTTGATTTGCTCGCACTCCGGATGCAATTCCGAGCATAATTCCTAAACTTCCGAGGCTTCCTAAGATTTGGCGCTGCTTCAACATTTTTTTATTTTTCCTAGTGTATGCAAGAGATTGTTGTTGATAAATCGGTGGATGGTGGGCATTGCGTACCAGGAGGTTGGGAAAAAATCCTAACTTATCCACTAGATTTGGCTTGAAAATTCCGCAATCGCAAAGCATTAGTAACTACAGATACTGAACTGAAAGCCATTGCTGCACCGGCAATAATTGGATTGAGCAGCCAGCCGAAAATGGGGTACAAAATGCCCGCCGCGATCGGTATTCCAGCGATGTTATAAATAAACGCAAAAAACAGATTTTCGCGAATATTTCGCATGGTGGCGCGGGAAAGTTTAATTGCTGTAACTATGCCTTGCAAATCTCCTGAAATTAAGGTAATGTCGCTGGCGGCGATCGCCACATCTGTGCCGGTGCCGATCGCAATTCCCACGTCTGCTAAGGCCAAAGCCGGCGCGTCGTTAATCCCGTCTCCCACCATCGCGACAATTTTTCCTTCCCCTTGCAGGGCTTGGATTTGAGCTGCTTTTTGGTGGGGCCTAACTTCGGCAAAAACACGAGTAATGCCCACGGATTGGGCGATCGACTCCGCAGTCGCGCGATTATCTCCAGTCAGCATCGCCACCTCCAAACCGAGTTTTTGAAGTGCTTTCACGGCCTGCGCTGACGAGGGTTTGAGAGCATCCGCAATGCCCAGAATTGCCTCTATTTTGCCTTCTACAGCCATCCAAACAACCGTTTTGCTCGCAGCTTCCAAAGCTCTCCCGCGCAGTTCCAGATATTCAGTATCGCAGCCTAGTTCCTGCATCCACCTCAGCGTTCCCAGGGCGATCGACTTGGAGCCTACAACCCCGCGAACACCACTCCCCGCGATCGCCTCAAAATCCTTAACATCCGTCAAATTTACCTCTTGAGATTGAGCGTATCGAACAACAGCTTCCCCCAAAGGATGCTCCGAATTTCGCTCTACAGACGCCGCCAATTGCAGCAAATTTAACTCATTGCTGTTCGCCGTTCCTTTTATTGTCACAAAATCAGTGACAGTTGGCTTGCCTTCAGTAAGAGTTCCAGTTTTATCTAACACAATAATTTGAATTTGGTGAGCCAATTCTAAACTCTCGGCTCCTTTAATTAAAATTCCATATTCTGCACCTTTACCCGTGCCAACCATCACAGCAGTCGGAGTCGCTAAACCCAAAGCGCAGGGACAGGCAATAATCAGCACTTCCACCATTGTCACTGTGGCTAGAGTGAAGTTTCCCGTCGCGTTAAACCAGATAATGAAAGTAGCTAAAGCGACGGCAATTACTGTGGGAACAAACCAACCAGTCACTTGGTCTGCTAACTTTTGAATCGGTGCTTTTGACCCCTGTGCGTCCTGCACCATCTTGACAATTTGAGCTAAAAATGTATCTTTGCCAACTCTTGTCGCCCGAAACTTGAAGCTGCCAGTTTTATTAATTGTGGCTCCGATAACTTCGTCGCCAAGGTGCTTTTTCACAGGCAAACTTTCTCCCGTAACCATTGCTTCGTCTACCGTCGAAGCACCCTCAATTACCTCTCCATCTACGGGGATTTGCTCTCCCGGCCGCACCTGCACGATGTCGCCAATTTCCACTTGGGCGATCGGCAATTCCAACTCTTCCCCGTTGCGAATTATCCGAGCAGTTTTTGCTTGCAAACCCATGAGTTTGCGAATGGCCTCCGAAGTCTCTCCCTTCGCGCGATTTTCTAGGGTTTTCCCCAACAAAATTAAGGCGATAACGCTAGCGGCTACTTCGTAGTAAACACTAGGAGTCAAACCTTGGGCAGTGAAGAAACCGGGAAAAAATGTCACAAATACAGAATAAAAGTAAGCAGCACTCGTTCCCAAGGCAATCAGGGTATCCATTGTCGCCACTCGCCGTTTTAGGGATTTCCAAGCTCCCACATAAAACGATTTCCCGCACCAGAATTGTACTGGTGATGTCAGGACTAATTGCAGCCAAAAATTGTGCAGCCATGCGGGAATAAATGGCAGATGCAAGCCGGTCATCGCTGGAATAGCGCCCACAACTAGCAGGATGCTGATGATACCTGCTGTCCAGAGTTTCCGCTGCAAGGTTTGAGATTCAGATTTGCGATCGGCTTGTTCGGAATCATCCTCTGGCGTCGCCATTTCTTGAAGCGGCAAAGCTTGGTATCCCGCATCATCAACCGCCGATTGAATTGTTTCTAAGTTGGTTTGCTGGGAGTCGTATTGGATGGTTGCTTGTTCCATCCCAAAATTGACATGACACTCAATTACGCCGGAAACAGATTGAATGGCTTGTTCGATAGAGGAAGCACAAGAAGCACAACTCATGCCCCGCAATTTAAGTGTGAGATTGTCCATAGATGCCCTCCTAAGTTATAAAGTTACCTTCTGTCTTCAAATGACCAAGAATTTCTTGATGGTACCCGCCACGTGATTTATCCGTGGAATCAATCCAAAATCGAAAATCCTCAAGCCCCCGCATTTATCCGTGGGGTCAATCTAAAATCTAAAATCTAAAATCTAAAATCGATTGACCTCGCCTAAAAACGGATAACGTGCGACGTACTCCTGTCGTGGAGAATCAAAAATTTTAGACTCTTGTTAAATCTCCCAGATTCAAAGCTGCAAGTAAATCTCAAATCTCAAATCTCAAATCTCAAATTGACTTGCTGGATAGCCAGCAGATGCGATCGCTTTCCTAACTTCACTTTCCGACTTGGCGGTTTGAATTGTGACCAATTTTGTCTTGATATCCGCCTCAACCGTGGAGGCTGAGTCAATGTCTCGGACTGCTTTTGCGATCGTATTTGCACAAGCGGAACAAGCCATCTTAGGAACTTTTAGCTGTAAAGTCATAGTTTGAACCTCACCAGAAACTGCTCAATAAGTGAATTAACTCCATTGTAAAGTCTCCAGTTAGCAGGAGAGTCAAGGGGAATTGCGAAATAAATCAGGAATTATGAAAAAAGTGGTTTGACACGCTACGCATATGGGTAAGGCGCGCACTGTGCACCCTACCTAATTACGTTCAAGTGAGTCCTGTCAATCTTAAATTAGAGTGCGATCGAGGCCCAAGAATAATTCTTTACAATTCCGAATCAAAAATTTCATCCTAATTTCATTTATATGTGGAAAACTGAAGATAAATGGCCGTTTTAAGGATATAATATCTATGAAACCAATTTCATTAAAAACAGGCTTTGCAGCGCTGATATTGACCGCCACAGCCGCTTTAAGCAGCGGAGTCCTTGCAGCTTGTTCCAAAGCCCCTTCCAGCGAAACTCAAGCCCCAAATGTTACGACTGCAACCGAAGCAAACAACAAGCAAGACGTGGCACAAGGCGGCGGCATGGGTGGGATGAATCATGGCATGAATCACAATATGTCAATGGATTTAGGCCCTGCTGATGCCGACTACGATTTGCGATTTATTGATGGCATGACAGTACACCATCAAGGTGCTGTAAACATGGCTAAAGAGGTACTCAATAAATCCAAACGTCCGGAAATGAAAAAACTAGCAAATAACATTATTGCTGCTCAAAACCGCGAAATCAATCAAATGAAAGAGTGGCGAAAAACTTGGTATTCCAAAGCCAGCAGTACGCCAATGGCTTATCACGATCAAATGGGTCACATGATGGCAATGACTCCCGAACAGATGCAAAGCATGATGATGACTATGGATTTAGGGGCGGCTGACGACCAGTTTGATTTGCGGTTTATCAATGCGATGATTCCTCACCACGAGGGAGCTTTAGTGATGGCTGAAGATGCTTTGAAGAAGTCAAAACGGTCGGAAATGAAGACATTATCTCAAGAGATTCTGACTTCGCAAAAGCAAGAAATTGAGCAAATGAAACAGTGGCGGCAAGCTTGGTACAAACAGTAATTTAGCTACCGTAAACAAAACATGACACAAATCCACAACATGAGTGACATGAATCACGTTAGGTCAAATGTTCAGGAAATACTTGCTTCACAAAAGCCAGAAATTGAAGACATGAAAAAGTGGCGACAACTTTGGTACAAACAGTAATTTAGCTCGACTGTGGCTGTCAGCATTTGTCTGACTCCACCTCAGTTTCCTTAGATTACCTAAATGTAGACAATAGAGTGACCCTACGTCTAAAGTAGTAGAAAATTGCGTAAAAATACTGTAGACTATTGAGTTGCCCTACCCCCTAAAGTAGTAGGTCAGTCAGTCAAAAGCTATATAGAGGGGGTAGTTCATGATCTTGAACAGCTTGGAATTAAACACAACTTATCCATAAAATGCAGCCGTAGAAGAGCGAGTGAGTGAATTGACACAGGAAATTGAAGCGCAAGCAGAGATAACAAAACAGAAAAAAGAGCTAGAGGGCAATCGCTTCGCATTAGGCGAAACTTATCTTCGTATTTTAGAATCTGGTGGGCATCTGGGCTGCTGATGCGAAATTTCATCCTAATTTCATTTGACCCTGAAATACTAGGTTGAGTAGAGCATTTCTAGCTCTTGGTCATTGCTTAGCGGTCGCTTCTTGGAAAATGCTAATAAGTAACTTTACTTAATGGGTATCACTTACTTACCTTGGCAAAATACCAACTGCTAAACCTGTGGCACTCAACCTGATTTCAAGGACAATGCCAACGATGATATTCCACAAATATGCTCAATCTCGGGCAATTATTAGCAGATTTTCTGGAACGTTGTTCAGCCTAATTTTGCTAAGTTCTCCGGCTGTCGTTTTGGCACACGCGGGACACGGAGATGAATTTCACCAAAGCGGCGAAACAACTGAAACTCCTGCTGCTATTTCTGTCGATGCCGAAACAGCAAAACGATTAGGAATTAAAGTCTCCCCTGCCGCCCGCCAGCGACTAGATATCGGCATCAAAACCACAGGACAAATTGAAACTTTACCCAACGAAAAAGTAGAAGTTACGGCTCCTGTTGCGGGCAAAGTAGTAGAGTTGCTGGTTAAGCCTGGCGACAAAGTATCAAAAGGTCAACCGGTGGCGGTTTTATCTAGTTCAGAATTAGGACAGTTGCGGGTTGAATCTCTCTCGAAACGTGCCGAAGCTGAGGCAGATTTGCAGCAAGCCGAAGGCGATCTCAAACTAGCACGAGAAAATTACGATCGCCAACTTCAAATATCCGCAGCAGAAATCGCCCAAGCCCAAACCCAATTGACAGCGGTAACTAAGCAGTACCAACAAGAACAAGAATTAGTAAAGAATCGTTCAGTTGTGCAAGCCGCTAAAGAAAATTATCAGCGTCAAGTTGAAATAGCGCAAGCCGAAATAGCGCGGGCCGAAACAGAATTAACTATTGCTAAAGAACAGTTCGATCGCGACAAAGAATTAGCGGCATCAGGAGCGATCGCGCGGCGGACAATGCTGGAATCGCAAGCCCATTTCGCCGAAGCAAAAGCCGCTGTTGCTAAGGCAAAAAGCCGTCCTGAAGTTATCAAAGCCGAAACCGAAATTAAACAAGCCGAAGTAGACCTCCCTATGCGGGAATTGCGGGAATCTCAAGGCAGAGTAGCAGAAGCAAAAGCTCAACTTACCAGAGATCAGAGCCGCCGGGAAGTCCTAGAAGCCGAGAACCAACTCAAACGCGGCAAAACTGCCGTCGAAGTCGCTCAGTCGCGCATTCGCTTGGCTGACGCAGCCTATCAAGCGCGGCTGCAACAATTAGGAACTGTTGCCAACGATCGAGGACTCGTTACCGTAATTGCTCCGATTTCCGGGACGGTAGCCGATCGCGAAATCACCCCAGGAGAGTCAGTAAACGCTGAAAAACCGTTGATGAGTCTGTTAAATGATAGCCGCGTTTTTGCCACAGCCAATATTTACGAAAAAGACCTGAATCAAGTAAAACAGGGTCAGGAAGTCAGGGTAAAAGTCGCTAATTTACCCGATCGCACTTTCAAGGGAAAAATCGCCTTAATTGGGTCATCAGTGGAAGGAGAAACGCGGGTGGTGCCGGTGAAAGCAGAACTAGATAATATTAACGGTGAATTAAAGCCAGGACTGTTTGCTGAGTTGGAGATTTTAACCGACAAAACTGCAACAAATATTTTAGCAATTCCGAGTGCGGCGGTAGTGGATGTTAGCGGTAAAAAAACCGTTTACGTCCAAAATGGCAATGCTTATCAAGCTGTTGAAATTGAGCTCGGTCAAACGGCCGGAGATTTAGTTGAAGTGAAGAGGGGTTTATTCGAGGGAGATTTGATAGTAACGCAGCGAGCACCTCAACTTTACGCACAATCTTTGCGGGGCGGCAGCAAGCCCTCAAAAGACGAGGAAAACAAAAAGGCAACTGCAAAGCTAACAGAGGTTAATTTTAATAATTTACCCGTGTCTTTATGGTGGGCGGGAATAGGGGGAGGAGTCGCGATCGCATCCCTAACTTTCACAGCCGGCGTGTTGTGGGGAAATCGGGGCAAATTGCCAGCAATAGCAGCGGATTCTGGAAACAATGCCGGAAACAATAGTTTTTCCAGCTCTGCATCGGCGTTAGACAATGAACTGCTGTTACACAATGACAACCATCACGTTAAAACTCAAGAGACAGAAGTCAAGAGTTTGAAGTAAACAATTGCGTGAATATAGCAATTGAGTTTGCAGAAGTATGTATCTATTAACTCCAAGATAATAAAATGTTCAGCACTATTCTTAGATGGGTAATAAACCGCCGCTGGCTAGTTGTTATCGCTACCATTATTGTTAGCCTTTGGACATTTTCTATCATCCCCCAAATGTCGCTTGATGTCTTCCCTCCTTTTGCACCCCCGCAAGTCGAAATTCAGACGGAAGCACCGGGGCTCGCGCCGGAAGAAATCGAGTCTTTGGTAACACTACCGATCGAAAGTGCGATTAACGGAACTCCAGGAGTAACAGCAGTGCGTTCATCTTCGGCTGTGGGCCTTTCTGCGGTTAAGGTTATCTTTGATTGGGGAACTGAAATTTATCAAGCGCGGCAGTTGATCACAGAACGCTTACAGCAAGCGCAAAGCAAACTCCCGGCTGGGGTAGAAACACCGCAAATTTCTCCCACAACTTCTCCTGTGGGCACTGTTATTACCTATGCTTTTACCTCGGAAACAACTCCTTTAATGGAAGTGCGCCGTCTAGTTGATTGGCAAGTCACAAATCGGCTTTTGGCAGTAACTGGCGTTGCTCAAGTAGTAGCTTACGGCGGCGAAGAAAGGCAGTATCAAGTATTAGTAGAACCTGCCAAGTTGAAAGCTTTTAATGTGTCGTTGCAGCAAGTTGCCGAAGCGGCGGCTGCTGCGAATGTTAACGCGCCGGGGGGGTATTTAATTACGCCGGATCGAGAAACTTTAATCCGGGGGGTGGGGCGGATTGAGTCTCTGGAAGATTTGCAGCAATCGGCGATCGCCTCTCGGCAAGGAACGCCCGTCAGAATTGGTGATGTCGCTGATGTCAAGATTGGTGCTGCAATCAAGCGGGGCGATGGCAGTTTTAACGGCAAAAAAGCTGTGATTGTGATGGTAAACAGACAGCCAGTTGCTGATACTCCGACGGTAACTAAAGCGGTTGAGGCAGCAATGGCTGAGGTGCAGCAAGCTCTGCCAAAAGATATTAAAGTTACTGTGACTTTTCGACAGGAAGAGTATATCAATTCCTCGGTGGAGAATGTGCGATCGGCTTTAATTGAAGGCAGTATTATCGTCACCCTTATTCTCATCCCGTTTTTGATGAATTGGCGCACTCTGGCGGTTGTTTTGCTGGATTTCTTTCTGACTTGGCTGTTGGCGCTGCTGGCGATGTATTGGCTGGGGCTGGGATTAAATACGATGACTTTGGGGGGTTTGTCGGTGGCGATCGGCACTGCGATCGACGATGCGATCGTTTATGCGGAAAATACCTACCGCAATTTGAGAGAAAATACGTCTTCTCTTCATCCACGTCCGGTGATGGATGTGATTTTTGATGGCAGTCAGGAGGTGCGCGATTCGTTAATTGGAGCGACTGTTATTGGTATTGTGGTGTTTTCTCCAATTTTTACTTTGCCCGGTGTAGAAGGTCGAATTTTTACGCCTATGGGAATTACTTATCTGGTAGTTGTGGTGATTTCTAGTCTGGAGTCGCTGTTAATATCTCCGGCCCTTTGCGCTATCTTGTTGCCTAACAAACGCATGAGTGCTGCGGAACCTTGGCTGCCGAGATTTTGCAAGAAAGTATATCATTTTTTGATAAATTTGTCAATGCGCTATTCGCGGATTATTTTAGCTTTAGCTGCTGCTAGCATGGTGGCTGCATTAATTATTTTGCCATCCTTTGGACGGGTGTTTTTGCCGGAGTTTCAGGAGCAAACTTTGGTGAATACTATTATGCTTTATCCGGGGGTGTCTTTGGAGACAACAGATAGCGCGGCTTTTGCTATTGAAGATGCACTTAAGAGTGATACCAGGTTTGAATACGTGCAAGTGCGATCGGGCAGAGCTCCGGGAGATGCTGATGCTGCGGGAGTTAATTTAGCTCACATTGATATCGGTTTGAGCGAGGTAGGGATGAAAAATCGGTCGAAAACTTTGGAGTCGCTGCGGCAGGAATTTGCTAGATTGCCGGGAGTTGCACCCAATATCGGCGGTTTTATTTCTCACCGGATGGATGAGGTTTTATCTGGTGTCCGAAGTCAGATTGCTGTCAAAATCTTTGGCCCGGATTTGGATCAACTTCGCAGCATCGGTGCCCAAGTTGAAGAGCAAATGAAAACAGTTGAAGGAATTGTGGATTTGCAACTAGAACCGCAGGTGCCAGTTCAACAAATTCAAATTAAGTTTAACCGCCAAGCTGCGGGTAGATACGGTTTGAAAATCGGAGAACTTTCAGAAATTATTGAAACAGCTTTGAACGGCAAAGTTGTTTCTCAAGTTTTGGAGGTGCAGCAAACTTTTGATTTAGTTGTTTGGTTGCAGCCTGAAGCTAGAAATAACTTAGAAACTATTCAGAATTTGCTGGTTGATACTCCGAGTGGCAACAAGATTCCCCTCGCCCAAGTTGCGACTGTTAAATACGGTACGGGGCCAAATACGATTAACCGCGAGAATGTTTCCCGGTTGATTGTGGCAGCGGCTAATGCTAAAAATAGGGATTTGCGATCGGTTGTGAATGAAATTCAAGCTAAAGTCAAACGAGAGGTGCAGTTGCCTTTTGGCTATTTTATCCAGTACGGCGGTCAATTTGAAGCAGAACAAAGAGCTTCGCTAAATATTATGATATTTAGTGCGATCGCCTTTTTGGTAATTACAGTATTGATGTACTTGTCCGTCAAGTCGATCGCTTCAACTGCTATGATTATGATTAATTTGCCGCTCGGATTAGTGGGAGGAGTAATTGCGGTAGCTTTGACTGGTAGCATCATCTCTGTAGCTTCCCTGGTTGGCTTTGTCACATTATTCGGCGTTGCTACCCGTAACGGCTTGCTTTTAGTAGACAACTACAACACTAAATTTGCTGAAGGAGTGCCTTTTAAGGAAGCAATTATTAAAGGTTCGATGGAACGGCTCAACGCCATCTTGATGACCGCTTTAACTTCTGCTTTGGGTTTAGCACCTTTAGTATTTGAAGGCGGGGCGGGCAAGGAAATTTTGCAACCGCTGTCAGTAGTAGTTTTAGGAGGGTTATTTACTTCTACAGCCTTAACTTTGTTAGTTTTGCCAGCTTTGTATGCTCAATTTGGTCATTTTTTACGACCTCAACAACCTCAGCTAGTTATTGAAGACGGGAAGGTCGTTAATGTGTGATATTTTCTAATTATTGTCAGTCAGCAAGGAGTCAAACCAATGAAATCGCTCAAGTCAAATTTAATTGTTCTAGGTAGTGTGGGATTGCTGTTTTTGGGAGCTTGCAGTAAAGGCGACCAAGCAAGCGATCCAAATAGCACTCCAGCATCCCCTCCTGTCGCCTCTCAACCTGCGTCTTCTACTCCCGCCACTGATCCTGCAACAGCAACTAAAGGGGGGCAAGTTGTAAAGTCTGGAGCTTACTATTTAGAGTTTGTACCTGAAAAAGAAGCTACCGGAACTCATTTAGATGTTTTTTTGCAAAAAGGGGAGAAAAAGGAACCAGTTCCTAACGCCAAAGTGACGGCTCAAGTGCAGTTGGCGAATGGAAAGCAGCAAACTTTAGCTCTCAAGTATGATGCTGAGGGCAAACATTACGCTGTGGTGTTTCCCGGCAAAGATGCAGGAAGTTATCCCGTGAAAGTTACTGCGGATATTAACGGAGAAAAAGTTGACGGTCGTTTTACATTCAATCAATAGATAGCTGATTTCCTAATGCGCTCTAAGTTAGGGGCGCATTAGTTATTAGCCACAAACAACTGCCTCCTGCATTTCCAGTAAAAAGCCGATCGTATTTCGATCGCACTTTATTTCCTATTTAGTTGCCTGAGTTTTTTTGAATGGGAAGAAAACTCTACCTGCCAGACTTTGGAAGTAGATGCCACCGACAGTACCTAAAAACATCAAATAGGCGATCGCCTGCACGACATAGAGCTTATCCGTGTATCCAAACAGCGCACTCAACAACAAACCTGGAAACTTGTCTTCGGGAAGCAGTTGCGAGGTATTCCAGACCATCGGCCCGAGAATGCAAGAGTGGATTTTAGTAAATCTTTCGTAATAGAAACACAGTGCTGCTGATTCGCGATTTGTTTGCGATAAAATATTCATCGCGCTGTCAAAAAGTCCCAAAGTAGATACCACTAAGCCTGCTACAATGAAGAGCAATAAAATGCCCATATATTTGAAAAACAGGCGGATATTAATTTTGACTCCCCATTTAAACAGCAGGACACCAAGTCCGGTGGCTGAGAGAATGCCGCCCAAAGCGCCGAGGGCTGGAATAATGCCTTGTTGAAACTTGGCGACGACAAACAAAACAGTTTCAAACCCTTCGCGCAAAACAGCAATAAAAACTAAACTAAATACGCCCCAACCGGCATGAGAGTTTTGCGTTAAAGCAGCACTTACAGCGCCTTCAACTTCGGCTTTCATAAATCGCGCTTGCTTGGTCATCCAAATCAGCATCCAGCTCAGCATTGCTATTGCTATAACCCCAAAGATTGCTTCTAGCAGCAATTCCATAATCGGTGCAAAAGGCTGATTGGATGCGGACAAAATTTGAAGAGTCCAGCCGAACAGTACACCTATCAAAGCGCTGGCAATAAGTCCAACCCCAACACCCCCAAAAACCCAAGGGCTTAAATAGCTTTGTCCCGACTTTTTGAGGCAAGCTAAAACAATTCCGACAACTAAGGCGGCTTCGACTCCTTCGCGGAGGGTAATTACAAATGTGGGCAATGCTTCGCCAAAATTCATTTTTTTATGGTGGGAATGAGAGTGGTTAATGAGCTAGGTAATTGGCAGATTATTTACCAATTACCGCTCTTGATGAGAGTGATGTTTTTATGATGCGGGTTTGACAACTTTTTGGCTGTCGCTTTCGATCGTTTTAACTAGCTGGTTGACTTGTTCGGTGGTTTTTACGGGGGCGGCGGGTGCGATCGCCGTTGGCCAATTTGTCTTCAGTTCAGTCATGTTGGCAACAATTGCTTTGTCAATTTCAGGGCTGGCTTTAGCCACTTGTTCGGCGATATCTTTGTACAGCATTTCCGCGTACATGACAAAACCCCGCGAATCTTGATATTCAATAATTGCGGAAATTTTGCCGTTAGCAACTGCCGCTCCGTATTCGGAATTAGCTGTATCCAGCAAGCCGTTAATCACTTGCAGCACGAATTTCGGATCTTTTCGCTGCGTTTCGGGAAGGGCGGCAATTGCTCCATCAACTGCTTGCATTGATGTGTCGAATTCCGCATTCACTTGAGCCGGATCTTTTGCACCCGCTTTAACTAAATCCTGCAATTTAATTAAAGTAGCCTTAAATTCAGGAATTTTACGCTCGTTTAACTGATCTTCCACATCGGCATAAATTTCTTCGACTGGATGCCCGATGTGCGGTTCTGCCTGGTCGGGTTTGCCTTGCTCCAATAGTTCTTGGGCTACGAAAAGATGCCCTTTCATCAAGCCAAGTTTAGTCATGTAGTCTACATCTTTGGCTTCGCCTGTCAGCACCACGTTTTCAATAGTTACCAAGTCTTTGATTTGGTCGAATTGGGCTTGAGTAATGACATTTTTTGAAACCAATTCTTCGACTTTTCCGTAAGGGCGGCTGGCTTGAATTTTGTTAGAAAGTGCCGGTATTCCTAACTTGGCTTCGAGTTTATCTAACTCCGAAAGAATGGCAGTATTGATGTTAATGCCGGGCTTTCCTCCGTGATTCCCGCTGTGACCGCTTGTTGCTGCGGGACTGGCTGTAGCAGCGGGTGAGGGTGTGCTGTCGGTGTTGCTGGCTGTGGGGGAAACGCAACCAGTCAGAGCAACGAGGATGGCTGTAGCAGTGACTGTAGGTAATAAACGAAATGTGGATAACATGGCAGTTGCTAATTTTTACGTTATGTGCATTTTGACTCACAAGTTATTAAGAAAGATTCTCAATTATTTGCGAGCTATTCATTGTACCTATTTGCGATCGAGCTTGTCAAATAATTTCATACTTTATTTGAATCGGCGCACCCTGGTAGCAGGATAGGGTTTAAGTGATGACTTCAAATACACCCATGCAGCCAGCTTCGGCGATCGCATCTTGATGGGGATGAAACATAAATTTTCCAGCGTAGCCGTAGGTGAATTCTAAAATATGCCGTTCAGCTACTCCCATTGTGATTACATCGGTTCTTTCACTGGGAGTTAAAGTCATTCCCGTGCGATATACGTCAAAGAAATTGGCGTGCAGGTGAAAAGTTACTGCCGCTTCATACTCAATCAGGTTGAGAACGTACAGCCGGATTAACTGATTTCTGTAAATAGGGATCGGGTTGTTCATGTAATAATTGGGCAACCCGTTAAAAGCGTAAAGTTCGTTTTTTTCGTCGTCGTTTACGTCGTATCCTCCCATGATTAATAAGATTTCATCTGCGGGAGGGCGGGGTTTGGGCGGATCGATGATGAACATTCCATATAGTCCCTTACCTACATGGCGAGTTACGGGTTCAATATGGCAGTGATATAGATGCAATCCGTAAGGATTGGCATCGAATTCATAAATAAATACCGAACCGTTTTTCACTGGTTTAACGCCATCCATTTCGCTGGTATGAACGCCGTGAAAGTGCAGCGAATGAGAATGTCCGGCTTTGTTATAAAAAATGACGCGGATACGATCGCCCTCTGTTGCCCTCAATGTCGGCCCCGGCACGCGATTGTTCACGTTCCAGGTGTTGAAAGTGACGGCGCTGTTAAGTTGGACGATCGAAGTATTAGCTTCCAGGCGAAATTCCCGAACCGTGCGCCCGTTTTCGCGCGTCACCGTGCCGTAATCAAAATCCCGCGCAATTTGCATCGGGTTGATATTGCTGACGGTGAGTGCATCTGCGGGCATTGGCGGTATTCTCGCGACTGATGTCGGTTTGCGAGTCAAGTGTTGAAGTGCGATCGCGCCCCCCGCTACCCCAGCCCCAGCTATTCCTAGCTGTAGCAGTTGGCGGCGACTCCAGCGCCCAGCCTTTTTAATGGCGGGACGATCTGATAAATCTGTCATACTTATTGAAAATTTTTCTCAAAAATTCACTCGTGGTTGATTATAAGACATTACCAGCTTGTTGTCAATTATTGTCAACTGTGAGCTTTTTCTGCGAAGTCAATCGATTTTAGAT
Organism: Microcoleus sp. BROC3; assembly: GCF_036702515.1. Lineage (NCBI taxonomy): Bacteria > Bacillati > Cyanobacteriota > Cyanophyceae > Oscillatoriales > Microcoleaceae > Microcoleus > Microcoleus sp. BROC3. Next base: position 38,245 of record NZ_JAUBTQ010000012.1, read on the forward strand.
TTTAGATTTTAGATTTTAGATTTATTCCCGTCAGTCAGCCTGTGCGTTGGAATGAATCCGGGGGCTTGCGATCCAATTAGTTTCGGTCATAAAATTTCATGCTGATTTCATGTCAGTATGTGATCTTAGATGTAGGGTAGATGCTGCCGATCGCTAACAATGTATAAGGATTTAGCGCTATAAATTAGAATTATGAGAGTTTTGCTAGTTGAAGATGAGCCAGATTTAGGGAAAGCGATCGATCGCACTTTAAAGCAGGAAAAATATATAGTTGATTGGGCTTTGGATGGCAGTGAAGCTTGGGAATATTTAGACAGTCAGTGGACGCAATATAACCTGGCTATTTTTGACTGGTTGCTACCAGGATTGTCAGGATTGGAACTGCTGCGGAGATTGCGTGCTAAAAATAGCGCCCTGCCCGTCTTGATGCTAACAGCAAAAGACCGCATGGAAGATAAAGTGGCGGGACTAGATGCCGGGGCTGACGATTATTTAGTTAAACCGTTTGGGATGGCGGAACTGTTAGCAAGGTTGCGGGCATTGCAGAGGCGATCGCCCCAAATTCAACCGCAACAGCTACAGGTAGGAAATCTGGTTTTGGACTGCGGAAATCGCACTGCTTGTCATCTCGATCGCAACGGCCAAAAGCCGATCATTTCGCTGACAAACAAAGAATTTCAACTGTTACAATACTTTATGAAACATCCCAACCAAATTATCACCACTGACCAAATTCGGAATCAGCTATGGGAGGCTAGTGCAGATACCTTTAGCAATGTGGTAGCAGCTCAAGTGCGCTTGCTGCGCCGCAAACTTGAGTCGGTTGGCGGCGCGAATTTAATTGAAACCGTTCACGGCGTCGGATACCGCATGAGAAATTAAAGTAGGGCGGGAACTCCGGCCCAACCCCTACTCCCCACAAAAAAAATTATTTAAGTTTTGTGGAACAGGCATCTTGCCTGTTCTTAAGCATTCTACGGGTTCCCAGCCCGAATCTGGGAGCCCGTAGAATATAGAAAACTCGATCGTAAAAATTACTGCTATGAAAGATTCGATCCAACAAGAGTTAGAAAAGCTCGATATAGAACAACTCAAACAAGTATTTGAATTTATTTCCTTCCTAAAATTCCGTGCCAGATTAGCTACTATTCCAGCAATCGATGAAACTAACTTAGCTGCACTCTACTGCGAATTTGCAGAAGAAGACAGACAATTTGTGGAACTCGGAATAAGCGAATATGCAGAACTCCTAAAACATGAAAATTCACTGGTTTCCAGGCTCTGCCTGGAAACCGATTTACCGAGGCTCTGCCTCGAAGAGATTCCCTGAAAATTGGAGGCAGAGCCTCTGGATATGAGTTACCAGGCAGAGCCTGGGAACGAGTAAAATGAGTAAAATTTAACTTTGTGGAACAGGCATCTTGCCTGTTCTTAACAATTATATAAAATCTAAGTTTAAATGAATCAAAATAAACTATTTAACCGAACTCGCTGGCAATTAGCCCTTTCCTATGCAGCAGTAATGGGTTTGATTTTAAGCTTGTTGGGATTTGGCGTATACAAGGCGATCGCCCACGCTCACTGGGTAGCCATAGACCGGGAATTAGAATCGGTAGCGGGGACGCTGCACGACAGCCTAGAACTCAAATTGCAGCAGCCCGGACGCTTGGAGCCAATAGTAAACGAACTTTTGCCCAACCTCCGCCTAATGGGAGTTAAAGGCATTAAAGAACAGTTGCCAAGCCGCCATATTTTAAGCGCTATCAACCAAGGCTATTACTATATTCGTTTATTTGATTATTCCGGTAAATTAATTGCTACAGCAGGCGCGTATCCCGAAGAATTACCACCAGCATTTAACTCCCAATATTGGCAAACAATAACTGACACCCAAGGTAATGTTTATCACCAAATTTCTGTAGCGCTCCACACCCAAACACAGCAAGATTGGGGATATTTTCAAGTTGGTCGGAGCCTGCAAGACTTCAATGATTATCTCAGTACAGTGAAATGGGTTTTGAAATTAGGATTGCCTACAGCATTGATTCTGATAGGCTTTGCTAGTTGGTTATTGGCAGGACTGGCTATGAAACCGATTTATTCTTCCTACCGACAAATCCAACAGTTTACAGCGGATGCCGCCCACGAATTGCGGACGCCTTTAGCGGCTTCGCAGGCGACAGTAGAATCAGCGCTGTTGACGCCTCAATTGGATGAAAAAGAGGCGCGGGAAATTTTGCGGACGATCGATCGCCAAAACCGACGATTGACTCAGTTAGTTGCTGATTTGCTGCTGCTGGCTCGCATGGATAATCAAGCGATACGCGATCGCCCTCAATTGTGTTGTTTGAATGACCTTGTTAGCGATTTAGTCGAGGAATTGGCAGCAATGGCGATCGCTTCTAAGGTAGCGCTAACATCCTCCGTGCGGGTGCAGCAGCAATTAAATGTTGTCGGCAATTCCGACCAACTTTATCGCTTAGTTGCTAATTTAATTGTTAATGCGATTCAATACACTCCGGCGGGCGGGAAAGTAACAGTTATTTTAGATTGCAGCCACCAGGAGGCGATCGTTCAGGTTCAAGATACCGGTATTGGGATAGCGGCGGCAGATTTAGAGCGAATATTCGATCGATTTTACCGAGTCAACAGCGATCGATCGCGCCATACCGGCGGTTCGGGACTGGGATTGGCGATCGCCCAAACCATCGCCCGGGCACACCGCGGCAGCCTCAGCGCCCGCAGCGAATTGGGTTCCGGCAGCACCTTTCTCCTGCAGTTACCTTTGTGAGCTACTATGTGAGGGAAACTGACATCTTGCACCATGTTCGAGAACAGGCTTTCGGGCCTGTGAAGCGAAGAGTGATTCTTGTTGTGGGGTGGGCATCCTGCCCGCCAGTCAAAGGCTTATTGACAATTGTGCAAGATGTGGGGAAAACCGAATCATCTTTTTGTGGTAATCCCTTTTGCAGAAGAGATCACGATCGCCGAAAATAATTAAATAGCTATTTCTCAGCAATTAGCAGTCATCAGAGAGAAAAATTATGACAGTTTTAGAACAGGGAACAATCTCAATCCATACCGAAAATATTTTCCCGATTATCAAGAAGTCGCTATATACTGACCACGAAGTCTTCTTGCGGGAACTAATTTCTAACGGCGTCGATGCCATTGCCAAACTCAAAATGGTTTCCCGTTCCGGCGAATACGGCGGCGACATGGGCGAACCGCAAATCAACATAGCGATCGACAAAGAAAACAAAACCCTCTCAATTTCCGATAACGGCATCGGCATGACCGCCGATGAGGTAAAAAAATACATCAACCAAGTCGCTTTCTCCAGCGCAGAAGAATTTATTCAAAAATACCAAGGCAGTGGCGACGACGCAATCATCGGTCACTTCGGCTTAGGTTTCTACTCTTCTTTCATGGTGGCGAAGAAAGTAGAGATTGATACTCTTTCTTACCAAGAAGGCTCCCAAGCAGTACACTGGTCTTGCGACGGTTCTCCCGCTTTTGAACTATCAGAATCTTCCCGCACGGAACGCGGCACTACTATTACTCTTACCCTCCAAGACGAAGAACAAGAATATGTAGAACCCAGTCGCATTAAGCAGTTAATCAAAACTTACTGCGATTTCATGCCCGTTCCCATCAAATTTGAAGGAGAAGAACTCAACAAGCACAAAGCAATTTGGCGGGAATCAGCCAGCAATTTGCAAAAAGAAGATTACTTAGAACTTTACCGCTACCTTTACCCGTTCCAAGACGAGCCGCTGCTGTGGGTACACCTGAATACAGATTATCCTTTTATTGTCAACGGGATTCTTTACTTTCCAAAACTGCGGCCGGATGTCGATGTTACCCAAGGCAATATTAAGCTATTCTGCAATCAGGTTTTTGTCAGCGACCACTGCGAAGAAATTATCCCGAAATTCTTGATGCCGCTGCGGGGCGTTATTGACAGTACCGACATTCCGCTGAACGTTTCTCGCAGTTCTTTGCAAAGCAATCGCACAGTGCGGAGAATCGCTGATTATATTGCCAAAAAAGTGGGCGATCGCCTGAAAGAACTCTACCGCGACGACCGCGACGAGTACATCCGCTGCTGGCAAGATATCGGCACTTTTGTCAAGTTTGGAACTCTCAACGATGACAAGTTCAAAAAGCAAGTCGAAGATATCTTAATCTACCGCAGCACTTACGAACCAACAGCCGAGAAGCCAGAAACTGTAACGCCCGAAGTTCAGGTGCAAAGTGAGGAAGGAGATTTGTGGCAAGATGTCACTCCGAAGTCGGAAAGTTCTACTTCGAGGCAACCTTACACGACGCTGAAAGAATATTTGGAACGCAATCAAAAACGCCACGAAAATCGTGTGTTTTACTGTACGGAACCTGCGTCTCAAGCAACTTACGTGGCAATGCACAAAAGCCAAGGTTTAGAAGTGCTGTTTATGGATTCTTTCATCGACACGCACTTTATCAGTTTCTTGGAAAGAGAATACTCAGATGTCAAATTCTCGCGGGTTGATTCCGACATCGACGACACGCTAATTGACAAAGAGAAAGAAGCGGAAATTGTCGATCCGGCGACGAATAAAACTCGCAGCGAACAAGTTAAAGAAATGTTCCAAAAAGCTCTCAATAAGCCGAAAGTGAACATTCGCACTGAAGCTTTGAAGTCTGACTCTGCGGAGGCGACGCCACCTGCGATCGTACTTTTGCCGGAAGCTTTGCGCCGGATGCGCGACATGACGGCGCTTTTGCAGCAGCAAGCCGCCGAATTCCCCGAAGAACACGTTTTGCTGGTGAATACCTCTCACCCGCTGATTCAAAATCTGGCTAGTTTGAGTCAGGGTGCGATTATTCAAGGCGGCGGGGAGTCTCCGTCAAGTCAGTTGGCGAGTATGATTTGTCACCACGTTTACGACTTGGCTTTGATGGCCCAGAAGGGTTTCGATGCTGAAGGGATGAAGGATTTTGTCGAGCGATCGAATCAAGTCTTGACAAAACTGACAGAACGTGCAATGTAATTACCCCCCCCAACCCCCCCTTGCTAAGGGGGGGAGCAAGAGTTTATTTCTATTGCTGAGCGGGCGATCGGGTGTTTTTTGTCCCCCCTTAACAAGGGGGCTAGGGGGGTTCTGCGCTGTTGCTATATAATAAAAGGCTGCACGCAAAAAACGGTAATCTGGAGGGAAGTATGTCACGGAAATGTCAGCTAACGGGGAAGAAGGCTAATAACGGTTTTGCAGTTTCTCACTCGCACCACCGCACTCACAAATTGCAAGACGCCAATTTGCAGTGGAAGCGGGTTTGGTGGCCGCAGGAGAAGCGCTGGGTAAGATTGCACCTTTCTACAAAGGCGATTAAAACCTTGCAAAACAAGGGTTTGGAAATCATGGCGAAGGAAGCTGGAATTAACTTGTACAAGCTTTAAAAAACTTGGCTAAATTAAAATGAGGGCGATCGCACATTTAAGAGTGCGATCGCCCTTACTTTTAGAGAAAAACCTTTACTAGAGCTATTTTCGGCATTGCAGTAAATAAGTAGTCATCTGGCCTTTGCCTTTAACTTCGATCGCGCCGCGGTTTTCAAAGGAATACTTTTCTTGCAACCGTTGATAAGTTGTCTCTGTTACCTGAATACACCCCGGGAAGCCGTGAGATTCCATGCGGGAAGCGGTGTTAACGGTGTCTCCCCACAAATCGTAAATAAATTTTTTAATACCGATGACTCCGGCGACAACCGGGCCGCTGTTGATGCCGATTCTGATGCTGAAAGCTTGGCTGTGGGTATTGCTGAAGTCAGTAATTGCTTGCTGCATATCCAGGGCCATTTCTGCAATAGCTTCTGCGTGATCCGGGCGAGGAATTGGCAGCCCTCCAACTACCATGTAAGCGTCGCCAATCGTCTTAATTTTTTCCAAACCGTGCCTTTCAGCTAGGTTGTCAAAGGTCGAAAAGATGTCATTCAGCAAGGCTACTAATTGCGTTGGAGAAACTAGCGAACTGAGTTGAGTAAAGCCTACTATGTCCGCAAATAAGACAGTAACGTCAGCAAAAGTGTCTGCGATCGTACTGTCTCCCCGCTTCAACCGATTTGCTATTTCTTCAGGCAAAATATTCAACAGCAATCGCTCGGATTGTTCCTGTTGAACTCGCAGTGCATTTAAAGTATCATTCAGAGCATTAGTTCGTTCTTTCACTCTAAATTCTAACTCTTCATTGAGCTTGCAAAGCGCCATTTCAGCCCGCCTGCGCTCTGTGATATCCGTACCGATTCCCAGCATTCCTGCGAACTTTCCTGCCGCGTCAAACAGCGGTTTATTTGCCCACGATACCCAAACCAGCTCGCCGCTGCGCCGGATACTTTCATTTTCATTTCGCGTGTATTGTTCTGGGTTTTGCAAAATATCTCTCAATTTTGCTCCCAAGTCATTTCCTTTTGTATCTATCTCGGGAATAATTGTTCCCACTGCGTGTTTGCCAATTATCTCTTTTTCGTCGTAACCGAAAAATTTCTGTGCAAATTCGTTAAAAAAAGTAATATTTCCTTCTGTATCTATTTTTAAAATAATGCTGTTAGCATTTTCGACTAATTCCCGATACTTAATTTCGCTTTGCCGCAGCGAATCCTCTGCTGAGGCGCGTTCGGCTACAGTGGCGGCTAACAGCAGCGATGTAACTACAATTACGCTCATAAAAGCCTGCAAAAATAAAATTGCCTGATTGATATTTTCCGCTTTGGCAATAAAGGGGCCACCTCCCTGAGAACCTCCCCAAATGGCGATACTGGATACAATGAAAGATGCTAAAACAGCCCCGCACTGACCGAATTGAATGGTTGCCCAAATTACTAAGGGAAATGGCAAGTATTCGAGGGGATAACCGGAGAGATGACCTTCACTTTTTGAGTTGTATACTAGCCAACTGACTGTTACTAATAACAGCAGGCATATTCCGGCACCGATGCGATTTACAATTGTTTGAGAACCTGTATTTGGTGAAGGGCTTGGCGCTTGTTGGTGGTTGTATATAATCAACAGCAGGGGAGTAAAAATTAAAACTCCTAATGTATCTCCGAGATACCAATTCCAGCGAATTTGCCAATATTGGCTCCAGTCAACTAAACCAGTTACACAGAGGCGCAGCGTGCCGAGAGTGCAGTTGATTTGAGTGGCAACTACAGCACCGCAAAAGACTAAATTGACTACATCGATCAGCCGATGGAGTGAGGGGCGAAACTTGAGCTTTTGCAGCAAAGTAAATGCGCAGAAAGCTTGTAAACAAGCGCAAAAGGCACTAATTGCTGCAAGTGTTAAAGATACCTGAAGGTTAATAGTCTCGTAAAAAAATACGCCTAAAGCTATTCCCGGCCAAATGCGGCTACCAAATAATAACATTGCAGCTTGTGCAATTCCTGCGGGCGGCCAGACGCAGGTAGCTAATTTATTTACGCCTGGGATTGAAACTGCTATTTTTGCTCCCAAAGCGTAAGCAAAAGCAATGGCAGCTACTTTTGCTAAGTATTGCCAATTTCTAGATTGAGTAAATCGCAGAAACTGATTTTTGTTTGGGTTCATACTGAGTGTTATATGTTTAACTAACTATAGCAACCGCGCCGGAATCTTAGGAGATTTTTAATTGCTGAAATATGAGTTATTATATTGCTTATTCCTTGTAAATTATTCCTTCTGCTATAATTTGCTCCCTGTCAAAAAATAAGTGTTCATCTCGCCTTTGCCTTTGACTTCAATTGTGCCGCGACTTTGCAATAAATACTTGTCTTGCAATCGCTCATAAGTGGCCGAGGTGACTTGAATACACCCCGGGAAGCCGTGAGATTCCATGCGGGAAGCGGTGTTAACGGTGTCTCCCCACAAATCGTAAATAAATTTTTTAATACCGATGACTCCGGCGACAACCGGGCCGCTGTTGATGCCGATTCTGATCCTGAAATCTTGATTGTGGGTATGGCTGAAGTCAATAATTGCTTGCTGCATATCGAGGGCCATTTCTGCGATCGCCTCTGCATGATCGCTGCGGGGCATGGGCAGGCCTCCTACTACCATGTAGGCGTCGCCAATCGTCTTGATTTTTTCCAATCCGTGCTTTTCTGCTAGGCGATCGAATGTGGAAAAAATATCGTTAAGCAAGGAAACTAATTCCGGCGGAGAGATTTTGGAACTAATTTGCGTAAAACCCACTATATCTGCAAACAATACTGTTACTTCGGAAAAAGTATCGGCGATGATGCTTTGGTCTTGTTTTAATCTGTCGGCGATGGGTTGCGGTAAAACGTTGAGTAGGAGACGGTCGGATTTTTCTTGTTCTAAGCGCAAAGCTGCCTCAGCTTGTTTGCGAGTTGTGATATCTTGAACAGTACCTTCGTAATAAAGTAAATTTCCATCTCGGTCGCAGACAGTATAAGCATTCTCAGAAATCCAAATTATACTGCCATCTTGGCGGTAAACTTGAGATTCAACATCTGATATTTTGCCGTTTTTTCGCATTAACTTAATTAGTTCTGCGCGGCGTTCTGGGTCTACATATAACTGTCGGTTAATATTAGTTAAGTTTCGCCTCAACTCCTCAGAGGAACTGTAACCGTAAATACGAATTAAAGCAGGATTGATGCTGAGATATTCCCCATTTGGAGTAGTTTGAAAGATGCCGACGATCGCATTTTCAAAAATGCTGCGGTATTTTGCCTCAGCTTGCCGCAGCGCTTCTTCAGCACGCTGGCGTTCTCGCGCTTCCATTGCGAAAGTTACAGAGTCTGCTAGAGAAACAGCGAAACTTTGTTCTTCAATCGTCCAATAGCGGGGCATTCCTACCTGTTCTAAACAGACAACTCCTGCTGTTTCTCCGCCTATTTGAATCGGCGTATCTAGCATGGAAGTGATGCCGAACGGAATTAGGTAAGATTCCGCAAATTCTCTAGTTCTAAAATCGTTTTGTGCGTCAAAGGCAGCAATTGCGCGTTCTTCTAGCAGTGCTTGAAAATAGACAGGATAGTCTGCTGCTGCTAATTCCAAGCCGTGTGAATGTTGGTTGAGAGCGCTATCGAACAAATCCAGGCACTCGATCTTGGATTTAGTGCGATCGTACAGCCAGACGCTCGATCGGGTAACTTCCAGAGTACGGCTAGCAGTTTCAGTTATTTCTTGAAGCGCTTTTGTTAAGTCGCCTTGATTCAGCGCTTTATTTTTGGCTAAATCAATTAATGCCGATTTCTGTTTCTGTAGCTGAAGTTCGCTTTGTTTCAGGGCATTTGTCCGCTCTTCAACTCGGATTTCCAGCTTTTCATTTAGCTTTTGCAGGGCTATTTCAGCTTTTCGGCGATCGGTGATATCTGTGCCGATGCAGAGGATTCCCAGGAGTTTTCCCGCTGCATCAACCAGCGGTTTATTTGCCCAAGATACCCAAACGCGATCGCCACTGCGCCGCATATTTTCATTTTCATAGCTGATAAAGCGAGCGGGATTGTGTAAAATTTCATTATAAACCAACTCTAAGTTATTCCCTTCGAGGTCTGTGTGGGGAATAATTGTTCCCACTGGATTTTTGCCCAGGATTTCTTCCTCCTTGTAACCAAAGAAATTTTCTGCAAATTCGTTAAAAAAAGTAATATTCCCGTCTCCGTCCAATTTCAGAATAATGCTGTTAGCATTTTCCACCAATTCTCGATATTTAATTTCGCTCTCCCGTAAAGAATACTCCGCTGATGTCCGTTCAGCTACTGTCGCTGCCAATAACAGCGAGGTAATTGTAACTACAGCCAAAAAAGCTTGTAAAAATAAGATAGCCTGATTGATATTTTCGGCTTTGGCTATGAAAGGCCCCCCTCCATGAGAACTGCCCAAAATTGCGATGATTGAGACAACAAACGATGCGAGGACAGCGGAGCGCTGACCTAATTCGAGCGCTGCCCAAATTATCAAAGGAAATGGCAAATATTCCAGGGGATAACGAGCAATAGAAGCTTCATGTTTCGACTCAAAGACCAGCCAGCTAACCCCTATTAATAATATTAACCATACTCCCCGCGCCATTAAATATTTTTTTTGGCTATCTGTTGGTGTTTTTAAACGCTCTGCGGTTACTTGAGGGCGAATAAATATTAGGATTAAGGGAGTTAAAATTAAAACTCCCATTGTGTCTCCCAACCACCAATTCCACCGAAGCGACCAATATCCTGCCCAATCTACTCTTCCTGCTAAATATATAGAAAACGCGCCAATAGTGCAACTGATTTGAGTAGAAATTAGAGCGCCAAACAATATTAAATTAACTACATCTTTCAAGCGAGCCAGAGACGGACGAAACCCGAGCCAGCCCAGGGTCTTTACGGCAAAAACAGCTTGCAGAATCGCCCCAACGTTTCCTCCCAGCCAAACCTCGAATATCTGTTCACTTGGGTTAACCAAATTGAGCAAAAATGTACCCAAAACTATGGCAGGCCAGAGTTTACTCCCAAACAAGAAAAGTCCGGCTTGGGCAATTCCAGCAGGCGGCCACACCGAGGAAGCAAACGGATTGACACCTTGAATTGAAATTGCTAGCCTCGCCCCCACGGCGTAAACGACAGCAACGACCGTTACTTGGGCTAAGTACCGCCCAATTCTGGATTGAGGGAATCGAAGAAACTGATTTAGGTTCAGATTCATATCGAGTTTTAAGTTTTAGATAATTTCACATCAGAAGGAAGAGGGGCAGCGGATTTTGTAACGGATTGAAGGGATGGATATTGGGGGTATCTAGCCTAAATGTAGGGTGCGCAGCGCGCACCTTGCGAGCCTAAATGTAGGGTGCGCACCGCGCACCTTACTGGTTAAAAAGTCTTATTTGATGGCGGCATCAATCCACTGTTTCAAAGTAGAATTGACTTCATCAACAAGAATTTCATGTGATTTGTGATTTGCTCTTTCTACGACTTCAACTTTACCGACTTTCAGCGAACGGCCCGGAACAATGCGATAGGGAATCCCGATTAAATCGGCATCCTTGAATTTAACTCCGGCTCGTTCGTCGCGGTCATCTATCAAGGTTTCAATGCCAGATTGATTGAGTTCTGCATAGAGTTTTTCGGCGACTTCTACTTGTTGGGCGTCGGAAATATTGGGGATGCTAATGATGGCGTGATACGGGGCGATCGCCACCGGCCAAATTATCCCGTCTTTGTCGTAGGATTGTTCTACTGCCGATTGAGCTAGCCGCGACACGCCGACGCCGTAGCAGCCCATCACAAAGGGCATTTCTTCGCCTTGTTCGCTGGTGTAGGTGGCGCCCATTGCTTGGGAGTATTTTGTGCCTAATTGGAAGATGTGGCCGACTTCGATGCCTCTGGCACTTTGCAAGGTTTGTTCGGGGTTGTGCACGGCCCGATCGCCCTTTTTGGCTGTTCTGACGCCTACAACCGTTGCTGGTAGAGGAAATTCTTTGTTCCAATTCGCCCCGACAACGTGGTATCCTGATTCGTTTGAACCGGTGACAAAGTTTGTCAGGTCAACTGCAGTGCGATCGACTAAACGCAAAAAGTTAGAGTTTACCTCCTTGCTCCCAGCGATATAATCATCAGCAATATCGGGAGCCATATAACCAAGAGGTAAAGATTTAGCAGCCCATTTTTGCTGAGCTTCCGCATCGGGAACAGTCAAAAATAAAACAGTTTTAGCTTGATAATTGCCCGCTAACTTCGTCAATTCATTCAGCAACTTTACCTGATTCACATCTTGGTCGCCGCGAATGCTTACCAATACCAAGACTGTGATCCCATTGTCGTAAACAGCTTGGTAAAGCACATTTTTGACAACTTGCGTCGGAGAACATTTCAAAAACTTGCAAAGTTTATCAATTGTTTCAGTTCCCGGCGTTTCCCGCTTTTCAAAAGTGGCAAAGGGCGACGGTTCCGCATCAGCAGGCATCGAGACAGCCTTTTCCACATTAGCGGCATACTGACCGTCTTCAGTATAAAGAACTTCATCTTCTCCCGCTTCTGCCAGCACCATAAACTCTTGAGAACCAGAACCGCCAATTGCTCCCGAATCAGCATCTACTGCTCGGAATTGCAAGCCCGATCGGCGCAGCATATTGCTGTAAGCTTGAGCCATATCCTGATAAGTTTTTTTCAGACTTTCTTCGTTAGTGTGGAAAGAATAGCCATCTTTCATAATGAATTCGCGACCGCGCATCAACCCAAAACGCGGGCGAATTTCATCGCGAAACTTAGTTTGAATTTGATAAAGATGTAAAGGCAATTGCCGATAGGAACGAATCATATCTTTAGCAATTGTAGTAATCACTTCTTCGTGAGTAGGGCCCAGTCCCAATTCTCGCTGCTGCCTGTCTGTCATGGCAAACATAATACCTTCAGCTTGAGTGTAGGTGTCCCAGCGACCGGATTCCCGCCACAAATCGGCCGGTTGCAATTGCGGGAGAAGGCATTCTTGAGCGCCGGTAGCGTCCATTTCTTCGCGCACAATTTGAGATACTTTTTTGAGAACTCGCCACATTAAAGGTAGATAAGCGTAAATTCCGCTACCGATGCGCCGGATGTATCCGGCACGGAGTAATAATTTGTGGCTGGGAATTTCTGCTTCTGCCGGGTCTTCACGCAGGGTGACAAAAAGCATTTGAGAGAGTCGCATGGCTGATTTCCTTAAAATACCGGATGATTGTAATCTCAGATTAACTTCTGATATTATCAGACGTGAGGCGGATTTGATTAAATATATGAATAAAATTTGGCAAAACTACGAAAAAGGTATGGCAGTATTTGATAATTGTCACTCTCCTACTGTGCAATCTCAGTGGCTTGCCTTAAAAGATGAAATAGGAGAATTTGTTCGAGAACCTAATTTAAGCGAAATTTGGGATATTGTTCATGCTGCTGGTCGATTGCTTTACAAACTAATCGGAATTCCCTTATATTTACTGGCCTATCCTACTGTTCGCAAACACAGTCAACGTTTCGAGGAGTACGGCTGTATTCGCAGCCTTCGCAACTGTGAGGGTAAATGCTGCGGAAAAAATTCGTAGCCTAGGCTGCGGCGCACCTGATATCATGTTTGTTGAATGACCCGCAGTTACATTCTAATGACCTGATTCAAAAAACCATGCAACTTTAGGCAAGCGCCCAACCCATATCCAGTAACTAATTCCCAATCTAAAATCTAAAATCTAAAATCTAAAATCGCATGACTAGATTCATCCACGACCAATTTGCTAAACAGTATTTGAAAGAACTATTAACCCCTCTCGGTAATGTAGAAACCAGCCGGGATGTCGCTGGAGAAGTAAGGCAGGTTGACGTTTTATTTTCCCCGAAACCAGAACCGGAAGTCGAAGCAACAGCCCTCGGCATTCTGGGTCAAATCGCAGCAAAACCCGCTGTATTTGAACCCTTCCGCAGCCCAGTCCAAATCGGAGAAATTCGCAGTTGTCTGGGCAAACTCTTCGATATCCACGGCGAATTTGAACGCGCCGCAGCTAGAGAAAATACCCGGATTGCAGAGGCAGACTTGCCCCAACTCTGGATACTGTCGCCTACTGTTTCCGATACGATATTAGCTGGATTTCGAGCGATTCCCGAACCAGAAAATTGGGTAAGTGGAGTTTATTTTCTGGGCCCATCTCTGAAAGCAGCGATTATTGCCATTCACCAACTCCCCCGGACTCCAGAAACCCTGTGGCTGAGAGTTTTAGGGAAGGGAAACGTGCAGAAGCAAGCTATTGCCGAATTGAGAGAGTTACCCTCAGATAATGTGTTTCGGTTGAATGCGTTAGAATTGTTGTACAACTTGCGAACGATATTAGAAGTACGTCAAGACATAGATCGAGAAGATCGGGAGTTAATTATGGAACTGTCACCCCTCTACTTGCAACGGCTGGAAGATGCAACTCAGCGCGGTATCCAGCAAGGTATCCAGCAAGGTATCCAGCAAGGTATTCAGCAAGGTATCCAGCAAGGTATGCAGCAAGCTATGCAGCGCGCTCAACGCCTGATGGTTGAGAGTCTCCTACAACTAAAATTTGGCGAGATTGATGAAGAATTAGCCCAAATAATCGAGCCTTTGATTCTGCTAGAACCCCTCGATCGCACGCGACTAATTAGGCAGCTCGATCGCTCTGAATTGCTAGCTCATTTTGAACAAAAAAATCAACCGGAATCCTGACTCAGCAGCGCACTCTACAATCGGTAGGGTGCGCTCAATATCACTTTACTATTTATTATCGACAAAATCTGGAGTTAATTATGGAACTATCACCCCTCTATTTACAACGGCTTGAAGAAGCAACTCAGCGAGGTATCGAGCAATGTATTCAGCTAGGTATCGAGCAATGTATTCAGCAAGGTATCGAGCAAGGTATTCAGCAAAGCAAACGCGAGCTTGTTGAGAGTATATTACAAGTAAGATTTGGCGAAATTGATGAAGAATTAGCCCAAATAATCGAGCCTTTGATTCAACTAGAACCTCTGGAAATCACGCGACTGAGTATGCAGCTCGATCGATCGCAATTACTCGCTCGTTTTGAGCCTGAAAATCCAACGGAATCCTAACTCGGTAGCGCACTATACGATCTGTAGAGTGCATCACATCGTACTTTACTACTATTGATAATTGGTGGGGATTGCGCCCGCCTCAAACTTGCCACTTTTATGCGGACTCTGCTGCTACCAGTCCCTTAAAAAGTAATTTCTGACTTTAGACGGATTTATTTTTTAGCTTCCACAGCAATAATGAGCAGTAAGGATGAGATCACTATAGGACTGAGTTACCACTCATCCCAATGTCACTAAGAAGGGCTTCCGTAAGATAAAGCCGAACCCAAACAAAACCTCATCTAAAGATTACAAACACCCCTAGAAAAAAGTTGGGGGCAATTTTCGCTATGCCGAGTTAGGCATAAAAATTTAGGAGGTAAATTATGTTTCAAAGCGAGTTATTAATGTCGCTGTACACTCCAAAACTCGATAGGGGCCAAATGCCAGTAGAAATGCCAGTACAAATGCCAGTACAAATGCCCGTAGAAATAGATGTGCCATTTGACCACCCCGATATCGGAGGGCTGATGTTTTTAAGCCCGCAGTTTTTCGTAGCCTTAATCGCCGGAGTCATTATGGCTTTCGGCTTCCAATTCCTGTTAACAAATTTCTCGATCGCCGCCAAGATATCAAATTGGGACGAGGCTTTACCCGACGATGACGATGATGATGATGAGTCCGAAAGTATAGGCAAGAAAGTTCGGAAAATCGAAGGTTTAGTCGGGGGTTGGATTTTAGTCACCGTTAACCTGGCTTTATTTTTGGCTTGTTTTTTGGCAGTCAAACTAACTTCAATTGCCAGCGTAGACGGAGCGGCAATTATTGGTGTGGTCATCTGGGCTGCGTACTTTTTAACGCTGGTGTGGCTCGGTTCTAGCGCCGTCGGTTCGATGATCGGTTCCTTGATAAAAACTGCTTTTTCAGGCGTTCAAGGCCTCATGGGTACTGCTGGTGCTGCGATCGGCGGCAAGATGGCCAGCGACCAAATGGTCAACACTGTAGAGGCATCAGTTGCCGCTGTCCGCCGCGAATTGAGTTCGGCGGTAGACCCGGATAGCATTCGCGAAACACTGCAAGATTATGTGGGTTCTTTGCAGTTACCGAAACTAGATGTTAAGGAAATTCGCGGTCAATTTGAAAAGTTGCTGGGCGATGCAGATATTAAATCTATTGCGGGAAGCGACGTTCTGAAGAATGTTAACCGCCAGACTTTTGTGGATTTAGTTAAGAGTCGCACCGACTTTTCTCAAGAGGAAATAACTCAAGTTGCTGACCAACTCGAAGGCGTTTGGAAGCAAACTTTCGGCAAGCAGCAAGAGCAGAAAGACCCGAATTTAGAGTTAGTTGATTTTCTCAAGTTTGCGGCTCCCGATTTGCTGAAATCTGACGAACTCAACGCCAAGCTGTCTCAAATTCTGGAAAGTCGGGAAAACAAATCGGAATCCAGCAGCGGCATGAAACGAGCGATGCAGTTGGGTGTGGAAGCTCTTGTGGGCACTGTTTTGTCGCGGACGGATTTGTCTGATTTGGATGTTGAAAAAATCACTGGTCAGTTGCAGCAACTGACAGCCAAAGGGACGGAACAAGCTAAATCTTTGGCTTCTAAGGTGGGCGACAAAGTGCCTGCGCTGCCTTTCAATACAGGTAAGGCTGATGTGGAAAACTACTTGCTGAATACCCAACCTTGGCATCTCAACCGGGAGACAATCAAGCAGGAATTTAGGGATGTGATTTACGACCCGGAAGCTTCTCCGGGAGCCGTTTTGCGCCAGTTAGAGCAGTTTAATCCCGATTATTTTGTAGGGATTCTGGGCCGCCGCGAGGGGTTTGCTCCTGAACAGGTGACGGAAATTGCCGAACAGCTTGAAGGTGTCCGCCAAGAAGTGTTGGAAATCGTGCGAGATGCTGCTGGTGAAGAACAGTCTCAAGATTTACGCAGCCGGATTGAAAATTATTTGCGATCGACTGGCAAAGATGAGCTGAATCCTGAAGGTATTGAACGCGATTTCCAAGCGCTTTTGGAAGACCGGGATGCTGGTTTTGAGGCTTTGCGCGATCGCCTGTCGCAGTTTAATCGCGATACTTTGGTGCAGTTGCTCGGTCAGCGGGAAGATTTCAGTCCAGAGGAAGCCGATCAGTTAATCGGCCGACTGGAGAGTTCGCGCGATCGCGTTATTTCTAGAGCTCAAGAATTGCAAGAGCAAGCGCAATCGAAAGCCCAAGAATTGCGGCAAAAGGTAGAAGACTATCTCCGCAATACTAATAAGGAAGAACTCAATCCTGAAGCGATCGAGCGCGAGTTTCAAACGCTGTTAAACGACCCGGAAGCTGGATTTAAAGCGCTGAGAGAACGCTTGTCTCAATTCGACCGCGATACGCTGGTGCAGTTGCTGTCACAGCGCCAAGACCTCAGCGAAGAACAGATAAATCAGGCGATCGACCGGATCGAATCTGTGCGCGACAACATTATCCACGCGCCGCAAATAGTGGCAGATAGAGCTAAGCAACAGTACGAGGAAGTTACTGCAAAAATTGGCGAGTACCTGCGGAATACAAACCTCGAAGAACTCGATCCAGAAGGTATCAGTCGGGATTTGACTAAATTGTTTGAAAATCCGAAAGAGGGTGCTTTGGCACTTCGGGAAAGACTTTCTCAGGTCGATCGCGAAACTTTAGTCAAGTTGCTGTCGCAGCGGGAAGATTTGAGCGAAGAACAGATCAATCGGACGATCGATCGCGTGCAAGATTCGATTCGCAGCATCGTGAAATCGCCCCGCCGCTTGGCCTCTCGCGCTCAAAAAACAGTCCGCGATTTCCAAGGCAGTTTGGAAAATTACTTGCGGAATACGGACAAGGAAGAACTCAATCCTGAAAGCATCAAACGCGATTTGCAGTTGCTGTTTAGCGAGCCGGGAATGGGGATGCAAAGTTTGGGCGATCGCCTGAAGCACTTCGATCGATCGACTCTGGTAGCATTGCTGTCGCAGCGGGAAGACATCTCGGAAGAGGAAGCTAACAGAATTGCCGACCAAATTGAATCTGTCCGCAACCAAATTCTCGAACAAGTTCAAATGGTTCAGGAAAAGTTTCAGTCAGCAATGGACAGTATTTTCGGAAAAATCCGCGATTACCTCAATTCGCTCGATCGACCTGAACTCAACTACGAAGGCATCAAGCGGGACTTACGCAAAGTGTTTGACGACCCGCAGGCCGGATTTGACGCGATTAAAGAGCGTTTAGGTGAGTTCGATCGCGGTACTTTAGTTGCCCTGCTGAGTTCTCGTTCCGATATTTCCGAGACTGACGCGCACCGAATTGTTGACCAAATGGAAGGAGCCCGGGACAGCGTTTTATTGCGCTCGGAACGCCTGCAATCTGAAGCCAAAAAACGCATCAAACAGCTCAAAAACAAGGCCAAGCAGCAAGCAGAAGATGCGCGCGAAGCCGCAGCAACTGCTGCTTGGTGGCTGTTCGGTACGGCTCTGACTTCTGTGGTTGTTTCGGCTTTGGCTGGAGCAATAGCAGTCGGTGGTATTTCGGGTTTGTTTAGCTAGATTTTCAACGAGTTTGAAATAAAGTTCTCCTGATTCTAGGCTGGCTGTTTGCCAGCCTATTTTCTTTGGAATAATATCACAGTCCTTCAGGATGCTATAGTTGGCGGAAACACTCTCGATAAATCGAGCGCCAAGTCGTGAAAATAAGGCAGATTAACAGACTCGTTGGGCAGAAAAATCAGCGTCCTGCGATAACCAAATTGGCCAGGGGCATTCTGATACGGCTCGCTGTAACATTCCAAGCAAGTTTGTGATAAATTAAATATCCAATAGTTCGAGATTCCGGCTTCAGCATAAAGGGGGAGCTTAACCTGTTTGTCGTAACTCAAAGAAGAATCTGCAATCTCAATCAGCAACAGTATATCCCCTGGACAGGGGTGAGAGGATAGATAGTCGTCAGGGCGATTTTGTACGAGCGAAAAATCAGGTTCAGGTTCGCTGTTTGTCGGTAAAACGATGGGAGATTGACACTGTAAAGTTGCCCGCTCTGCTACTATGGCGCTTAATTCCCGCAATAATCTTCTCCGACAGGTTTCGTGAGCGGTACCTTTAGCTGCCATTTTCACAAGTTCTCCATTAATTAACTCAACTCGATCGTCCTCACCAAAGAACCTCAGTTCTGTCAGGCGGTGATATTCCGCTATCGTGAAGCGTTTTGCAGTTGCGGACATAACAGCCACCTCAATACAGGTCTGTTGCGATTATAGGCGATCGTCGATCGGCTAAACCATGCTAATCATGAGCTCCGCTAACAACAATCTTGGCAAATTTCCCTCATCCTTTGGTTGCAATTTTTCCCAATTTTGGTAAATTTACTCCCCGAACTTATGTCCGGGATCATCTCTGTCTTAAGCAAGATTCTAGCATCACTATTTATTAGGTACTTTAACTTAAGTAGCAAACAAAAGTTTTCTCACAAATAAGAAAACTGAGCAATACATATTATTTTGGAGGCTTGAATGACCTTTACTACCAGTGCTTACGACCAAGGAAAAGCAGATATTAAGCAGTTGAGTGTAGACGACCAATTAGGTTTGCTGTGGTTTGTTTACACCCAAATGGGCAAGTCAATAACGCCAGCGGCTCCCGGTGCTTCCGGTTCCGACATCGCTCAGGGTTTGTTCGATCAAGTCAAGCCTCTGCCCCACGAAGAACAACTACAAGTAATGCGCGACATTGCCTCAAAAGCCAATACTGAAATCAGCCGGATGTACGGCTCGATGAGTCCTGAAACCAAGCTGGCTTTTTGGTATTTCCTAGCAGTAGGAATGGACGAAGGAACTATTATTCCTGTCCCTCCAGACTATCAACTTCCCGAAGCAGGAAAAGCTTTACTAGGAAAGATTGAGGGCATGGACTTCCAGCAGCAAATTGATTTTCTTCGCGGTACAATTTTAGAAATGGGTGCTGAAGCCGCTCCGGGGGCTGGCATTTAAAAATAGGAATTACTCAGCGAATTAATTGCCCGCCGCCCCGGTTAATTTGTGATTAAATTAGCTGGGGTTGCTCAATCTAGCAGTCCTGGACGCATTTCAAGGTAATCCTGTCATTCATAAGCGTTGGGAAGAATCTTACAGAGGCTTCGTTGCACTGCGTTTCACTCAGCATGACACATAGGCTTTGCGTACGCCCTGTCTAGAAAACTTAATGCTTGACCTCATAACTTTGGCTGCGCTAATAACTTTTCTAACAGCGCGCTAACTTCCTGACCGTAGGCAATTTCCAGCGTATGACCGTCAGGGTCTCGGATATAAGCCCAGTAACCGACAGGAGGTTCCGAGTCAGTAGGGCCGTTCAATAAAAGCCCCTCTGACTCAGCCTCACGGCAAAGCTGATCGACTTTTTCACGACTTTCGCAGGCGACGCCCAGATGGGAATCTGGCAAAAGTTTGCCATTCACTAATCGTGCTTTAATTAGCACAATGACGAACGGTTGAATCAAATCACAAATCCAAGCAACATCTAATGATGTAATTGGATCTACCCGGCGGTGAACCACTTTGAAGCCGGCGTACTTCGCGTAAAACGAGATGCTTTTGTCTACATCGCTAACTGACAGTGCAATGTGGGTAAAACCAAGATCGCTCATGGGAACTTTCCTCCTATCATGTACGCAAATTTTAGCGCTAATAACTGAATTCAGCAGTTATGTTCCCCACAACTTCCGGTGCACCTGCAATTAAACGCATATCTTCGCAGGCAACTGTTAGCAAGGGCTGACCTAAGTTTATATTGGCAAAATGACTCTCTTCAGGTATTTCTAATTCGCCTCTAATCAAGCCGATTCGAGATTTAAATTCTCCTTTAAACAACAGCAAATTGCTGCGGTCAGCGCTGAAAACATTTCCGCTCAAAGGCAGCGGTAAAGCTAAAGTTTGCTGGCTGTAATTGAGACTGCACAGTTGACGGTTTTCTTGGTGAACTGTGACGCGGTAGCCTAGCGGTGCTGCCTTTACCGAATCGCTGCCTTCCCAACTAAATTGGGCTAATTCTTTAGGAAGTCCCCAAATTTCGCGTCCGCCGGCTACCGAGTTAGGGTTGTCTACATAAATGTGAGAAATCCAAGCGCCCCATTCTCCGGCATAATTGGCGATCGCGCTAACTACAATTAACTCATTGTACTCCATCACCGAACCCAACCCGTAGGACGATATATAAATGCCGCCTAGGGTTTTTCCGGGCAATAAAGAGACAATTTCTAACTCAGAGGGAACCAAGGGGCGCACTCGTGCCACATCTACCAATTGTAAAGTCTGAACAGCATAACCTTGCAGATTCCAAGGTGCAGATGGATATACCATTTTAAGTGATTTAAGGTCTGATATTTTATTTATTTTAGCTTGGAAAGTTGAGTAAGATGGAAACTCGATTGGATCATCCCGATCTAACAGCTCAATCAAGCTCTCTCGATGTACTTTAATGAAGTCTGCAAGTGGTCGGTAGCCCCAATAGCCAGTCATCGCTCCTAATAAGATGAGTAACAAGACCAACCACAATTGATGTCTTGTACCCCGAATGTGTCGATCGTCATTGAGAAGTTGCAACGGTTCAATGAGATGGATATTAGTCACTTTTTCTACCCTGAATCAGTACATTTGCCTCGTGAGTGAGCAGGGCGATCGCGTAAACAAGTCGAACTCCGCCCCGATCGGGCTAGCCAGCGCCCGACCAGGTAGATTTCCCAGATTTTTTGCTTGCTACACACGCGCGTGACAGGACGGGCGATCGCTCATCCACATCATAATTTTTCTCTCCTTGTATGAAACCACCCTGCTCTCCCTTGATGGGAGGGGCTGGGGGTGAGGGTGAGAGTGCCTGCTGTTGTGACATTTCCAGCTTTGGTGATAACAACTATCAGCTTTCAGTCGATTAGCCAGCACAAACTTCTGGGCAATCTCAGTAAATTTGTTGGGGGGTTGGCTCCCAAAAAGCCCAACCCCTCGAAATAAAAAATAGTAAAATAAAATTTTTTTATATAATCTTTAAAATAAGATGTGTTATTTTTATTTAATCTTTATATTTTGATTAAAATAATATGTGTTATTATTATTATTATTATTGAAAATACTTTTGAGGAAAAAACAAATGTTTTTAAACCAAGGAACCAGCAAACCCGAAGCGTCCCAAGAAGAAGAAAAAGTGAACGGCGACATGGCTTCGGTTTTGGAGGAAGAACTGGAACTGGACGATGTGCAACTAGCCACGGTCGTGGGGGGTGTTCGGGTGGGGTTGGGGTTCCGATTAATTAATACAACCGAGCCGTTAAAATTTGGAGAATGGTGAAGGGAAGAGGCGAGAGGCGGAGAGAAGAGGCGGAGAGAAGGGGGGGGGACAGCCGACTGACTATGATAACCGTAACCAAAAAAGTTAGAAAACTCAAGGAAGAGATTGTCGACCTGTTCCCCCGTCCCCTGTTCAGCTCTCAAATTCCCCCTCCCCCGGTCGCTTTTCCGACGATATCTGGCACTGTGGGGTAGCCGTTAGCGGGCACAAACTTTTCGGCAACGAGAGAAATTGCTTCAGGGGTTGGCTCCCAAAAAGCCCAAGGTAGTGTCATCTGTCCGATCGCAGATTTCTTCCCCTTGGGCTGACTCACAACGGGCAGCAGTTTACTTCCCCAGTGGCTGCGCTTTCGGTTTTGAGACTTGGGTTGGGGTTTGTACCTCCGACAAAACCCTAATCTTATCTGTGGGAATACAAACTTTTTGGCGAAACCCGCCCTTACAGATATTATCAGCGTTTATCCGCGTTCATCTGCGGTTAAAAACCTGCAAATCTACTTACTAGCATAACCCGTACTTACCAAAAACTCCCGCAACTTCCCAAAGAATTGAGTGCGATCGCGCCCTTGATAAACCCTCTCCAACAACTGCCAACCTTCCGCCTCCTGGCCCATGACATACTTGGTTGCGATGAAGGCCCCCAAAACCCCTTTCGCCTCCCCATTTTCACTCAGACGCTTGTTAGATTCCAGCCAAAGCTCAGCAGAATTCGTGTATACTTCCACCGGATACTGTTTGCTAACATCTTGCATTTTTCCGGCGCGGTACTGCCAAACTTGCAGCGGGAAGCGAGAATCAGCATAATTTGTAAAAGCCTCCGCAAATCGCCCGTCCTGACTCTTGAACTCTGGGATATCATTTTTGCCAAAATCGACAATTTCGTAACTCACATTGCCCCAGAAATGCTTGATGTGAGTGTATTTGTTAGCTGCCGAGTCGTAGCGGTAAATAAACGAATAATTGCAGCAGCGGACGCCGCTTTTGATTGAGACTAAATCTGCCAGCAGTTCCGGTTCCTTGTCGCCGTCCAAATCGCGAATTCGCAGCGATAACAAACGTCCTTCTGATATTTCTTCGCTGACCCTTTGGTCGGGGTTATCTACTAGAGAACGAGTCGGAATCAGCACTGGTTCTTCTAATAAACTTTTACCGTCGCGGATAATTTTGATGCGGAGATTTTTAGCATTTTCTGCTTCTTTTACGAAAGAAACTTCCGCCCGAACTTTCCCCGCTTCCGAGATTTCTGTTGTTCTCGCCGGGCCGATATTCGCCGGAACTTGGGCGATATATTGCGCAGGAACTAAGGCAGTTTGGCCTGGTTTGGCAATTGCTTGACACAGGAAAGTTGCTACTTCGGCGCGAGTAGCATTGCGCGTAGGTTCTAGCTGTTTGACGGCTGGATAATTGACCACCAGTTGTTTTTCTGCGGCTGCGGCGATCGCATTTCTTGCCAGTTCTGGAATTTCCGGCGCATCCTCAAAAGTCGCATCCAAAGTCTCAGCCGCCGGCCCCGCAGGCGTATATTTCAAGCCGCTGCTTAAAGCTACCAAAACCTGCCAGCGGGGAATATTCAAAGTCGGGTTAAAAATACTCCCGCTGTATCCAGACATAAAACCTGTTTGATAAGCTTCTCGAATCGCTTTAAAACCCCAGTAATTTGTAGGAATATCTGCAAAGTCGATCGGATTGCGGACGGTTTTCGCATCGGGAAAAGCCCTCCGAACCATCGCCGCAAACTCAGCGCGGCTGACTGGGCGATTCGGGCGAAAAGTGCCGTCTTCATAGTAGCCGCTGATAATTTTTTTCTCTGCTAACTCCTCAATGCAAGCTTGGGCCCAATGGTCGTTAACATCCTTAAATTTGGGTTCAGCAAATGCCGGCGCTACATTCAGACCTGGAAACACTAAATTCCCGATGATTATCCCCAGGGCTACCACTAAACCGATGATAGCTTGCCATCTGTGCGATCGAATCATAGAACAGACTCCTCTACTTGCAAATTGGCGATCGAAACTTTCGGAATTTTTATACTTTATATAGCTATCGTAAATCTTTTTTGAATTTCTTACTCCCTCCCCTTACTAAGGGGAGGGTTGGGGTGGGGTAAAAAATTTACGACTCCTGCAAGGATTGCTATATCAGGTATATTAACCCGATTTAATACCAGTTGTTAAAATTTTACCGGCGACTAAGGACACGGCAGTGCCGTGTCCCTACTTTTTAGAGTTGGTATAATAAACCTTATTTCGACTCTAAAGTCATCTCCATCGCCATTTTTGTTGTGATTGTTGATTCTTGAGAACTGCCAGCATTTTTAGCACTCATTTCGCTATTTGAACTAATAGACACAGTAGAGCGAAAAGGCATTAATCTATCCAAGCGCCCTGTAACTTTTCCCCGACCCTGAGAACTAAAAGATTTTAGGGTTAAGGTAGTTCCAGCAGGCAGTAGGGGAGAGGTAATATTTTGGGGGTTTGCTTGCTGCTCTATACTTACATTCATAGAGACAACTCCATCTTGCCAGCTAGCCAATTCATAGGTAGCAATTTGATTCACATTCATGCCACTGAAATCAGAGGAAGAAGAAACGCGCCATTTGGCTCCTTTTCCGACTGCTTCAGCAGGCAGCGGCGACGCAATTTGCTCAAGAGATTTAGACATTTGTCCAACCATTTGTTTGACGAAGTTGTCAGATCCTTCGGGCAAAATAATGTCACCTCCTTTATGAAAACCGCGATTGTCCATGATGAAAGATCCTTTCACTCCCACAATGTTTTTGAGTGCAGAACGCATGGCATCTAGGGCGGCGGGCTGGGTATTTCCAGTATCACCGACGATATCTGCATTAGTATAAGCAAACTCGCAGTAAATATCGCCGTTGGGATCAATTTTAGTGACTTTGGTCTCGAAAGTCATCACCGATACTGGAATTTGAGCCGCAGGCGAAGACTGACCGGATGCGGATATGTCCATATCCATTTTTACGGTCATCACACTTGTTTCTTTGACATCGATAGCTGGTTTTAAACGCAGTTCCTGTCGGGGTTCCACTCCCGGATTTAGCAATTCCACTTGCGGGGTTTTCGAGTTGGCGGCAGGCGCGGATACGCCACGGGCTGGCTGCTGAACTACAAGTGGAGTTTCAGCGCTGAGGGAAGCAGGAGAAAGCTCGATCGCCCATCCGGCACTCGCCAAACAAAGAGATGCAATAAACAGTGTTTTTTTCATTAACTTAATTTCCGGTTATTTGAATGTTTGCTTGTTGCCAAAGTCGATCTACTGTCACAAATTTGTAACCTTTATACAAAAGCAATGGAATTATTTTATCAGCAGAAGCTGCAACATCTTCGCCACCGCAAAAGCCGTCGTGCAGTACAATAATTGAGCCGCTTTCAGTTTGCTGCACGACGCGACTAATAACTTTCATCACCCCCGGCCGCACCCAATCTTCCGGGACGACGCTCCACATTACGGGGCGATATTCCCACTGTTGCAATAACTCTAATGTTCGCGGCGTAAAAATGCCGTTGGGCGGCCGCACGTCCAGGATTAATTTTGGGTCTAAATCGCAAGCTTTGGCAATTGCTTTCTGCGTGTCTTCTAAACTTTGTTTTAGTTCGTGGGTTTTGAGTTTGGGAAACGATATATGCTGGTAGCCGTGGAGGCCGATCCAGTGTCCGCGATCGTACACTTCTTTAGCCGTTTCGGGATGCCTGTCCACGCAAAATCCCAGCCAGAAAAAACTAGCTTTGATGTCGTATTTATCTAAAATTTTTAACAGTTGAGGTGTGTGCTGACGGTGCGGCCCGTCGTCAAATGTGAGGGCGATCTCTCGGCTGTTGATATCTCCAGTCCACAGACATCTGGGAAAAGCAGATTTGAGGATGGGATGAACGACAGGAAACAGGGGTGCTAGTGGCATTGATTAACCTTGTTAAATGCGATCGGGTAGAAATGAAGCTGCGTTACAATAAAATAAAGTTAACTTAATCTAGGTAAAGATGACAACTACCGTTGAGATTGGAACGCTAATTGTCAGCACGCCGGGAACTTGCGGCACACACCCGCGCATCGCCCAAACCCGAATTACCGTAAAAAATATTGCTATTGATGTTAATGCTAGGCTGACTCCAGAACAAATCATCGATCAAAAACCGCACTAGACTTGATCGCAAACACAAATTTATGGTTTACTAGCCTATTCTTTGGCGAATCAAGACAAACTCGACGCGGATATAGCAGCATAAAATGCTGATTTTGACTCCGGAAAATCTGAATACATAATCCAACTCAAACCGTTAAAATAGAATACGATCATAATATTAGTAAGGTTATATGAGAGGTTAATAACTATCTGTAATAGATGAGTAATCACTCCTTAAAAAATCTCTTAAGTCTTTTGATAGAGCCTCAAACTATGTCCCATTAATCGACCTCTATCTCGGGGTCGATGCGCTTACCCTACAGTGTCTTCCTATACTAAAAACTAGCACAGCTAATCTACCAACCATCAAGGAGGAACAATGACCGAGGAATATTTAGCCGAACGCACAGTTTCAGCCGTATTTAAGGAAGAAGAACAATTAGACGGCGTAATTCGGCGGTTGCTCGATCGCGGAGTTTCCCGGGACCACATCTCAGTAATGGGAAAAAACTTTCAATCTAAAACTAAAATTGCCGGCTTTATTACTAAAAAAGATGTGATATTAGGCGGTCTGCGAAGCGGGGCAATTTTTGGTTCCTTATTCGGTTCTTTTTTGGGTTTGCTAACTGGCGTCGGCGTGTTGTTTATTCCCTTTGTCGGTGCAGTAGTCTCGGCGGGCCCGCTGGGTGCGGTACTGTTGGGTGCAGCTAGCGGCGCGATCGCAGGTTCGGCCGGTGCGGGTCTAGTTTCCGCTTTAGTCGCTTTGGGAATGCCCGAAGACAAAGCAACAATCTATCAAACCCGCGTTGAAGCAGGCGAATTTCTCGTGATGGCAGAAGTTCCTGCAGATAAATCGGGCGAATTTCAACTCTTGCTAGAAAGTGCAGGTGGCGAAGAAGTTTCAGTTAGCGAAATGACCCTGCCGCGCGCCGTCAAAGGTCGCTGCAATAGTCCGGCAGATTTGTCTCCAGAAGTGCGATCGCACCTGTCGGAAGCTGCTCAAAAAACCTTTATGGAATCCTACAACGCCGCATTTGATGAAAGCAACGACTCGATACAAGCCGAACACACCGCTTGGAACGCCATTCACCAGCAGTACGAAGAAGATGAAAACGGCGTTTGGACTAAGCCTTTAGCGAAAGTCTAGTCTTGCCATCGCAGTAAACTAATAAAAGATAGAATGCAGCCTCTAGAACTTGGGTTCTAGAGGCTTGTAATATTTGAGAGTTTAGATTATAAAATATTGTCTCAGTCTTTTTAATCAAATTTTGGGACGGGCTAGAAGCCCATCCCACAAGAAAAAAAACTTGTGGGATGGGCTTCTAGCCCGTCCTATTTATTTTTTCAATCTTGTCTATTTTATAATTGTGAATTGTAACTTGTGAAAGATTTAATTTTTCTGGGATTGCACAAAGTTGGCTTGTCAAGTACAATCTATAGGCTTACAATCTAAAATTGAGTTAAGCAAATGCAAAAATACGTTTGTACAGTTTGCAATTACGTCTACGATCCAGAAGTAGGCGACCCCGACGGAGAGATAGCTCCCGGTACTGCCTTTGAAGATATCCCCGACGATTGGGTTTGTCCCACTTGCGGGGCAACAAAATCCGATTTTGAACCAGAATAAGCGAGAAAAAATTTGTCCGATCGAATGCTCAAAATTACAGTCATCGGCGGCGGTGCTGCTGGTTTTTTTAGTGCAATTACCTGTGCTAAAACCTACCCGCAGGCCCGCGTCACTTTACTAGAAGCCGGCCGGCAAGTTCTGGCAAAAGTTCGCATCTCTGGCGGCGGGCGCTGCAACGTTACTCACGCTTGTTTTGACCCCGGTGTTTTAGTGCAGAATTACCCCAGAGGAGGGAAAGCTCTGCGCGGTGCTTTTACTCGATTTCAACCCCGCGATACTGTAGAATGGTTTGCAGGTCACGGTGTGAAGTTGAAAACAGAAGAAGACGGGCGAATGTTTCCGATCACAGACGATTCGGGGACTATTGTTAACTGTTTGATCCGCGCTGCTGAGGATGCAGGCGTAAAAATTCGCACCGGCGATGCAGTAGTTTCTGTAAATAAATTAACCGGAAATACGGCCGAGGGCGAACACGGAGACACCGCCCCTAGTTTTGAAATTGAGTTGAAATCCGGGGAGAAATTGAAGTGCGATCGCATTCTTCTGGCTACAGGCAGCAATCCTTCGGGTTATAAGTGGGCAAAAGAGTTAGGTAATACTGTAGAACAGCCCGTTCCTTCTCTATTTACTTTTAATATTTCCGACAGCAGAATCAAAGATTTAGCCGGAATTTCTGTTCCTAATGCTAAGGTGAAATTGCCGGGATCTAAATTAGAACAAAGCGGGCCTTTGCTAATTACTCACTGGGGTTTAAGCGGGCCTGCTGTACTCAAACTTTCGGCTTGGGGTGCGAGATTTTTGCACGATCGGCATTATAAAACACCTGTGCTGGTTAATTGGCTTCCCCAGTACAATGCGGAAGTTTTGCGACAGCAACTGCTAGCGGTTAAGTCGCAGTTGTCGCACCGATTGATTGTCTCTAGCTGTCCGTTTCCGGTGCCGCGCCGCCTGTGGGAACGTTTGACAAGTTCGATCGGCATTGATGAGCAAAAACGCTGGGCCGACTTATCTAACAAAATCCTCGATCGCCTTCTGCAAGAACTCGTTCAAGGCGAATATCAGATTGCAGGAAAAGGGGCATTTAAAGAAGAGTTCGTCACCTGCGGCGGTGTCAACCTCAAAGAAGTCGATTTCAAGACAATGGAAAGCCGCCGCTGTCCCGGACTTTTCTTTGCGGGCGAAATCTTGGATATCGACGGGGTGACGGGCGGTTTCAACTTCCAAAGTGCTTGGACTACGGCGTGGTTGGCCGGGAACGCGATCGGCCAACCATCCGATTTTAGATTTTAGATTGGGGAAGATTTGCTCTGTAAAGGTTTGGGACTTGCGATCGCGCGCTCGGCTTCGCAGTATTAAATTTTGTGTTATTTTTGAATTAAGGCGCACCAAATGTGGGTCAACTTCGGCTTGCAGACAAAATTCGCAGTTTTGCGAAGTTAACATCGGGGAAGACAGATGAAAAACTTGAATCTACAAACCCTAAAGTTCGATCGCAACCTTGACAGCCATCTTGACTCACCTTTCATCGAACAAAATGGCTTGCTGGAATTCAACCCCAAATTTATCACTCCCGAATTTTTAACAACCTGGACGTTTGAAACACACCTGTACGACGAACAAGTTGCGATCGACCACTTTGTCATCACATTTCCCAGCCGCGCCGAACTCGAAAAATACGCCGAATCTTTTTATCCCTTCGGCGCCAAAATTGTCGAAGGCCCAGACTTGTTCCCCATTAACTTTTGTTCGACAAACATTAACGTTCCCTGCGACTTGTGGCTGCATTTAATGACCTTATTAATGCCAGCGGGCGGCTTAGTAGTATTAGATGCGCCCCACGCAGCCGGCGACCAAAAAAACCGCTTCCAGGAAGAAAGAGGATTAGCAGCAGTTCACCACGTCGCGATTCGAGTCGAAAACGTGCAGAATGTTGCTACAATATGGCAAAATAAAAACTTTAAACCGCTATCAGAGCGTCCTCTAGACTACGGCTCATTAACCCAGTGGTTTATGCAAAACCCCGCCGGACAAATTCTCGAATTAATAGAACGTCGCCCCGGCAATAACGCCACCTTCGACTGCAAAAACATCGCAGGTTTGCGCCTTAGTGAAGTCGCAGTTTAGTAGGGCAGGCAAGATGCCGGCCCCACAGTTCCCAATTCAAATTTCCCAATTCAAAATTTATCTCGTTCCCAGTCTCTGACTGGGAATGCCGATTCGGGGGCTCTGCCTCCTGTCTTTTCACTAATAAAATATATGGTTGCAATAAAAATCCCAAAAGTCACTTTTCAACCCCCAACATTCCACTCACTTGAAGAAGAACGCCGCCACCGCAAACAGCGTTTAGCCGCCGCATTTCGATTATTTGCCCGCTTCGGATTCAGCGAAGGAATTGCCGGACACATCACCGTCCGCGACCCCGAACACCTAGACCATTTCTGGGTCAATTCTTTTGGAATGCACTTTGGTTTAATTCGAGTCAGCGACCTAATTTTAGTCAACCACAAAGGCGAAGTTGTTGAAGGAAATAAACCCGTAAACGAAGCAGCATTTGCCATTCATTCTCAAGTGCACAGCGCCCGCCCCGACGTAATCGCAGCAGCCCACGCTCATTCTCCCTACGGCAAAAGTTGGTCGAGTTTGGGCCGCCTGCTTGACCCGCTGACGCAAGATGCTTGTTCTTTTTATGAAGACCAAGCTTTATTTGACGATTACACCGGAGTTGTTTTGGAAATTGAAGAAGCTAAACGCATCGCCAAAACTTTAGGTGAGAAAAAAGCGATTATTTTACAAAATCACGGACTGTTAACAGTAGGTCAAACAGTAGATGAAGCAGCTTGGTGGTTTATTGCAATGGAACGTTCTTGTCAAGCGCAGTTAATGGCCGAAGCAGCGGGAAAACCAATTCTCATCAAGCCGGAATGTGCGCGTTTGACACAGCAACAAGTAGGGTCTCACCGCATGGGATGGTTTAGCTTTCAACCGCTTTATGACATGATAGTGCGTCGGGAACCCGACTTATTAGATTAGAAACTCGGCGGTTGAAACAGCTACTACACAAACACAGCCCGCCTGTGGCTAATAAAGCATGAAGGGGGTATTAAAGCCGGATTTAGTATCAGGAGTGCAAAAGTTATAAATTCATGCTGAAGCCGATTCCAACCAAGCTATCAAATCCTCTTGAGTGGTAAAATCTAACAAGATTTCACCTAAATCCTGTAATTGTTCTAGAGATAACAGCCGAATGCGAGTTTTAGTTTCTGGTGGGATTTCGCCAGTGCGCCGCGCGAGTAGACGCAGGATTAATGCTGTTTGCCCCTCAATTATGCCTTCTTGGCGACCTTCTTGCATCCCCTTAATAACAGCACCGCGTTGGTCTTCAAAAAACATTTCCCGCTTTTCTAATTCCTCTAATTCCTTAAGGGTTAAATTAGTTCTGCTGGCGATGGAAAAAGCTGTTTGAATTTCGGGCATTGATGCAAATTTTTCGGGAATTTCATCGAAGAGGGGAGCATTTTTGATAAAATAAATGCAGCTTTGAATTAGGTTTTCGATTTGTTCTAGTTCTTGGTTAAACTTGGGCAGTTCTACAAACACTAATTCGATTTCTCTGTTATAATACTCGAAGTTTTCTTCGAGTTCTTTAAAGACAAAATGGGTGAGAAATTTTTCTGTATTTTCAAATAGAATAAAATCTGTAATTGTTAAAGCAATCAGAGGATTTAATTTCGAGTATCCTTCCCTGGGTCGGAGTTGAGTTGCGTAGGTTTTGGCGGCATTGTACACTACCCGTTTAGTAAAAGCTTCTACATTTATTACCTGCATTTCGATAATCACAGTTTTGTTGCCTGTAATTTTGGCTTTAACATCCAGGTAAGTGTCTTTTAATCCAGTAACGCTCGGCGCGGCGTAAGGGTCAATAATTTCTAAGTCTTCAATGGTTGGCTGTGCGTCATAGAGCATCGCATTGAGGAAGCTAATCAAAATGTCTTTGCTCTGGGGCGAACCAAATATTTTTTTGAAACCAAAATCTGTTTTAGCGCTAATGAAAGGCATAATTAGTAATGGGTAATTAGTAATTTGGGCGTTTAAATCACAAAAGTCCTTCCATTTCTAAGTCTTCAATTATCTGCAATCCGCGCGGGTCGCCGACTCGCAAGAGCGAAGATTTAGCATCTTCCCGCACGCCCATGTCTTCATCTTCTTCTAAAGCTTCAATCAAACCGTCGATCGCCCCAGCGTACACTACATTATTCGGCAATTCCCGCGCCAGTTGCCCGATCGCCCAAGCGGCATTACTTCGCACAGCAGATACAGAATCTCCCCGCAGCGCTTGAATCAACGGCGGAATCGCAGTAATTACCACATAGTAACCAACTTTTGCCATTTGACCCAGAGAACTCGCCGCCCACAAACGCACCGCCGAAATATCAGTTTTCAAAGCATCAATTAAAGATGGCAAAGCGCGGTGGTCGCTGCAATTTCCCAAGGCCCAAACTACCCCTTTGCGAACGTAACCGTTCCAGTCGCGGTTAAGCTGAACAATCAGCGGTTCCACAGCATCGGGACTCGGATTTCGCCCCAACGCATAAGCCGCGCTCACTCGCACCAAGGGGCAACCGTCTCTCAATAAATTAATTAAATGCGAAATTGCTCGATCGTCCTGCAGTTCGCAAAAAGCCCGCGCCGCAATCATCCGGTGCTGAGGTTCCGGGGATTCCAGCAAAGGCAGCATTTCCTCAGGATCTGGCAGCGGGGGTTCGGATCCGTCAAATTGATCCAAAGGGCTTTCCAGTTCCGTGTCAGTATCAAGGGCGTTGGAGTAGTCGTTATTGTGCATAAAAAAACTTTACCGCACTGAGGATGCTCCTCAGCAACTCAGACAACGGTCAACAGCAACTAGGATAATACCAATAAAAGTATTCCGAGGGAGGAGTGAAGTCCTCATGTGGTTCATAGTGAGGACTTCACTCCTCCATAAAGTTCTCCGTCAAGACTTAAGTCCCCATAAAGTCACGAAGTTTTCAGCTTCTTTATGTATCAGGACTCTTCGTCCTTACTACAAACAGTACCTTTTATTTTTCACAGAGACTTGAGCATCGAGAGGGAATGACTTTGATAGCCTAATTTTTGATATAGATTCAGCGCAGGCTGATTGCTCAGAAATACTTGCAAACCCATTTGCCGATCGCCCCTTTCCCGCGCCCAATTTTCAGCATGAATAACTAAAGCTGCACCGACTCCTAGACGGCGATGTTCCGGTGCTACGTACAGCAAAAAAATGTGAGCGTAGCGTTCTCCGGTGGTTTGGTCGATCGCATTTCCCAACCACAAACATCCGACAACCGATGTCAGATTTTGGGCTTGAGATTGAGGATTGAGGTGCTGCGAGGGAAGCACCGGCAAAATTTCTGCCTCTTCCTGGCTGTTTTTCTGGCACTCTACCCACCAAACCGGCGTCTGGTTAGAAAAATACTGCTCGACTGTTTGAGCCAAATGTCCCAATTCCCCATCCGGGTAAAGCTCTTGGTATGTCCGGTGCATAAACTTTACCAGTTTTGCTCGATCGAGTCCCGATCCTGAGCGCAGCCGGTAGCCCGGTATTAGTTGAGCAGACATCAGCTCAGCGGACACCGAGAGCGGCATAATTTAGCCCCAAGAAAATTGGATTGACTACTGCCGCTTGCTTTTGGGGGATCGCTTCCTCAATCGGTGCGGGGGCAGCCATGTCACCAGGCAAAAAGATGCGAGCACTGACTGCTACCAGAGCCGCGAAAAATACTAATACCGCTATTAATGGAGCAATGTATTGACGAATGATACCCATAACCGCAAAAACTTAATTCTTGAGTTGATCTTATCAAGTGTAGCATACAAATCTTGTCAGCTATAATGGCTGCCATTGGACAATTAGCTCAAGAAGAGAGCGATCGCAAATACCAACAAACAGAAAATATAATATTATGAGTGCCTCGCCTGCTGTTTATGAAGCTCTAGCTAAATCAATTGTTTTTTTGAATCAAAAGCCGAGCGCGCAAAATCAAGTTTCGACTTTCCTAGATACTAATGGCTACTATATCGATCGCATATTCGACGACCCCGAAACAAACTTTTATGCGATCGGGTTCGGTTCATCCAATCCCGAAAACCCGCCCGCCCTGGTATTTAAAGGTACAGACTTCATCGACGGCGACGCTATCTTTTCCGACTCGCGGGACATTGGTTTACCTGAATTTGAAAAGAACAAAGATAATATCAGAAACTGGCTGACAGAAATCGGTCAAGATACTGCTAAAAACCCCAGCAAATTATTGCCCGATGTCATCGGGCACAGTTGGGGCGGAGCAGTGGCTCAAATTGTAGCGAGCGAATACACATCTCTTTCCGGCGATATCTTTACTTTCAACTCTCCCGGAGTGTCAGCGAGTACATTCAACAATTTTCGGAAAAATCTCAGCAGGGCCGGCAACAAAAATGTCAATCACTACATTGTCAGCGGAGATTTTGTCACCTTGTTTGGCGAAGCATTTCTGCCGGGAAAAGTATTTATTCAAAGTTTTACAGACCCGAGTATTAATCCCTTAACTGTTTTGGCAAAACATCGAACCGAAAATTTATTAACTGCTCCGCCAGTCGGTTTTTTGCAGAGGCAAATTTCTGTAGAACAATTAAACAGTCGCGAGTTTGCTTATAACAACGACTCAGATTTTAACGAGTTTATCGCTGCAATGAATTTGGCCCTGCCCAATGTGTCAGTAGCCATCAGAACCAGAGGCGGCGCAGAGAGTGTGAGAACAGCACCTGAATTTTCTTTTGTGCAGTTAATCAGACAAATGCAATACGGTTTAGCTCCATTACAACCGAATTATTTATCAGGGGACGATCGCAACAATACTGCTACTGGCGGCCCTGGAGAGGATACAGTTATCGGCAACCGCGGTAACGATACTCTCAGAGGCAATCGAGGTAATGACAGCATCACCGGTGGTGCTGGCGACGACTTATTGTACGGCGGCAGAGATAACGATTATTTGGACGGTGGCGACGGAAATGATTTGATTTCCGGCGAGTTTGGCAGCGATTTTTTAATGGGCGGCGCGGGGCGCGATCGCTTTGTATTGGAATCCGGCGGCGGACCAGATGTGATTTTAGATTTTGAAGATTCTCAAGATTTAATTGCACTGTCCCGGGGTCTAACTTTTCCTCAAATTAGAATAACCCAAGGTGGTGACGGAGCTTTAATTACTATCCCGATTACTGGTGAAATTCTTGCTAGTCTCAGAGGCGTAGCTGCCAGCGATATTACGCGGGTAGATTTTGTCTAGTTTGAGGGCGATAAAAGTTGATAGTTTGAGTGGCGCGAAACCTCGGTAGGTTTGGTAGCGAGATTGTTTTTGGAATCAAAAAATATTCCATCCACTTGCCTCTAAAAAACAACTAAAAATTACCAATTAATATGGCAAATAAACGGAGTTTATTGTAAACTTAGTTAAGTAGCTTAAAAACTAATTCCCACTCAAACGACAGGAAATAAAAAAATATGCCCTCCTCCCCCGCCGCTTACGAAACTATAGCCAAGCAACTTGTTTACATAGATAACAACGCCCAGTTTCAAAATTTAGTTCAAACAGGTTTGATCGCTGCTGGCTACCAAATCGATCGCACCTTTGACGATCCCGGGACTGGATTTCACGCGATCGGCTTAATTTCCACCACCCCAGACAAACCGCCTGTTTTGGTATTTCGCGGCACCGACTCGCCCGTAGACGATCTTGCCAACGCAGACAAGCGCGGCGTCGGTTTCAACCAATTTGAAGCCAACAAACAGGCATTAGGAAATTGGCTGACCCAAATCAGTCAAGATACAGCAAAAAACCCCAGCCGCTTGCCACCAGACCTTCTCGGACACAGCTTGGGCGGTGCCATAACGCAACTAGCCGCCACTGAATTTACCTCTACTATCGGAGATGTTGTCACCTTCAATTCTCCGGGAGTTGCTCAGACTACAGTCAATTCATTTAAGCAGAAAGCCGGCACCGGAAAAAATGTAACTCACTACATAGTTAGCGGCGATTTTGTTAGTTTGGGAGGAGAAGCTTTCCTACCTGGAAAAGTAGTTCTTCAAACATTTACTAACCCGATTATCAACCCGCTACTTGTCTTGGACAAGCACAGCCAAAGCAGTTTGTTAACTTCTCCACCTCCCGGCTTGACTCAGGCCGAAATCTCTGTAGACCAGTTAAACCGCCCTGATTTCACTTTTACAGATTCCGATTATTTAGAACTGTTAGCTGGCTTAGACTTTGCATTACCAGAATTGGGAGATGCGCTGCAATCGCGCAGCACAGTAGAGCAATTGAGAACCACTCCTGGAAAAGGCTTTTTTGGAAATTTTAGGGCAATGCAAACTGCTCTAGATCTATCCCAAATTAATAATTTAGTCGGCGACGATGCCAACAATACAGCATCAGGTTTGGCAGGGGACGATATTATCACTGGCAATGGGGGAAACGACACTCTCAGCGGCAATAAAGGCAACGATATTATCAGCGGTGGCACCGGCAACGACCAGGTATTAGGTGGCAAAGGCGATGACAATTTGAACGGGGGAGAAGGAGACGATACGCTCATTGGCGCGGCGGGTTCCGATCTCTTAATTAGTGGCGCTGGACGCGACATATTTGTGTTAGGGGTTGCCGGTACAGATACACTTATAGACTTTCAAAAGGGTCAAGATTTAATCGGTTTGAGCGGAGGTTTGACCTTCAACCAAGTGAGAGTTACTGAAGGAGATTTTTCAACGACGATTGAAATTGCCCGTAACGGCGAAGTTATTGCCAGTATTCCTGGCATTCTAAGTAGTCCGCTAACAGCCACTGATTTTATTGCGATTTAGGTGGCTGGCAATACAGATCTTCGGTAGGGACACAACAATGTTGTGTCCTTATTTTATCTTATGAAGGCACGCACAATTTATACCAGTTAGTGATTAAAAACATCCATATTCCTGCTGCCGGCGCGGGTTCACCGAAATCTCGAAAAAGTAGTGCAGATATTCGTAAACCCGACCCACCCGCACCTGATAATTATAGCGATCGCACTGGATATTAATCGAAATCGTCCAGTCCAGGTCTGGGCATGGATGCTAATTTTTTCTCATCTTCTAGGGGCAGAAAGAAAATCGTCAGCATACCGGGAATCACAGCCAGCGCGCTCATCAAAAAATAATTTTGATAGCCGAGATTCGCCTGCAAGTAGCCGCTGAAAACGCCCGGAATCAGCACTCCTGCGGCCATAAAAGCCGTTGTAATTGCATAGTGAGATGCTTCGTATTCAGGGCGGACAGTCCGCATCAAGAACACTGTATAGGCAGCTACGCCAAGTCCGTAAGTAAATTGCTCGATCGAGTTTACGGCATAAGCCCATTCAATCCCCGGTTGATTAATTGCCAACAGCCAATACAGCACGTTAGTCGAATTTTGCAGAATAGCCGTCGGCCACATCCATTTTTTCAATCCTTGTTTGGCAATCAAATAGCCACCAAGCAACCCTCCTATTAACAAAAACATTACCCCTAAAGTACCGGATAATAAGCCCATATCCGACGTAGAAACTGCTAATCCTCCTTTCTCAACTTTATCCATTAAAAATGGCGGAGCCATTTTAAAAGTCAAGGCATCGCCCAAGCGAAAAATCAAGACGTAAGCCACAATCCAACCTATTTTATCTTGCTGAAAATAGGTTTTGAATGCTTCAATAAAGCTGGTAGTTTGTTGGGGGGTGTCGGATTCGAGCTCGTAATTTCGAGGATAGGGAAGATACCACCGCTGAAAGAGATATATCAGCACAAACATAATCGCACAAATGCCAAAGGCTGTCGCCCATCCGTAGTTAAGCGCAGACACGCTAAAATCCGAACCGAAAAGTGACAGTGGAATGTTTTGATAGATTTTGGTGTCGCCTGTATTTCTGGTGACTAAATGGTTTTCGGCCAGTTTCCCGGCTAAGAACACCAATAAACCGCTACCGGCAATGACAGCACCTCTATAAGCCGTGTTGCGAACCCCGACAAATAGTGCTTGTTGGTCTTTATTGAGAGTGTTTAAATAAAATCCGTCAATAGCGATGTCGTGAGTAGCTGATACAAATGCGATCGCCGTAAAGATAACAAGCGATATAATAATCGGTGCCGGCGTTAATACGCCAAAAGCTAGGAAAGCAAACAGAAAAGCACAAATGATTTCGGTTGCTAAAATCCATTTGCGTTTGGTGGAATACAAATCAACCACTGGGCCCCATAAACCTTTTAAAACCCAAGGGAAAGACAACAGACTTGTCAATCCGATGAGTTCGTTGCTGGTTCCCATACCTTTCAAAAAAATCACCGACATTAAATTAACGACGGTGTAAGGGAGACCTTGAGCGAAGTATAATACTGATACCCACAATCCAGCGTTATGCTTTTTTTCCATTGCAGAGATATTTTACCTAGTTACTTATTTGATTTACTGAGTGCGATCGACAATTCCGGTCAATTCAACCCCTGGCATCACAGTATATGCCATTCCGATGCCAGCGGCAGCCATATAAATAGTGCATTTTAGCATCATTCAGACTCGAAACTATTTTTATTTTTTGAATAAGCCTGCAAAAGATTTTCTCCGTTAAAATCAAGGAGGTAAGCGCGAACATTCTTTTCCCAGTCAGAAGTGTCATAAGTTCGCAGCAGTTCGAGAACACTTTCTTCTATCTGATATGCAGTTTTTGGACTATTCACCGGACGTTCGGGACTGTCAGAATTAACAACAATTAAACCTGCATCTAGAAACTGATGCACAGTCTGGCAGCGCACAGTTTCCCGCGTATTTGGCGCATACTTTTTACCGTATTGCTGAGCCATAAATTCCATAATTGGTGTGATTCTCCGAAGTGGAGATTTTGCCGATTCCCAAGCATCCTTTGGCTTGAGGTCAAGCAAAGCCAGAAGGGTTAAGGCGGAACGTTCGTTAAGCTGACCTTTTGGAAAACCCAGCGCTGCAAGTATTTCTAGAGATTCATCAATACGGTTCTTGATTGTCATTGGGCTATTTTCTAACGGATTGGTCGCGTTTAGCAGTTGTGTCTCGACAAGTTGATCGATCTCCCGCTGTGTAGGAAATATTTCTCCTATTTGAGCGCCAAGTAAAAGTAATTGCTCTAAATTAGGATACTTCAAATTGCGTAAATCCGTAGCATTAACTTGAGTGTGTCCGTTGAACAGTCGGAAAAACGCATCTACCAAGCTCGAATTTAGATAAACGGCCAATCCCCGCGCCAGGGTGAGGTCTAATCCGCGTCCCTGTTGGTGAAAGTAATTCAAATGGTTCTCAAAACCAAGGCGAGAACTATTAATTTTATTGGCATCCCAGACAACTGCAACAATTCGCTTTTTCTCTTCCTTTGAGGAGAAGCGCTTGCTCAAAACATAATGTTCGTTAGGTACGAGGAGTGCAGCAGTTTTTTCCGTGACAGCTAAAGCTTGATGCTTTCTCGTTGCTGTGGGATATTCAACACCGCCAGCCGAGAAGTGTGCGGGATAAATCAGCGGAACTGTACCGTTCTCAGGTTTTAGTCGCAAGTCAGAGCGAACGCGAAAATCTACAACTTTTCCGGTGGAAACTGTTAAGCCTAATTCCTCTAGTGTGCAAGTAAATTGAGCCATTTGCTCGACTACTTTCTGGCTGAAAGAATCCGGTAGAATCCGAATAAATTGCTCTGAATCTTTGGGATTAATTAGGGCCGTATAGGGCAGTTGGTGAGACAAAACCAAGTCGTCGCCAACGCTGCTGCTTGAGGTAATTAGTACAGTATCGGGCTGTTCTATTTGTTTGGTGGCGCGAACAATAATAGTTTCTTGCAGTACCGCATCATCGCGAAATGGCAACTGTCGGGATTCAAAGATATGTACTTGGCGTAAAGCCATCATTTGAAGGAATACTTTGCGGAAATCTCGAAAGTATAAACCGTTGCAAAAGCTGCGGGGAGTAATCGATACTAATTCACCGTTTGGTTTGAGCAGGTGAGCGGCAGCAACTGTGAAGCCAGCGTAGAGATTGCTGGTTTCTACTCCTATAGAACGCAGCAAGGTTCGGGCTGGGGATTTAGCGTCTATTTTAGCATATGGAGGATTGATAATTGCATTGGTAAATTCCCGTTTTACTGGTTGTGTAAATAGATTGGGCTGCAACATATCGGCGCTGTCTTGAATAAAATCAATTTCGCGGACCTCACAGGTAAAAGATATTCCAAAATGCTGACATTCAATACTGCACAATTCTAAAGTTTGCTTGAGGTATTCAATCAAAATAAGGTCAATTTCATAAGCTGTAACGTGCAGGCTGCGCGGTTTGTTTGGGCGCTGACAAAGTTCGCAAACAACTGCTGCTAACAGCGAACCAATACCAGCCCCGGCATCTAAAAGCGATATATCGGGACAGTTAAATTCAAACATTCCCGCCATCAAACTTGCGACTGAGGAAGGTGTTAAAAATTGTCCCTTTTCTCCTCTCTGGCTTTGCTGCAACTTTCGAGTTGCTTCTTGGCGCCAGCCATCTACTCGATCGAGTAAATTGCTTGCAGTTGAGGTGCTGTCCTGCGACAGGGCTAGGGTTTGAAAGTGAGGTGCTATCATTTGTTGAGAAAAGTGCGATCGCCAGTTCAGTTTATTTTCGCTTAAAATTTCACCGATGTGCAAAAATGTCAAGCGCACTATAAAATATATAACTTATCCAAAAGTATGTTGACTGTTCGTATAGCTAGAGCGGGAGGTAGCTAACGATGACACAAACTCAAACCAAGCGTTATGATTTTACTTAAGTATCTAACTGTAAATGATGACAACTATCAACTGGGGTCAAGTTTTAGATAGCATTCCAGAGAATGCCATTGAAGCGATCGTCAACTCTCAATTTGTGTCGGTTCTAATAGAAGCACTTGGATTCACTAAAAATGACCAGTTTCCACAGTTTCCAACAGGTCAGGGTGCTCAGAAAGTAGATTTCGCAGCGCGTAAAAATACTGAGAGTGAGAAGTTTTTGTTCTCTCCTGTCGCTCCCTACTTACTTGTTGAAGGCAAGGGACGGGCAATAGCGACAGGAGCTAAAATTAGCTTAGCGGAAGGTACTCCCAAATATAACGAGTCTAGGGAACAGATTAAAAGATATCTGCTATCTCCTAAATGTCAAACGGCTCAATGGGGCATTATTACCAATGGCATTCATATCCAGTTATTTCGGAGGCATGGGAAAGTTGTAATTCCAGCAACTGCTTGCACTCTGATTAACAAAAGTAATATTAGTGCCACTGTCCAACATATCAAATCTTTGATTGACAACCCGCCCCAGGCATTGACGGTTTGTATCTATAACAATAAAGGAGGAGTGGGCA
Organism: Microcoleus sp. BROC3; assembly: GCF_036702515.1. Classification (NCBI taxonomy): domain Bacteria; kingdom Bacillati; phylum Cyanobacteriota; class Cyanophyceae; order Oscillatoriales; family Microcoleaceae; genus Microcoleus; species Microcoleus sp. BROC3. The sequence goes on from NZ_JAUBTQ010000012.1 coordinate 79,327, forward strand.
AAACGACAACAACGCTCAATTTAGCATCAATTTTGCGAAAAGAGAAAAAGAAGGTTCTAGTAGTTGATTTTGATTCACAAAGAGATTTAACTAGAACTCTTGGGCTAGACGTAGGAGCTATTACTTTATCTGACTGTCTGACTGATACAAAAGCAGATGTTAACAAAACAGTTGTTCATTTTACTCACATTGACAAGCCAGGAAAAATCATACATTTTTTTGACGTGATTCCATCAAGTGAGGACATGGAAGACTTTACAGATCAGCGTCTAGCTGAATCAAAAGTTCAAAAAGGTGCAAAAAGATTGCGAGATATCCTTAAACCTTTTGTTTTTAAATATGATTACATATTGATTGATTGCCCTACCCAATGGTTATTTTTCAGCCAAAGCAGTGTTTATGCCTCTGATGTTGTTCTCATCCCTACCAAGCATAATGGATTAGCCTCACTACACAATGCAGCTAGGGTGATTACGCAGTTTATTCCTGAAATTAAAAAAGTAAGAGCAGATGGTGGGCCAATTGCCCTACCAATCTTTTTCAATGGAGAGAAGCTCACAGATCCGGCCCTTCAGACAGCCAATCAGGAAATTGGAAAAATAATTAATCAAGCTAAAAACGATGGTTTTGATCTGCTACCATATTATTGGCCTAAATCTACAAGTGGAAAAGATATTAAAACTATCTTCAGTATTCCCAGTTATGCTAGTGTTGCTAATGCTGCCTTCTCTCACATTCCCGCTGTCTTTCTCAACAAGATCGCTTTAGAACACTATTCGGGTCTAATTAAGGAGTATTTCTTAGAATGAGTAAGTATGATGACATCGGTAAGCTGATGCACCTGCCATTAGCTGATATTGAACCAGGAGAACCCTGCTCTGAATCAGAGTTTATCATCACCGCCGCAGCCGAGGCAGTTCTGCAAGCTGGCGGACACAATTGGATTCCTGTGATTGTTAAAGAAACAGGTGATTATCAATATCAAGTAGTCAGCAATTCGTTTATTTATGCAGTCGCTCAACAAGCTGAACTAGAGCGAGTCTGGTGCATAATCATTGAGCCAGAATCTAAAAACATTGAGCAAGCTAAAATTTTGGCAAGGGAAGTCATACCAAAAGTTAACCTTAGCATAGCATCAAGAGATACTATTCTCGCTGCACTTAGATATTTGGTTGCAGAACCAGGAAGTGCATTGAAGGGATTGGATGTTATTGTAGCAGCTAATCGCATTTCAGCAGCCAATCGGGAAACGTGGTCAAACTTTAACCCTGTTATCAGCTTAAAATGTGGCATTACTAAGGGTAAAAAGTTGGATGCACTTGCCAAAGTCTTCTTTCTATCGCCTGCTCCAGTTGCACCGCCACCGCCAGCACCTGAAATAGTCAGTGTGAAACGTGCATCAAGAGATGAAATTTTTGACCGTCTCAACTATTTATCAACTAATAAAATAGGCGGCTTTGAAAATATTGATGCCGAAAAAACTGCCGATGCTATCTTCACCGCGAATAAAGGCAAGTGGAAAAGCCTAACTCCAATTTCCAAACTTGAATGCGGCATTGATACAGCCAAAATGAAAATCATTAAAACCGTATTTAGCCTGTAAAACTATGTTAAGTGGTGTAGCGGATTCAATTTACTGGCTCAACCGCTATATTGAAAGATCGGAAAATATCGCCCATTTTGCCGAGGTCAATTTTAATCTCATTCTCGACTCTCCCAGCGGTATTACTCAACTATTTACCGATCTGCCCAATTAATTTACCATTGTGCGAAAATGTCAAGCGGACGCTCAAACCAAAAGTCCGTAAAGGATTGTTAAACGCTCTCTCACACATTTCTGATGCGAAATACCAAAACATTCTTTTTGTCAAGCTTGTTCCTGATTGGCTTAACAATTAGTTTTCTGCTGACTCCTGGTTGGTTCTCAAACTTCCCATCCCGCGCGATCCTCTTCGAGGGCTTCGCTAACGCAACTATGCCCCCGCAAACCCAAACCGCCGAATTTCGAGCCTTCTGGGTGGACGCCTTCAACCCCGGCTTCAAAACGCCTCAAGAAGTCACAAAATTGATCGCAGACGCGCAGCGGGCCAATGCCAACGCGATCGTCGCCCAAGTCCGCCGCCGTGGCGATGCTTTTTACACGAGTGCGATCGAACCCCGCACCCTCGATCCCAACGTTCCCCCCGGTTTCGATCCCCTGCAAGATTTGATTGACAAAGCCCACGCCGCAGGCATTGAAGTACACGCTTGGATGGTGACGCTGCCTGTGGTTTCGGGTACCAAACTTCCCGCCGGTCACGTTTGGCAACAACACGGGCCTTCGGCCCCAGGGAACGACAATTGGGCGATGCTGACTTACGGTGGGGAAGCCCAAGGCTATCTCGATCCCGGTCATCCAGACGCCGTAGATTATACTGTTTCCGTCTATTTGGACTTGCTGAAACGCTACGATGTGGACGGCGTACAGTTGGATTATGTGCGCTACGGCGGGCCGACTTGGGGCTACAATCCGACTTCGATCGCCCGTTTCAATCAGCAAACAGGTCGATCGGGCAAACCCGCACCCACCGATCCCGCGTGGATGCAGTGGCGGCGCGACCAGGTAACAAATTTGGTGCGAAAGCTTTATGTAGAAAGCCTTGCGATTAAACCGCGCGTTAAAATTACCGCCGCCACGATCGCCTGGGGAGACGGCCCGCAAAACGATGCAGGGTGGTATCAAACGCAGCCTTACAAAGAAGTATTGCAAGATTGGCGCGCTTGGCTGGAAGAAGGGATCGTAGACATGGCGATGCCGATGACTTACCAGCGCGAGTACAAACGATCGCAAAAACTCGCTTACGACAACTGGATCGAGTACGCCAAAGACCACCAGTACAACCGCCAAATTGCGATCGGCCCCGGCAATTACCTCAACTACATCGAAGACACCCTAGCCCAGGTACGCCGCGCCGAACAGCCGTCTGCAAAAGGAAATCACGTAGCGGGTACGGTGCTTTATTCCTACGCTAGCAGCAACGTGTACACGAATGTGGAACTGCGATCGGGCGGTAGCGGTGATTTGCCCCGCCAGCCTTGGAAATACGTTCCCCAAAGCAACGATTTGTTTTACACCGCGCTTTCTGTGCCGAGTCAATACGTTGATGCTGCGACGGGCAAAACCTATGAAACTCAGCCTGTGTGGGCGACAGCAGCAGCCGTTCCCGATATGCCTTGGAAGTCGCGGCCGACTACAGGTGCGATCGCCGGAAATTTGCAGCGGTGCACTCGAAATTGCGACGGTGCTAGCTTGACATTGCAGTCGATCGATGCTGTTGGCCAGGTGCGCCAACTGCGCGCCGATGGTAAAGGATGGTTTGGGGCGATCGAGCTTTCTCCGGGAACTTATCAGTTGAAAGTTGACGGAAGTCAAATTCAACAAACAGTTAATGTTCTCGCCGGTGAAGTAACAAAAATCAATCTCGGAGCATCTTAACTCGTCTACTCGTCTACTCGTCTACTCGTTACCAGGCTCTGCCTGGTAACGCATATCCGGAGGCTGTGCCTCCAATTTCCATAAAAGCTTCCGAGGCAGAGCCTCTAGATATCGGTTCCCAGGCAGAGCCGGGGAACCAGTTAAATCCGTTAATATCATAAGCTAAAATAAAATCATCCCACATCTAATTATAAATTTATCAATCGAGATATGCTAACAACAGACGCTGCTTTTACGCTCCGTAAATGGACAGTTAAAGAGTATCACAAACTGGGAGAGATGGGATTTTTTTACCCAGAGGAACGAGTCGAATTACTTTCAGGAAATATCATCAAAATGAGTGCAAAAGGAACTGCTCATACCTCCGCTTTAGGGCGTACAGATAGATTGCTGCAAAGCCTTTTTGCAAATCTGGCGTGGGTACGAATGCAAGATCCGATCGCCCTTGATGACAATTCTGAACCAGAACCGGATATCGCCGCAGTCAGAATTGATCCTTTTGACTATGCGACTCACCATCCCACTCGCTCAGAAGTATATCTAATTATCGAAGTGGCAGACAGCAGCTTAACTTTCGATCGCGAAATTAAAGCCAAAATTTACGCGCGATCGGGAATTGCCGATTATTGGGTGCTAAATGTGGGCGATCGACAACTCCAGGTTTTTCGAGAACCCGCGGTGGATGGGTATCAAAGCGAAGTAATTCTTGGGGAAGCTGCGAGCATTTCACCGATCGAATTTCCCGCTTTCAATATCGCAATTCAGGCAATGTTGCCCCCTCTGGTATCAAATTGAAGACGGCTGTATCAATTGTCTTCGTTTGTGAATTATGTTTTTTTTGTTAACCGCAGAGGGCGCAGAGGGCGCAGAGAAAGAGAATAGAAGAGATGGAGAGAATGGCTTTTCTCTTATTCTTCATTCGGGGGATTCTTCTCTTCCCTTCTCTATTCCTAATCGCTTTCTAGAATGCTTGCCAGCAAAGCCTGCTGAGCGTGCATCCGATTTTCTGCCTGATCCCAAACGCGCGATTGACTGCCTTCAATCACTGCATCGGTAATCTCTTCATCCCGGTGTGCGGGCAAACAGTGCAATACAATTGCATTCTTATCTGCTAACTTCAGCAATTGTTCATTTACCTGATAGGGTTCAAACAAAGGAATCCTGATTTTTGCTTCTTCTTCCTGTCCCATACTCGCCCAAACATCAGTATAAATCACTTGAGAATTCTTAGCAGCAGCTTCCGCATCAGCAGTTACAGTAACTTCGGTTTTTCCCTGAGCAATTGCCTTAGCTTTTGCCACAATATCAAGATTCGGCCCGAACTCTTCAGGACAAGCAATTCTGACATTTATCCCGGTCATTGCACAGCCCAACATCAGCGAATTTGCCATGTTGTTACCGTCGCCAAAATAAGTCAGTGTCAATCCTTCTAGCTTGCCAAAACACTCTTTTACTGTCATTAAATCCGCCAGCACTTGACATGGGTGTTCGTCATCTGTCAGCGCATTAATTACAGGAATTTTCGCATAATTGGCAAAAGTTGCTAAGTCCTTTTGCTCGAAAGTCCGAATCGCCAAAATGTCTAAATATCTGTCTAAAACCCTGGCTGTATCTACCAAAGGTTCCCCGCGGCTGACTTGTGTAACGTTGGGATTGAGGTCAATCACTTGCCCTCCCAATTTATACATTGCCACCGTAAAACTTACCCGCGTTCGCGTTGAAGCTTTGGAAAATAACAAGCCGAGAACTTTATTGCGTTTCAGCTTGACCATTCCCGATTTTAAACTGGCTGCTAGATCCAGCAAATAATTTAATTCGTCAATGCTTAAATCTGCCAGACTTAATAAATCTCGCCCTTTTAAGGAATCCATGCTTTCCCCCACACACAAATTTTTAACTTTGTCTTAAATCTTAGCCCGCAGAGGTGGGTTTTGTTTATTTTAGCTTGCACCATTCTCAAGAACAGGCAAGATGCCTGTTCCACAAAGATTAGATTTTATTGTGGGGTGGGCAGGAGAGCCCGCCCGTGAAACGCTTATTAACAATGGTGCAATATCTAAGTTTATTTCAACTTGCGGGCAATTGCTCGATCGCGCGATCGATCGAATCGCAACCTTGTTCAACCGTTTCTACCACAGCCAACACGCCCCGCAATTCCCCAGCGCCGGGGAAACCCTTAGCATACCAGGTTAAGTGCTTGCGCGCTTGGCAGACACCGCTTTCACCTTTATATTCCCACAAAGCCCGCAAATGTTCCTTAGCACATTCGAGGCGTTCAATTGGTGTCGGAGCTATCTTTTCTTCACCAGTTTTCAAGAAATAATCAACTTCTCCCACCAAAAAAGGATAGCCCAAAGTTCCCCGCGAACACATCACTCCATCTGCCCCGGTTTCTTCCAGACATCGCATCGCTGCTTCCACTGAAAAAATATCCCCGTTAGCAATAACTGGAATCGATAAAACTTCTTTGACTCGGCGAATCCACTCCCATTTTGCCGGGCCGGTGTAACCTTGCGATCGAGTGCGGCCGTGCACGGTAATCATTTTTGCTCCCGCATCTTGCATCCGCTTCGCAAATTCCAAAATATTAATTTCTTTGTCAGTCCAACCGATTCTAGTTTTAACGGTGACAGGAACATCTACCGCTTCCACAACAGCCCGCACAATTGCCTCGGCCGTTTCCGGGTCCCGCAGCAGGGAAGAACCGCCACCGTTTTTAGTAATTTTGTTAACCGGACAGCCCATATTAATATCAACTGTATCCGCTCCTTCTGCCACAGCTTTCTGGGCCGCTTCTGCCAAGAAATCCGGCCGGCAGTCAAACAATTGAATGCTAATCGGGCGCTCGTTCGGGTCAACTTCCATAATTCTCGGCAGTTGCTTCACGTAGTGCAAACCCGTAGCGTTCACCATTTCCGTGTACATCATCGAATCCGGCGCGTAGCGGCGCACCAGGCGGCGAAATACCAAATCGGTAACGCCGGATAAGGGCGATTGCAGGACGCGGCTTTTAACTTCAAAATCGCCGATTTTGAGCGGAGTTGCTAACCTTTCTTTTAATTCGGGAGATAGAGCAAGCATAGTCGATCGCACTTTTATTCTAATATCTGTATATTATACTACACTTCAGATAGTTGACCGTTGTTAACTATATTTTTAGCCGATTATTGAGTGACAGCTAAAAGTATATTTAACCTGACGGCAATGCCTATTTTACAGATCCCGATCGCCCGAATTTGAATATTGTTAAACCAGTGCCCAAAGCCCAACCTCGACCACATTTAAAACTCTGTGCTGCTGCTGCTTGACTTTCGATCTATCTATGGGGTGTTGCCATCAATCGGGGATCTACCTACTAAGAGTGTTCCCCAAGTCATATTTTTGTTGTTTAATTCTGCCGAATGGTTTGGCTGCTTTCGGCGCAGGCTGCCTTCAGACGACTAATGCTTAAATTTATTGGGATTCTGCAAAAGCCGTACATCAGATCGTTTTAAACTACAATTGGTGGATTCCTGACGACCCCGATCGAACATTAAAAAAATTGTAGAGAATTCCTATGGACGCCGCAGCACTCTGGCAACGCTATCAAGACTGGCTTTACTATCACGAGGGATTGGGACTTTACCTCGATATCAGCCGCATGGGATTCGACGACGCTTTCGCAGCAGCACTGAAGCCCAAATTTGACAAAGCTTTCAAAGACATGGCAGCTTTAGAAGCAGGTGCGATCGCCAATCCCGACGAAAACCGCATGGTGGGCCACTACTGGCTGCGAAACCCCGATTTAGCTCCCACTCCAGAATTAAAACAAGAAATAGTCGAAGGGATATCACAAGTCGAAACATTTGTCAAGAAAGTTCAAAACCGCGATATTAAACCGCCCTTTGCTCCGCAATTTACCGACATAATTTCGATCGGCATCGGTGGTTCTGCCCTCGGCCCCCAATTTGTCGCCGAAGCTTTATCCCCAGACATTCCGCCCCTAGCAATTCATTTTATCGACAACACTGACCCGGCCGGGATCGATCGAATCCTCAACAAAATCAAAGACAAACTCGCCAGCACCCTAGTAATTACTATCTCCAAATCCGGCGGCACCCCCGAACCCCGCAACGGTATGATCGAAGTTCAAAAAGCCTTCGCCGCCGAAAAACTGGATTTTGCCAAACAAGCAATTGCCATCACCGGAGTTGACAGCCAACTAGACAAATTAGCCAAATCCGAAGGCTGGATCACCACTTTTCCAATGGCAGATTGGGTGGGAGGACGCACTTCCGAATTGTCAGCAGTCGGACTTTTGCCAGCAGCTTTGCAAGGCATCGACATTCGGGCGATGCTAGACGGCGCTAAAGTCATGGACGAAGCTACCAGAACCCCCGAAATTAAAAACAATCCCGCCGCCTTGTTAGCAATGTCCTGGTATTTTGCTTGCAACGGACGTGGCGAAAAAGATATGGTAGTTTTGCCTTACAAAGATTCCTTGCTATTGTTCAGCCGCTACTTGCAGCAATTAGTCATGGAATCGATCGGCAAACAGGAAGATTTAGACGGCAATACAGTTCATCAAGGAATCGCAGTTTACGGCAACAAAGGCACCACCGACCAACACGCTTACGTCCAGCAACTGCGAGACGGCGTGCCGAATTTCTTCCTAACATTTATCGAAGTTTTGGAAGACAGGCAAGGCATTTCCCCAGAAGTAGAAACCGGCGTCACTTCAGGAGATTATTTGTCGGGTTTATTGCAGGGAACTCGACAAGCTTTGTACGAAAATCACCGAGATTCCATTACTGTCACAATTCCCCAAGTCAACCCTCGGACAGTAGGAGCATTAATCGCCCTCTACGAAAGAGCCGTAGGTTTTTACGGTTCCTTGGTGAATGTCAATGCCTATCACCAGCCAGGGGTTGAAGCAGGCAAAAAAGCTGCCGCTGCTGTATTGGACTTGCAGCAACGGGTACTGCAAGTGCTCAAAGACGCCCAAAAACCTCTGTCTGTAGCAGAACTAGCCAAAAAAGCAGGAAGACCAGAGCAAATCGAGACAATTTACAAAACTCTGCGGCATTTGGCAGCCAACGGGCGCGGCGTAGCTTTGGAGGGCAAATTAGGACAACCGGCTACTTTAACTGCAAGTTATCAAGAGAATTAAACAGTAGAATTAAACATTAAAAGTGAAATTAGTCACTTTTAATGTTTAATTTTTAATTCCCCCATGCCATTAACGATTCTGGTTGCTGACGACGATTTCGCGACTCGCTTGTCAATTACTGATTATCTAGAAATTACCGGATACTCTGTAATAGCTGCTGAGAACGGCAAAGAAGCTTTAGGCCTGGTAGATGAATTTCAGCCCCACTTGATTGTTACCGACATTACAATGCCCGAGATGGATGGCTACGAATTCGTGCGGCGAGTTCGGACTCGTCCCGCTTTCCGCTTGCTGCCGGTGATTTTTTTGACGGAACGCACGAGCACGCAGGAACGGATTCGCGGCTATCAGATGGGGTGCGACAATTATCTGGCTAAACCTTTTGAACTCCAGGAATTGGGGGCGGTTATTCGCTCTTTGCTCGATCGCTACGCTTTAATCGCTCAGGCCCCCTCTCGTTCCCCGGAACCCGAACCAATGCCAACAGAGGCACGCAGCAGAGCCAATGGCAAGCCAGAAGCGGATTTTTCAACTCAAAAGTCAAAGACAGGCGATTCCCTACGGGATAGCTCCGCTTCACGGGCATCTCCCAGCCAAAATGCTCCGACTTTGACTCAGCGAGAGCGGCAAGTCCTAGATTTGCTGACAGAAGGTCTTTCTAATATTCAAATAGGCTCCACACTCCACCTCAGCCCTCGAACGATCGAAAAGCACGTCAGCAGCTTGTTCAGAAAAACCGACAGCAACAACCGAGCAGAACTCGTTCGCTTTGCGATGGAACACCATTTAGTCGGTAATTGGTAATTGGTAACTGTTAATTGGTAATTGTTAAATTTTCCTGATTTATAACGTACTCCAACAAACCTTCGGAAGCATCGTGCAGCAAATCAATTACTCGATCGAATCCCTCCGGGCCGCCGTAGTAAGGATCTGGCACTTCTTTAAGGTCGTATTTCTGGCAAAAATCGCACATCAGCCGCACTTTATCTTTATACTTTCCCGTAGCATCCAGGGCAAGAATATTGCGATAATTGTCGCGATCCATAGCCAGAATCAAATCAAAATTTTCAAAATCTTTCCTGGTAAATTGGCGGGCTTCGCCTAACAATTCAATGTCTCGCTTCCGCGCCGCCAATGCCATCCGCCTGTCAGGGGGACTGCCAATGTGATAGCTAGCTGTTCCGGCCGAATCGCAGGTAATGCGATCGCTCAAACCAGCTTGTTGAATTAAGTGATTCATAATATTTTCTGCTGAGGGCGATCGGCAGATGTTTCCGAGACAGACAAATAATAATTTATAAGACATTAAATTAGTAATTGATAATTAGTAATTGGTCAGCGGAAGGAAGAAAGAAAATTTTTCCTTTCTCCTTTTTCGCAATGTTTCCTGATTCAGAGAAATCAATCAGTCATTAGCTATAGAGCCATTTTTAAACACAGATAGCTAATAACTAATGACTGATGACTGATGACTAACCGAAACCGGGGAGATTCAGTCCGCCGGTGAGTTCTTCCATTTTCTCCCGCATCGTCATCGTAGACTTAGCGTAAGCATCCTGCATCGCCACAGTGACGAGTTCAGAAACCACATCAGCACCTTCACCGAGGGCATCCGGTGAGATTTCCACGCGGCGGGGTTCTTGGTTGCCGCTAAGAAAAACCTTGACCAAGCCGCCGCCGGCAGTTCCCTCAATTTCCATTTGATCCAACTCTTCTTGGAGCTTTTTAGCTCCTTCTTGAACCTGCTGAGCTTTTTTGAAAGCTTCAGTCAGTTCTTTCATTTTGCCCAGGCCGAAGCCAAATCCTTGTCCTGATTTTGTCATAGCTACTTTGTGATGGTGTGTGGGCTGGCAGTCTGCCGTTTCCTTATTACTTTAATAATGCCCTAGAAGGGAAACTCTCCCAGTATTCTAACTTCTGGCTCCAACAACAGCGACCACCGCTGCTCGACTTGCTGTTGAACGTGGCGGATCACTTGAAAAATATCATTGGCCGTTGCCGACCCGCAGTTAAGAATAAAATTAGCATGGCGCTGAGCTACTTGCGCCCCGCCGATCTGATATCCCTTCAGTCCCGCTTGTTCGATGAACCAACCTGCAGTCTTCGGGCCGGGGTTGCGGAAGACTGAGCCACAGCTCGGTAAGTGGTAAGGTTGAGTTGTCCGCCGCTGGCTGAAATGGTCATTAGTTTCTGCCATTACTTGCGATCGGTCAAATCCCGGCTGTAACTGGAAAGTCGCTTCTGTTACTAGCCGATCGCCCCCTTGCAGCACCGAAGTCCGGTAGCGGTACTCCAACTCTTGGGGAGTCAGAATTTCCACCTTGCCACCAGGGGAGAGGACGCGAGCGTTGACCAGAATATCAGCAGTACAGCCTCTGTGAGCGCCTGCATTCATCACCACAGCCCCTCCCACGGTGCCCGGTATGCCGACTGCCCATTCTAGACCTTTCCAGCCCCGTTTAGCAGCCAACCAAGCGAGGCGGGGAATTGACTCCCCCGCCCCCGCTGTAACTTGACCTGTTTCTGGATTAAAATTCACCTGTTTGAGGTAGCGAGTGCCGACGACCAAACCGGACAAACCCCGATCGCTCACCAACAAATTAGAACCTGCACCCAGCAGAGTCACCGGCATCCCTTCATCGTGTGCCCAGGCAAAACTCGCTTGCAAAGCCTCCATACTACGGGGAGCAATGTACCACTCGGCCGGGCCGCCGACTCGGAACGAAGTCAGGCCTGCCAGCGAAACTTGGGAGTTAATCTTGCAATCAGTTCCCCGCAAAGAAATAGGAGAATACACTCGCCGATTGTCCTTAACAGAGGAGTCATTCGAGATAGTCACCATCTTGAAAATCCTTAAAAATACCTGCGCTCGAAGACGTGGTTGAAAATTCATTTACCTAACTTATGCCGCCCCTGTGAGCGAGCCTTTCAGCAGTGTCGGTATAACCTGCACCGCCCTGGCTGTGGCTCAACTCTTTTGGGCGTGCGATTGAGCTAATTCGGGCGATCGGCTTGTTGATAAAAAGCCATAACCTCTGGAATAATCTGATTCAGATTGCCAGCACCCAAAAACAGAGCCAAATCCCCCGGTTGCAGATTTTCGGTTAAAAACTTACTTACCGACTCCAGGGAAGGCCCAAACTCAACCTTTCGACCTTCTTTAGCAATCAAATCAGCAACCTGCTGCCCGCTAATTTCTCCTAAATTCGGTTCTCCAGCACTATAAATATCGCAAGCCACAACCAAATCAGCATCCCCAAAAGATTGAGCAAATTCTGGCAAAAATGTCAGAGTCCGGCTGTAACGGTGCGGTTGAAAAATCGCAACCACTCTTCGGGATTTGGGATTTTTTTCGCTACCTTCAATGCGCAAGCGAGCCGCCGCCAAGGTGACACGAATTTCGCTAGGATGGTGGGCGTAGTCGTCCACAAACAGGATGTCATTGTGAAAACCCCGCACCTCAAAACGGCGGCGAGCTCCTTCAAAACCAGCAATCGCTTTGGCAATCGCCGAAAACTCTAACCCCAACAATCGACCCACTGCTACCGCAGCTAGTGCATTGCTGAGATTGTGTTTGCCTAGCAACTTCAACTCCATTTCCCCCAGGAAAGCTCCTCGCTCCCAAATGCCAGCCTTGGTGCTTTCGGATCCGTATTCCACGCCTGAAGCCGTATAGTCAGCACCGCTGTTTTGCTGCAAGCTGTAGCTGACATTAGGCTGAAGGCAATCTTTGACGATTTGGTCGTCAATGCAGCCCACCAAGGTTTGACAGTTTTGGGCAAACACCTTAAATGTGTCTATTACCTGGTCGAGGGTATCGTAATGGTCTGGATGATCGAGTTCCACATTCGTCACTATGCCAATTTTGGCTACTAGCTTGACGAGAGAACCGTCGGATTCATCAGCCTCGGCAACTAAGTAGGGCCCTTCCCCCAAACGGGCATTGCCTTCCCAAGCATTTACCTCGCCTCCTACCACAATCGTCGGGTCTAGACCCGCAGCCATCAGCATGAAACCGATTAAGCTGCTAGTAGTAGTTTTGCCGTGAGTCCCAGCTACGGCTATGCTTTGGTAATCTTGAATTAACGCTGCCAACACATCCGATCTATGAAAAATCGGACAGCCCAAATCTAAAGCAGCTCGATATTCGGCATTTTCCGGGTGAATTGCCGTCGAACATACTACTTGAGGCAATCTTGGAATTGCTTGGGCGCTTGAACCGTTGCCGTTCAATTTGGGAGCTTGGGCTGTCGCGACGGAAGTCCCTGCGGTGCCAGCGACTGCCGAGGATACGACCCCAAGCGCCCCCCGGTCGGGACTACTACCGTTGAGGGCAGTTTGAAATAATTCAAAATTGCTGGCGTCTTGACGCCAAAAAATGTGAGCTCCCATTCCTTGCAAGCGCTCGGTTATGTGACTCGATTTAATGTCCGAGCCGTACACAGGCAACTTGCGTTTAGCTAGAATGTAGGCAAGGGCTGACATCCCAATCCCACCAATGCCGATGAAATGAAATGGTCTACCGTTGAAATCAACAGAACTCGGCATCTTCGCTCCTCACACACCACACCACGCCAATAACACGCGATATCATATCAAGAATTGTTTTTTCAGGATACAGTTCGCTAGAGATTTTGTACAAAATTCTCTGCGCGTCCCTAGATTTGCGGGACTTGTAGAGATGTTTGTCTTGTATCCTATATGACTTAGTACCGAGTAGTTTTCCGGAACAGTCACAGCTCGAAAATTGCAGGTCAGAGAGAATGGGGTCTGGGGTCTGGGCCAACAGACGAATTTTGAGCGGTTACATACTCCTGCATTCTTTCTATTTCTATCCGCCTGCTGTGCTGGGATACGGCAGCAAAAGCCCCACAACCTTTTTACCAAGATTGAGGGTAAAACCCATAAGGATTTACAAACACTACCACGAACAACAAAATTTCGCTCATTTTGTAGTCATTTATCTAGTGGTACGGTCATTTTTTCTTGAAAGTGAGAGATTGACTCGATCGCAACTCAACTACAGCAACTATAGATAGTATGTGTTCTCACTTAATTGTATATATACCAAGTTATGCAGTTAGTCGAATAAGTCGAAAAGCGATAGAGCTTACGGGTAAAACGATACAAACATAAAATTTGGGCGATGTCTCTACTAATCCTGATTTTTGGGAAATATGGCGAAAATAGCGATTTTGGGGGGGACTTTTGACCCGGTTCACTGGGGTCACGTGTTGGTGGCCCAGACGGCTGCGAGTCAATTTAATCTCGATCGAGTCATTTGGGTACCGGATCGCTCTCCTCCTCACAAGTGGCGTCCGAATTTGGCAAGTTTTGAGCAGCGCCGGGAAATGCTCGCTCTCGCGATCGCCGATCGCCCAGACTTCCTGCTTTCGCCGCCGGAAGCCAATCCCAGAGGCAGTTCTTTTGCGATTGACACCCTGCTGTATTTGCAAAAATTGTATCCAGGGGACGATCGGTGGTACTGGATTATTGGTAGCGACGCACTCCTTACTCTCCCCAAATGGCATCGGTGCATGGAAATTGCCGGGTTGTGCGACTGGTTGGTGGCCCCGCGTCCGACTCAGGGAGATCCAGAGACAGGAGAAAGCCAGGAGATTGAGGGAGTGTCGGAGTGGGGAGATTGTCCGAGTGGAAAACCCATCGATTCCGGGGGAGACAGGATGCAGGTTCAGGCAAATGCTGTTGGCCGGCGAGTTGCCGAACAAATGGCTCTTCTGGACGTGGAAATTCACTGGGAGGTGCTTTCGATGGCGGCGATCGAAATTTCGTCGAGCCACATCCGCCGCTGCTGCGCCGAAAGGATCGACCTCCGCTACTTAGTCCCGGAAGTTGTCGGCAGTTATATTGCAGCCCATCAGCTTTACCAGTAACCAGCGACAGAAAGCCTAATGCCTTCTGCCTTGCAATTTCAGCCTTCTAGAAAAGTTCAAGCTTTTTTGATCGACACAAAAAGTTAGAAAGGATCGACCTTTGCGATATGATCTTGTCTCATAAGTCAATTCTTAAATTTTTTCAAAATTTAAGCCTGAGCTAGAGGCTGCCATCGTTAGGAGGTACAAGGTGATTAGAGTCGCGATCAATGGTTTTGGACGTATCGGGCGCAGTTTTGCGCGCTGCTGGCTGGGCAGAGAAAACAGCCAGCTAGAGTTGGTAGCTATTAATGACACTTCCGATCCCAGAAGTAATGCTCACTTGCTCAGATACGATTCCATGATGGGAACGTTGAAGAATGTGGACATCAGTGCGGATGAAAATTCCATTACTCTCAACGGCAAGACAGTTAAATGCGTGAGCGATCGCAACCCGCTAAACTTGCCTTGGAAAGATTGGGGTATTGATCTGATTATTGAATCGACCGGCGTCTTCGTTGACCAAGCTGGTGCATCGAAGCATATCACTGCCGGCGCTAAAAAAGTGCTAATTACCGCTCCCGGCAAGGGTTCTGAAGTTGGCACTTATGTGATGGGAGTCAACCACCACAACTACAAGCACAGTGACTACACAGTCATCAGCAATGCTAGCTGTACTACCAACTGTCTGGCTCCTGTACTGAAAGTGCTGCACGAAAATTTTGGCATCGTCAAAGGCATGATGACCACTACCCACAGCTATACTGGCGACCAGCGCTTGCTGGATGCCAGCCACCGCGACTTGCGGCGGGCCCGGGCGGCAGCAATGAATATTGTGCCGACTTCTACCGGAGCAGCCCAAGCTGTGGCTTTGGTGATTCCAGAATTGAAGGGCAAGTTAAACGGTATCGCCATGCGCGTGCCGACTCCCAATGTTTCCGTAGTCGATTTTGTGGCTCAGGTAGAGAAAAAGACTTTTACCGAGCAAGTAAATCAAGTGTTCAAAGAAGCTGCCTCTGGCTCCATGAAAGGGATTTTGGAGTACAACGATTTGCCTTTAGTTTCCTGCGACTATCGCGGAAGTGATGCTTCTTCGATTCTGGATTCCAGCTTAACGCTGGTGATGGATGGCGACATGGTGAAGCTGTTGGCTTGGTACGACAATGAATGGGGCTACAGTCAGCGGGTGGTTGACTTGGCTGAATTGGTCGCCCAAAGATGGGAAGCCTAGTACCCAAAGGCAGAAGGCATTAGTCATTCGGCAGAAGGTAAAAATGCTGATATTTTGTA
Source organism: Microcoleus sp. BROC3 (assembly GCF_036702515.1). NCBI lineage: Bacteria > Bacillati > Cyanobacteriota > Cyanophyceae > Oscillatoriales > Microcoleaceae > Microcoleus > Microcoleus sp. BROC3. The sequence continues at coordinate 95,114 of NZ_JAUBTQ010000012.1, forward strand.
CTTTTGAGTCGATTTCTAGCTGACTGATTATTTCTGTTTTCGAGCGGTAGAGACTTTTGGCAGTCGATAGTTGGCGAGTACAAAATGAAATATCGTAGGGACATGGCAGTGCCGTGTCCCTACGATATCCTTATGCTGCTACTCCCAGCTATCGATCGAACTTTTTGCAATCATACTTCGATCCGGCTTTCGGGTCTGCTTGATGATAAATTTGTTGTTGGTTTTTAGTAAGCGCTTAAACTTGATATGGTAAGTCCTGGGAAAATCCCAAATATTAAAAATAATAAAAATTACGACTATAAAAGTTAAACAACTGGAAAAATAGCAACAGCTACGGTATAGTTTTGAAAGCAAAATGTGATATGAAAAAAGCGTTAATTAGCGGTATATCAGGTCAGGACGGAGCTTATTTAGCTAAACTGTTGCTCGATCGAGGTTATGAAGTTTGTGGCACCTCCAGGGACGCCCAAATGTCTAGTTTCGGAAACCTGGCCCGTTTGGGCATCCGAGATAGAGTAAAACTAGAATCCATGTCTCTCAACGATTTTCGCAGCGTCTTGCAGGTACTAGCGAAAATTGAACCCGACGAAGTGTATAATCTAGCAGGTCAAAGTTCCGTCGGGCTGTCTTTTGAACAACCAGTAGAAACCCTTGAAAGCATTGCCACAGGAACATTAAATCTGTTAGAAGCAATTCGGTTTACAGGCGGTAAAATTAAACTTTACAATGCCAGTTCCAGCGAATGTTTTGGGGATACCGGAGGCAGTGCAGCGGATGAAAATACCCCCTTTCGTCCCAGAAGCCCCTACGCCGTGGCAAAAGCAACAGCATTTTGGGAAGTAGCGAATTATCGGGAAGCGTACAATTTGTTTGCGTGTTCTGGTATTCTGTTCAATCACGAGTCGCCGCTGCGACCGGAGAGGTTTGTTACCCAAAAGATTGTATCTGTTGTCTGCCGAATTGCTGCGGGTAGTTCCGAAAAACTGCATTTGGGAAATATTTCAGTGCAGCGGGACTGGGGTTGGGCTCCAGAATATGTGGAGGCGATGTATTTGATGTTGCAGCAGCAAGAACCGGACGATTATGTAATTGCCACGGGTGTAAGTTATCCTTTGGAGAAGTTTGTGCAGACAGCGTTTGTTTCTGCGGGTTTGGATTGGCAGGAACATTTAGTAACCGATGCGAGTCTTTACAGACCGACAGAGATTGCTGTTGGGAGGGGAAATCCGGGTAAGGCAAAAGAAAAATTGGGCTGGGAGGCAAAATATAAAATGCCCGATGTGGTGCGGATGATGGTAGAGGCGAGGATGGCTAAGGTTTGAGGATTTTTTCAGAAAAGATAGTTCTTGGTTTGCAACAATAAATACCTGTTGTGAACGATCGGCGGTTGTGTACAATTTTCAAGATGTTAAACCATGCAAGTAGTTATATTAGCCGGCGGTTTGGGGACACGTCTCCGAGAAGAAACAGAATTTCGTCCTAAGCCGCTAGTAGATGTGGGCGGATATCCGATTCTCTGGCATATTATGAAAACCTATGCCCATTACGGTTTTCGCGAGTTTATTGTGTGTTTGGGCTATCGGGGCAACATGATTAAGGAATATTTCCTGAATTATGAAGCCATGAATAATGATTTTACTATTTGCCTGGGCCGCCAAAATCAGATTACCTATCACGAGGAGCACCGCGAGCAAGATTTTAAGGTGACACTGGCTGAAACAGGCCCGGACACCATGACTGGGGGGCGGGTGAAACGTGTGGAGAAATACATTACTGATGATACCTTTATGGTGACATACGGTGATGGAGTTGCTGATATCGATATTGGGGCGCTGGTGGATTTTCATAAGTCTCACGGTAAGCTAGCAACTGTTAGTACAGTGCGTCCGATATCTCGATATGGGATTTTAGATGTGGACAACAAAGGCAAAGTTCTGGAATTTACGGAAAAACCTCAAATAGATGGCTGGGCTAGTGCGGGATTTTTGGTACTTCACCGCAGCATATTTGAGGCGTTGAGCGGGGATGATTGTTTTTTTGAGCGAGAGCCACTAGAGCGGTTAGCTGCCCAGGGACAATTGATGGCGTACCGCCACGAAGGTTTCTTTTTCGCGATGGATACTTACCGCGAGTATAAATATTTGAACGAACTTTGGGATAATGGAGAGGCTCCTTGGAGGGTGTGGGAATGAGTGAATTTTGGCGCGATGTTCGATTGCCAGTCACCTCGAAGTCGAAAGCCAAGACGAAGCTAACGAAAGGCGAGCAGATATTTATTTACAGTTACTGTATTAAGGACCGTTAAGATCGCTAAATTTTATAAGTTGTGGTGCAATTGGGAACTATAATGGCTGGTTGAACGCTAAATTTGATACTCCCAGCGAGAAGTCCCTACCTTCAGCGTTACCTGCACAGGAAAACTTCAGAGTTTGCTTTTTGAGGAAAAAATGAGTAAGTGGACAAGAACCTTTACCTTTAAAGGTAAAGAGTTATATTACAATCGGATAAAATTTAATAATCCGACAGAAAGAGCCGTAGAAATTTCCATTGCCTTTGATTTTATTGCCAATCTGGAAAATCCTCAAAAAATCCTAGAAGTGGGCAACGTACTCTCCCACTATGAAAACTCTTTGAGCGAAAATATTGGGATCAGATCGAGACGAATTGTAGATAAATTTGAAGTCGATCTAGGTGTAGAAAATCAGGATTTGATGAGTTTGCCATTAACGGAAAAATATGACGCAATAGTATCAATTTCGAGTGTCGAACACGTAGGGCAAGCAGACGATCCTTCAGGAGGCTATGGCGAAAATATAGAGTCCCGCGATCTAGAAGGTCCTCTAAAGGCGATCGCTAAAATTTACGATCTACTGGCTATTGATGGAAAAGCCTTGATTACTGTTCCTTTTGGAAGACTTACAGACGGAGAATGGTACATTCAATTTAGCAAAGAGTATTTAGAGGTTTTATGGAAAAAATATGGGATCCCGAAAGATGCTATATCTACCAACTATTTAAAGCTAATAGATAGAGAAACAATAGATGAAAAGCATTATATGCTTTGGCAAGAGGTAGATGATAGAGAACTTAGCAATAGCGAATACGGATGGCCTTTATCACAGTCCAATGCAATTGCCGTGATAGAACTTACCAAAGTTTCCAGCGAATTTAATCTCAACTTAAACCTAGAACAAACTGATTTGTATTATAATATGGCTTACGAACAACGCAGAGAGTTTGAAAACTGCAAAGCCCAACTTCATCAGATTCAGAGAGAGTTGGCGCAGTCGCAGTCACAACTATATCAAACTCAGGCAGAGTTAGAACAATCCCTGACGGAACTAAATCAAAGTCAGAAAGAGTTAGAAGTAGTCCAAGGTCAAATTTATCCCGTTCAAGGAGAATTGGAACTGGCGCAAGCTCAACTCTATCAAACTCAGGAAGAGTGCGATCAATTTCAGTCCCAACTATATCAAGCTCAGGAAGAGTTAGAAAAAGTCCATCCCCAACTACATCAAACTACAAGTGAGTTGGAAATATGCGAGTCACAACTGTACAAAACTCAGGGAGAGTTGGAATTAACCCAAGCTCAACTATATCAAACTCAGGAAGATCGCGATCGATTTGAGTCGCAAATGTATCAGGCTCAGGAAGATTGCGAATTAATACAAATTCAACTGCATCAAATTCAGGGAGAATTACAACTATTCCAAGCCCAATATCATCAAACTCAGCAAGAATTGGAACTATCCCAATCCGAACACCATCAAACTCGGCAAGAATTGGAACAGTCACAGTCTCAACTGCACTCGACTCGGCAAGAATTGGAACAGTCACAGTCTCAACTGCACTCGACTCAGCAAGAATTGGAACAGTCACAGTCTCAACTGCGCTCGACTCAGCAAGAATTGGAAGTATCCCAAGCCGAACACTATCAAGCTCAGCAAGAATTGGAACAGTCGCAGTCGCAACTCCACTCGACTCGGCAAGAATTGGAATTATCCCAAGCCAAACACGATCGAACTCGGAAAGAATTGGAACAGTCGCAGTCGCAACTCCACTCGACTCGGAAAGAATTGGAAGAGTCGCAGTCACAACTGCACAAAACTGCGGGGCAATTAGAGAGATGGCGTTTTCAGGAAAATGCCGTCAAAAATCCAGATGAAAATAATCCAGTGCAGTACGGCGTTCTAGTATGGGAAGCCTGGTATGCTTATCGCAACAACGATAGGGCTGGGATGTCTCATTCTCTACAGAAATCTTTGAATTGTACGCCTTTCTCACCGACAGAAACTATTGTGAACTGGTTGGAAAATTTTGGTCGATTTTCCTTAGAAAAAGGCGAGTATCTCGATACGAACTCCCTGAGCAATTCCCTCGAATGGAAAGAATTGATGAGGCGTGTCCTTGCTGTTAAAACTACGGTAGGGCGTATCTAGGCTCAGGTGGCGGGAACACTAGGCTTAAGCGAGAGTCTAGTGTTTAAAATAGCCACCGGGAAGCTCAGCGCACATACCCATTCTCCCTGAGAGCATCGTCTGTTTGTAGCTCTGCCCTTAAAACTGTTCAGGAATAGCGTCGCAAAAGTGAAATCTGCTCCGGTTTGGGTGAAAAAAGTCCGTTCATCTTTTTTAACGCAAGTTTGTAGATGCGCCATCGCGAACATCACCTGATATAGTTACAAAAACTCGGATTCTCCCGTCTTGTAGGGTGGGTATGCAAGCTCGTCAGAGTAGGAAATTACACCATTTAGTTCAAAGATGCTGACAAAGAACACAGAAAAATATCTTGATTTTGAAACTTGTAAAGAGTTACTTGCTAATGTCCGAGAGCAGAACCGTAAGATAGTTCTCTGTCATGGGGTGTTTGACCTGCTTCACCCCGGTCACATTGCCCACTTGCAAGAAGCAAAAGCTTTGGGAGATGTATTGGTAGTTTCAATTACCGCAGCTCATTATGTCAACCGAGGCCCTGGAAGACCAGTTTTTTCTGATGATTTGCGACTTTATTCTATTGCCTCTCTAGCTTGCGTAGATTACGTGCTATTGGCTCCTGTTGCCACAGCTTTAGATGTACTAGATCGAGTTCAGCCAAATTTTTACTGCAAAGGTCACGAATATGCTGACCACAGTCAAGATGTTACTAAAAACATTGACCGGGAAGCAGATCGAGTCAAAGCTTACGGCGGAGAAATTCGCTATACAGGCGAGATTGTTTTTAGCTCAACAAAGCTGCTCAATAACTACACGGATGTGTTGCCACCCCATATCAAAACCTATGCCATCCAATTAAGCCAGCAATACCCTTTTGAGGCAATTCGCAAGGGCGTTGATGCGATGCAAAAGCTCAAAGTCTTAGTGTTGGGGGACGTAATTATTGATGAATTTGTTCACTGTACAGTGCAGGGTTTGACTTCTAAAGGCAGAGTTATTTCGACTCGCTTTTTGAAAAAAGAGCAGCATTTAGGAGGTTCTTTGGCTATTGCCCGCCACATTGCGAGTTTTGTAGACTCTGTAACTGTGGCTGGTGTTGTAGGGAATGAGCCAGACATTCACAGCTTAATTTTGAATAACATAAATGGCAGTATTAGGCTAGATTTACAATATGAAAATGGTGCCACCACCGTTACCAAACGCCGTTACATTGAGCGGCAGGGAATGAGGGATAATTACACCAAGCTGTTTTCTATTAATGAGCTGCAAGAAGAAGGACCAGATCCCAATCAGCGGCAAAATTTATTAGATCGTTTGCGGAAAACGATTCGGGATTATGACATGGTGGTGGTTGCAGATTACGGACATGGATTGCTCGATTCTGAACTCATGGATATGGTTCAAAATGAAGCTCCTTTTTTGGCGTTGAACTGCCAAACAAATAGTGCAAATTACGGCTATAACTTAATTACTAAGTACCGTCGAGCTGATGTTTTTTGCTTGGATGAACAAGAACTACGTTTAGCTTTTTCTAGCCGTTACGGAGACCACAATTATCTGCTTAAAGGCTTGTTCAAAAATCTAGATGCTCAGCAAGGATGGCTCACTCTAGGTTCTGCGGGAGCGTTGGGAATCAATGCTAAAGGAGAAGAAGATTTGAGTCCAGCAATGACGTTGGCGGTCAAGGATACAATTGGGGCGGGCGATGCGTTTTTTGCTCTGGCTAGCTTGAGTGCGAAGTTGGAATTACCGATCGCAGTTGGTTCGCTGCTGGGGAATTTGGCTGGGGCGATTTCAGCGAATACTCTTGGCAATGCTGAACCAGTAGAAAAAGCTCGGTTGTTGAAATTTGCTACCACAGTTTTAAAGGTATAGAGATGCCATCTTTTAGCAAGCCTCAAGCAATTTTGTGCGATCGCGATGGCACTCTAATTGAAGATAGCCACTTCCTTAGCCACCCCGACCAAATTGAGTGGATTCCGGGAGTGCTCGAAGCGCTAAAATTCCTGAAGACTCAGGACATCTCAGTATTGGTGCTGACTAATCAATCGGGAGTAGCTAGGGGTTATTTCCCAGTGGAGGCAGTGGAGGCAGTTAACGATCGAATGCGACGGGATGCTGAAGTGGCTTCAGGGGCGATCGCCGATTTTTATTACTGTCCCCATCACCCCAAAGGTGAAGTTATCGAGTATAGTTACGTTTGTGAGTGTCGCAAGCCGTCGCCTGGGTTATTTCTGCAAGCGATGGCGGACCACAGTTTAGACCCGAGGCGGTGCTGGGCGATCGGGGATAGACTCAGGGATTTAGAGCCTGGTTTGCAGTTAGGGATGAAAGCTTTTCTGGTGAAAACTGGCTATGGAATACAGGAACACCAAGATTTGTCTAAATCTCCGTTTTACGATCGAATAACGGTAATTTCGTCAATGGCAGAAATTAGTGACTTTATCCAAAACAGGAAGAATTTTACGCGGTCAAAAATGTTAAATGTAACACCTTTAGTGGGATAATTAATATATTAGACATGGGTAAAAATAAAGTGTAGGGAAGGCAAGATGCCTACCCCATAACAGTTTTTATAGAGGTCTATTAACCAAAGTCAAAATAATTGAGAAATGTAGGGGGAATCAAATGCAACAAGTTTTAGTCACAGGTGGAGCGGGTTATGTGGGGGCTGTTCTAGTTCCTAAACTACTTCAAGCTGGATATCGAGTTAAGGTTGTGGATTTGTACATTTATGGAGCAGATGTTCTATCCGCAGTCAAAGACCATCCGGGGTTAGAAGAGATTAAGGGAGATATTCGCGATCGCCCACTCCTAGAAAAAATTCTCCCCGGATGCGATGCTGTCATCCATCTAGCTTGCATTTCCAACGATCCCAGTTTTGAATTAGACCCAGACCTCGGTAAGTCGATTAACTACGATGCTTTTGTAGACTTAGTAGATGTTGCAAAAAACAGTGGAGTCAAACGGTTTATATATGCTTCTTCTTCAAGCGTGTACGGCATCAAAGAAACCGAAAATGTTAGCGAAGAACTGCCACTGCAACCTTTAACAGATTATTCAAAGTATAAAGCAATGTGCGAGGACGTGTTGCTGGCAAAGCGGGAGCCTGGGTTTGTCACCTTGATTCTGCGGCCGGCGACGGTGTGCGGTTACTCGCCTAGATTGCGACTGGATTTGACCGTTAATATTCTCACTAACCACGCGGTTAATAATCGTAAGATTACAGTGTTTGGCGGCGAACAAAAGCGACCAAATATTCACATTGAGGATATGACCGACCTTTATATCAAGTCGCTCCAGTGGTCTGATGAGGCTATCGACGGTAAGATTTTTAACGCGGGATATGAAAATCATACTGTGATGCAAATTGCTCAAATGGTGCGAAATGTGGTAGGAGAAACAGTAGAAATAATTACCACGCCGACCAACGACCACCGCTCTTATCACATTTCTTCGGAGAAGATTAAGAAGGAACTTGGGTTTGTGCCGCAGCACACAATTGAAGATGCTGTACAGGATTTGGTGAAGGCGTTTAATGCTAATTTGATTCCCAATCCGATGACAGATAGCCTTTATTACAATATTAAGACGATGCAAGAGCTAAGTCTTAAGTAAAAAAAGGAGATTTCAAACAGAGGGTATTCCCTATTATTGCTCGGCTAAATATTTGTTTTACCATGCCCCCAGAACTGCAAAAAAAACTATTTTTTTCCATGCTCCGCATCCGCCGAGTGGAAGAGAAAATCGTCGAACTTTACCCGCAACAGGAAATGCGTTGTCCAGTACACTTGTGTATCGGTCAGGAGAGCGTAGCCGTTGGAGTTTGCACGGCTCTATCTCCGACAGACGCTGTATTTAGCGGTCATCGAGCTCACGGTCACTATTTAGCAACGGGAGGGAACTTGAAGGCTTTTTGGGCTGAGATGTATGGGAAAGCCACTGGCTGTTGTCGGGGGAAGGGTGGATCGATGCACCTAGTGGACTTAGATGTAGGATTTATCGGCTCTACTCCGATTGTTGGGGGTACTATTCCTGTAGGGGTAGGGGCTGCTTTTGGATCTATGATGCAGGGCTTGAACAAAGTGGTTGTTATATTCTTTGGGGAGGGTGCTTGTGAGGAGGGTGTATTCCACGAGAGTCTTAATTTTGCTGCCCTAAAAAACTTGCCAATTGTCTTTGTATGCGAGAATAATTTTTACTCGGTTTATACGCCTCTGGCTGAGCGACAGCCAGCAAAGCGTGAAGTGTACACCCTCGCTCAAGCACATAATATTCCGAGCTTTCAAGGAGACGGCAACAATGTAGAGCAAGTTTATCAGATGGCGAGGGAAGCCGTAGATCGAGCTAGAACAGGAGGCGGTGCAACCTTTTTGGAGTTTAAAACCTATCGCTGGCGGGAACATTGTGGCCCTAACTACGACAATCACATAGGTTATCGCACGGAGGCCGAATTTCAGCAATGGAAAGAGCGTTGCCCAATTCAGCTTACCCAGACCCAATTGTTAAAACGTCAGCTTTTGACAGAGGCCGAACTAGAGGAGATGGAAGGGGCGATCGCACTAGAACTGGCGGAAGCTGTCGCCTTTGCTAAATCTAGTCCTTTCCCAGAACAGCAAACTATCTTCGACCATATTTATGTTTAGGGTGTTCCATGAATCAGCGCGAAATCACTTTTGGCCAAGCAATTAATGAAGCCCTGATGCAGGCAATGGCTGAAGATAATTCAGTCTACATCATCGGTGAAGGCGTACCCGATCCTAAAGGCATCTTTGGCACTACCCTAGGACTTCGGGAGAAATTTGGCTCAGAGCGGGTTTTGGATATGCCAGTGGCGGAAAACGGCATGACAGGTGTTGCCATTGGTTCTGCATTAATGGGAATGCGCCCTGTTTTAACCCACCAGCGAGTAGATTTTGCGCTATTAGCAATGGATCAGATGGTGAACAATGCTGCTAAATGGCACTATATGTTTGGCGGACAGCATTCTGTTCCTTTGGTCATCCGTCTGATTATTGGGCGGGGTTGGGGACAAGGCCCTCAACACTCGCAAAGCTTGCAATCTTGGTTTGCCCATGTGCCGGGGTTAAAGGTGGTGATGCCAACTACACCTCACGATGCCAAGGGTTTGCTGCTGGCTAGCATTTGGGATAACAACCCAGTGATTTTTTTAGAACACCGATGGTTGCACAATATTGTTGGTCATGTACCCACCGAAAGCTACACTATAGCTTTGGGCGAGGCAAGAGTAGCTCGCAGCGGTCAAGATTTAACAGTTGTCAGCACATCCTACATGACGCTAGAAGCCCTGCGGGCGGCAACTTGGCTCAGTGTCGCCGGAGTAGAAGTTGAGGTGATTGACGTTCGCAGTTTGCGTCCACTGGATGCAGAGGCCATCTTGGCTTCCGTGCGGAAGACAGGGCGCTTGCTAGTGACTGATACCAGTTGGACTTTCTGTGGCTTTAGCGCTGAAATTGTTGCCTTAGTAGCTGAGAAAGCGTTCTCTCATCTTCTGTGTCCCCCTTGCCGAGTTGCGTTACCTGACACACCGACCCCGACCAGCCATGCGATGGCACAGTTTTATTACCCCAGAGCTGTTGACTTGTACAAAGCTAGCTGTGAGATGATGGGATTGCCTCACTCGGATGTAGAGCCAGATATACTACTTTCGAATCAGCTAGATGTTCCAGACAAATTTTTTACAGGTCCGTTCTAGGAGTGACAGATGACGATCAATCGTAAAATTGCTGTTTTTGGTAGTAATTCATTTTCTGGGAGCAATTTCATTGATCTGCTTTTAGAAGATGGTCACAATGAAGTCCTAGGAATTAGCCGCTCTCCGGAAAAAGGGTCTCTATTTTTACCTTATCTAAGGCATAGAAGTTCTCGGTTTCAGTTTCATCAACTTGATTTAAACCGGGATATGGTCAGGCTTTTACAAGTCATAGATGAGTTTTCTCCGGAATATATTGTTAATTTTGCCGCCCAGAGCGAAGTTGCTCCTAGTTGGGTAAATCCCGATCACTGGTTCCAAACAAATACAGTGGCATTGGCTCAACTAATTAATCATTTGAAAGACCAAAAATACTTGCAGCGTTATGTTCATATTTCTTCTCCTGAAGTGTATGGAACTTGTGAAGGAAATATAACCGAGTTGTCTCCAATGAACCCTTCTACACCTTATGCAGCTTCTAAAGCTGCGGCGGACTTGCTGCTTTATACCTATTATAAAAATTTCAAATTCCCGTTGGTAACAGTTAGGGCGACCAATGTTTACGGTGCTTATCAGCAAATATTCAAAATTATTCCGCGAGCGGCGATTTATTTGAAATTGGGCAAGACTATTGAGTTGCACGGCGGGGGACATGCAGTGAAGTCCTACATTCATATTCGTGATGTTTCAAGAGGCGAACTGGCAGTGATGGAAAAAGGACGGGTTGGAGAAATTTATCACCTATCTCCAGATAGGGGATATGCGGTACGGGAAGTGGTGCAGGGAATTTGCGAGGCAATGAACTGCTCGTTTGCAGAAGCAACAAAGAGCGTTGCTGAACGACTGGGACAAGATGCAGCTTACGTGATAGATTCGACTAAGGTCAGAACTGAATTGGGATGGAATACGCAAATTTCTTTAACTGAGGGACTTGCTGATGTTATCAAATGGGTCGATCGGTTTTGGGATGAAATTCAGCAGCAACCGCTAGATTATGTTCACAAAGCCTAGTAATTTTTAGTATGCTTAAAACCGAAATAAAGTGAGGTTAATTAATGAATAAAAGCTATTTTGATACGGCAAACAAATTGAAACAGGAAGGAAGATTGGAGGAAGCGATCGCTTCTTACTCAATGGCTATTGAGCAGAGCCCCAGCTTTTATTGGTCTTACCAAAATTTGGGGGAAACGTTATCAAAACTGGGTCGTTGGGATGAGGCAGTTAATGCTTACAGCCGGGCGATTGAACTCATCCCTAACTCGGCTTGCTCGTATTACAATCAAGGCGAAGCATTTGCAAAACTGGGTCGTTGGGATGAAGCGATCGCGTGCTATCAAAAGGCTCTTGAACTGCATCCAGATGACAATGAAATGAAATATCGTTTAGCAGAAGCTCTGGGACAGCGCACTCAGTTAGGTGTTGCTAAGGCAATTGCAGCTTATCAGAAAGCTATACAATTAAATCCTGAATTTGTTGAGGCTTATCAAAAACTGTCAGAACTGCAACCTGATAACATAGAAATTTGGTTGCAGCTAGGAAATATTTACACCAAACAGAATCGACGGCAAGAAGCGATAGCAGCCTACAAGCGCGTGATTGAGCTAAATCCTGAAGGGGAGCAAGCTTACCAGTCTTTGCTACAAATTCAACCTGAAAACTGGGAAATGTGGTGGAAATTGGGCAATTTACACGCTAAACTACAGCATCCTCTCAGAGCAATCGCAGCCTACCAACGAGTTAGAGAATTAAATCCCGAATTTGTCGAGGCTTACCAAAAACTGACCGAGTTCCAACCTGATAACCTAGAAATTTGGTATCAATTAGGCAATTTATATGCTCAACAGAACCGCAGAGAGGAAGGGGTAGCAGCTTACCAGCACGTCATTAAAATCAAACCAAATTTTGTAGAAGCCTACCAAAAACTGTCAGAACTGCAACCTGACAACATAGAAATTTGGTTGCAGCTAGGAAATATTTACACCAAACAGAATCGACGGCAAGAAGCGATAGCAGCCTACAAGCGCGTGATTGAGCTAAATCCTGAAGGGGAGCAAGCTTACCAGTCTTTGCTACAAATTCAACCTGAAAACTGGGAAATGTGGTGGAAATTGGGCAATTTACACGCTAAACTACAGCATCCTCTCAGAGCAATCGCAGCCTACCAACGAGTTAGAGAATTAAATCCCGAATTTGTCGAGGCTTACCAAAAACTGACCGAGTTCCAACCTGATAACCTAGAAATTTGGTATCAATTAGGCAATTTATATGCTCAACAGAACCGCAGAGAGGAAGGGGTAGCAGCTTACCAGCACGTCATTAAAATCAAACCAAATTTTGTAGAAGCCTACCAAAAACTGTCAGAACTGCAACCTGAAAATTGGGAAATATGGTATCGATTAGGTCATATTTACACTCAAGAAAATCGCTGGGAAGAGGCAATAGCAGCGTACCGCCACGTCATTGTCCTTAACCCAGATTATTATGAGTCTTACAATAGCTTAGGCAAGGCATTAACACAGCACGATCAACTCGAACGGGCTATTTTAATTTATCAGCAAGCCCTCACCCTTGCTCCTAACTTACCAGAAGCGCATTACAACTTAGGAAATGTACTGGCACAGCATAATCAATACGATCTGGCGGTGCAGAGTTACGAGCAGGCTATTGCTATCAAACCAGACTTTGCGGAAGCTCACTTCCAACTTGGCAACGCCTTTTCACGTCAGGGCAAGCCAAACGAGGCTATTATGAGCTATCAACACGCAGTAGCCCTTAAATCAGACTGGCAAGAAAATCAATTTAACAGCCTTAACGTTGAACTGGCAAAATTAGCGGATAATCCTCGCCCTATCAGCAACAAGTCCATAGCATTTGCAGGTCATTTTGTAAATCAAGTAATAAATGTTGTTGTCCGAAAGTACCACAGAACAGTTTTTTGGGGAGATGGGCTACTTAATTTTGACAAGGCTATGGGCTTTTGGAATGATGATATGTTTTCACAAGCATTTAATCAAATTAGAGGTAATTATCAGCATTTTGAGCGAGAGCAAACGGATGGAATTGCTTGGCGGCTACATACCTTAGTTTGGGCCGCAAAAAATGCAGTAAATCTTGTCGGAGATTTTGTAGAGTGCGGTGTATTTAAAGGAGATATGAGTTGGGTTATAGCTAATTGTATAGACTTGACTAAAGTTAATAAAAATTTTTATCTTTATGATACATTTGAAGGTTTCTCCGAAAAATACTCGTGTCCAGAAGATTTCCCGACAAATCCATACTTTTTGGATTATGCTGACCGAGCGTATAAAATACCAAATCTATACGAAACAGTGAGGCAAAGATTTGAAAAATTTGAAAAGGTTCGAGTTGTTAAAGGTGTATTGCCTGATATACTCGCAGAAAATTCTCCGTCTCTGATTTCTTATCTTCATATAGATTTAAATTCTCCTAATGCAGAAATAGGTGTACTAAATACTTTATTCGATCGTGTTGTATCTGGTGGTATAATTATCTTTGATGATTATGGTTTTATCGACCACGAAATGCAAAGGAGTGCCGAAGATGAATGGTTCCGAGAAAGGGGATATACCATTTTAGAACTTCCAACATCACAGGGCATGGTTATTAAAAGATAATTAAGTTCAGTGCAAATAGTTAACCTTGAGGATTTAAGAAAAAAGATGATCAACTACTTTGAAGAAGCTAATCAACTCAGACAAGAAGGCTCATTAGAGGAAGCGATCGCTTACTATAACAACGCCATAGAGCAGAACCCTGATTTTTATGCTTATCATCAAAATTTGGGGGAAGTATTGGCAAAACTGGGTCGGTGGGATGAAGCTGTTGATGCCTACCAACAGGCTTTAGAACTTAATCCCAACTCAGTTCATTCATCCCAAAATTTGGGCGAAGCCTTGGCGAAACTGAGTCGCTGGGATGAAGCGATCGCCTGCTATCAAAAAAATGTAGACCTTGCTCCAGAAGATTATGAAAATCACTATAATTTAGCAGAGGCATTGAGGCAGCGAACTTATTTAGATTGTGCTAAAGCCATAGATGTTTACCAGCCAGTTATTCAGCTTAATCCAGAATTGCTAGAAGGCTACAAAAAAATTCTCCAGCTTCAACCCAAAAATTGGGAAGTTTGGTTTGAATTAGGAAATCAATTAGCGAACCAAAACCAAAAAGCAGAAGCAATAGAAGCCTACAACCGTGTTATCGAATTAAATCCTAATTTTGTAGAAGCATTATCTAAGCTGGCTGAAGAAATGCGACGTAACAACCAGCTAGAAAAAGCAATCTACTACTGTAAACAGATTATAAAAATCAACCCTAACTCTGTAGAAAATCATTTCCAATTGGCGAAGAACCTTCTCTTGCAAGGCAAACGAGATGAAGCGCTACGCAGCTATTATCGGTCAAACCAAATTAAATTAGCCGAAGCCCGAAATCAAGGGGAAATAGGGACAATATGTTTGTGCATCTTACCCAAATCTGGCACTGTCTATATTATGAATTCCTTAATGGATGGATTGAGTTTACCACCATATTCACCTGAGCATTTGTGCGTAGAAGGTGTTTGGCCAGATTATTACTGGAAAGTGCAATCGTCAGAATTATTTAAGAAGTCAGTATCTTGTATCATGGCGGCTAATCATACTAATGCTAACGATTGGAATTTATTTACTATAAGTATGGTAGTAGATAGGCTAGTCGTCAATATTCGCGATCCGCGTCAAGGACTTCTATCCCTAATACACTACTGGGATAACCTATATAGCGAGATGATTGATAAAGGTCAAGATCAGGCATCACATTATTTGATATCATTTTCATGGTTTCCAGAAAACTATTTTTTTATGCCGCTGACAGATAAGATCACTTGGCACATAAATAATTTTTATTTGCCCCAAGCAATTAAATGGATAGAAGGTTGGTTAGACGCTGAAGCAAACCCTTCATTTTATCCGAAAATCCTATTTACTAGGCACGAAGATTTAGCAAGTAATCCTCAAGGTTTTTTTGAAGATATTTTGGATTTTTATGAAATAGAAAAATCTCGCTTTAAATTCCCCCAAAAACCAGAATTTAAGCAGGGAACTCATCACCGGAAAGGAAGGATTGACGAGTGGCGGGAAGTATTCACAGCAGAACAGGCAGAAAAATCTTCTAGCATGATTCCTAAGCGTATGCTAGAAAGATTTGGATGGGTCGAAAGATAAATAGTCCTGACGATCAAAATGAATCAAATTATGCAGATGGTACCCCAAGGTAAAGAAGTAACAGAAAACTACTTTCAGACTGCCAATAAACTAAAGCATGAAGGTAAATTAGAGGCAGCCGTTGCCTTCTACTCGAAAGCAATTGAACACAACTCACAATTTTACTTATATCACCACAATATGGGGGAAGTATTGGCACTGCTAGGTCGCTGGGATGAGGCAGCCACATCTTACCGTATGGCGATAGAACTTAATCCTAAATCTGCTTGGTCTTACCATAATTTAGGAGACGTTTGGGTAAAACTCGGTCATTTCGACCAGGCAATTCTTTTTTATAGTTACGCGATCGAGCTTAATAAAAAATATTATGGATTTTACAACAAGTATGGTCAAACATTTTATCAATTGGCTATTGGCTTTAACCTAGAATCTTTACAGGAAGACATAGAACTATGCAAAAGATTAGACAAATCGCTACATTCCGATAAAAAGCAAGACTCTCTAACTGAGCTTTGCTACCTAGATGACGAATTGTTTTTGCAGATAAGCGAGCGACTCAATAATGAAGATTTTGTAGAGAAAGCTTACGTTACATACTTGAAACGCACACCAGACATGGAGGGCAAAAATCACTATATTCGGCATCTTGGGGAACGCATGACTCGTCAAGAACTTGTCTCTGGATTCCGTCAATCCCCAGAGTTTGCATCCCTATTAAAATTCTCGCTCTCCTCATTTTGCCTCCGAGAAGCAATTGCCGCGTACCGTCGTGCAATTGAATTAAATCCCAACTCTAGCAAGTCTAGCGATAGCTTGGGGAAAGCTCTGCTCCAAATGGGCAAGGAACTAGCAGAGCGCGGTCAGATAGATGAGGCAATTGAGAATTACCAGCAGGCAATCCCCCTACCCGGGCAAAATATTTTAGCAGAAGCACATTACGCTCAGGGAAATGCAATGGCACAGCAGGGGAAAATAGATGAGGCAATTAAGAGTTATCGGCAGGCAGTTGCTATTAAATCAGATTGGGCAGAAGTACACTTTAATCTTGGAACTGCCCTTTTCAAGCAGGACAAACTGGAAGAGGCAACAGATAGGTTTCAGAAAGCCGCAGATATTCAACCCGACTGGGCACAAGCACACATCCAACTCGGAAATACCTTGTTAAAGCAAGACAAGCTGGAAGAATCAAGAGCAAGCCTTCGAAAGGGGCTTGCTCTTGAACCCAATTCAGCACCTTTGCACACGCAAGTTGCATATTTCTTTTTAGAATCCGGTCAGTTCGATGATGCAATTGCTTGCTACAAAAAAGCGATCGCAATTCAGCCCGATGCCGCAGAACTATACTTGGGTCTCGGAACAGCGTTTTTGCAGTATGGAAAACATGATGAGGGAGTTGCCAGCTTTCAACAGGCGATCGCTCTCAAGCCAGACTGGATACATACATATTTGGCAATGGGGTCTCAGTTATTTATCAGCGGTAAGATCGATGAAGCAAATCAAGCATGGCACGCAGCAATTGAAGCGCAAAATAAATTTGCTAAAGAGCATCAATTAGATACGTTGCAAATTCGGTTGCTCGACCCTCGCAGTTGGCTCTTAGCCCTCGGTCACATTGCTTGTTTAGATGTTTATCTGAAGATAATGATGCTGGGCTGGAAGCCAGCCCAAAAAATTATGATGCTGGTGACTCCAAACACAAAAGTGCCTAACCGATCTTTCTTGAACTACTGGAGCCAGTATATAGAATTCGTATCCGATCCTTCGCAAATGCCGATTTCCGGCCAATTAGCAAATTACATCACAGACTACTATTGGGCTGCTACTTTACCTAATGGGAAGACACTGATGCACTCCACCCAGGCTGCGGCAGTTGTTTACAAGCGGTGGGAAGCTGAAAACCGTCCGCCATTGCTCTCTTTATCAGCTTCAGATACCGAGCAGGGCTGGGATTGCTTGCAAAAGCTCGGCGTACCAAAAAATGCTTGGTTTGTTGGTCTGCACGTTCGAGAGCCGGGTTTTCACGGGAAGTGGAATAAAGTACATCCTGCCACCCGCGATGCTGATATTAATACCTACTTGCTAGCAGTTGAATCCATTACAGCACGTGGTGGCTGGGTAATTCGCATGGGAGACCCAAACATGGCACCGCTGCCAAAAATGGATCAAGTGCTCGACTATGCCCACAGCGAATTTAAGAGTGATTGGATGGATATTTTTCTTTGTGCAACCTGTTACTTTTTTCTAGGTACAAGTTCTGGTCTAGCTTGGGTACCACCTACTTTTGGCGTTCCTTGCGCTCTCACCAACTGGACACCAATAGGTCTCCCCCCAGCTTTTCCCAAAAACATATTTATTCCTAAGCTTTACTGGTCAGACCGTGAAAATCGCTATCTAAATTTTTTAGAAATATTTGATTCTCCAATGATTTACAAAGAATTTAGCAAATACTTTGATTCTATAAACGTATCCGTCATGGATAATACAGCCGAAGAAATAAATGATTTAGTTCTGGAAATGTTAGAAAGTATAGAGGGAACAATCAAGTACACAAAAGAAGATGAATACTTGCAGCAACAATTCCATAAGCAAGCGGTGGCTCATGGAAGCTACAGAGGTAGTCGTTTAGGACAGGCTTTTTTAAGGAAATATGCCTATCTTTTGCCTTAAGCTTAATTTCATAAATGCTGAAATTAATGCTTAGGTCAAGTCGCTCCTCCACAACTGTTGACTTGCCATAAACTTAATATACTGCTATGATTTAGATGAGTTTAATTATAAAGTTCTATAACACCCAGTCTCAAAGGATAGATTGCTTATGACTGTCGCCAGCCCCAGCTTAGTCAGCACAATAGCTCCTCACCAGGAAGAAGATAATCACCTAATTCCGGTTTTTCAATCTTTTCTCAATACCCTAGCGTTTTCTAATCCCAAGCAGCTTATTTTCATCAACCCACAACTGGTTCCCGAAGATGTCTTCGACATAGCGACTGCCAGAAATCGAGGCTACTATGCTTACCCCCCCATCGGATTAATGCACCTGGCAGCGATCGCCAGGGAAGTCAATCCCCAAATAGATGTCCAGGTGATAGACCTCAACTATGAAATCCTCCGGGCTGCTCAATCGAATGAATTTTCTTACCAACGCACTTGGCAAGAAATTCTCCTCAACAACATTCACCCTGAAAACAACCCCTATGTTGTCATCACCTGTATGTTTGGCAGCACGATGCCCATCTTTGTTGACATAGTGCGGTTCATTCAAGAAAACTTTCCAAATCTCCCTATTCTCTCAGGCGGCGTTCAAGCCAGCTATGACTATAAAGAACTACTGACTAAAAAGCTTTGCAATATTCTCTTCCGCAAAGAGGGAGAAACCCAGTTCAAGGCTTTTATGGAGTCCTGTCTAACAGGGAAAGCCGTGTCTCTCCCTTGGGGAGCAGCTTTTGAATTAGGCGGTCAAGTCTATGAACTGGGGACACCAGGGCCTGGCGTAGAAGATTGGGACAGAGACATTAGACCCTATTACGACCTCCTAGACATCCAAAACTATCACAAGTATGGTTCCTTAGCTGCTTTCTCCCGCTACAACGGCGAAGAAAAAAGTTTTGCCACAGTTTTGAGCAATCGTGGCTGTCGTGCTCAGTGTACTTTCTGTACCGTTCGCGACTTTAACGGACAGGGGGTGAGACAGCGCTCAGTAGAAAGCGTAATTGAGGAGATAAAATTTTTAGTGCGGGAAAAAGGCATCAAACAAATTGACTGGCTTGATGATGACTTATTGTTTAATGCCGATCGCTCCCTAGAACTCTTTAAGCGGCTGGCCGAAGAAGTCCCCGAACTAGAATGGGTTTGCAATAACGGGCTCATTGCCGTTGCCGTCACGGAAGAGATCATGTACTGGATGGTCAAATCCGGGCTCAAGGCATTTAAAGTTGGGATTGAAACCGGCAATGACGAAATGCTCAAACTGGTCAAGAAGCCGACAACCAAGCCAGCCCTACTAAAAAAGAGTAAACTCTTTAAGAAGTATCCCGAAGTCTTCCTCAGTGGCAACTTCATCATCGGTTTTCCCAACGAAACCTTTGGGCAAATGATGGATACCTACAACTTTGCCCGCGAGCTCAACTGGGACTGGGCAAGCATCTACATCTGCCAACCCCTAAAAGGGACAGAAATGTTTTCGGCTTTCCAAGAGTTGGGAGATGACGGCTGTGAAGTCGAAAACTACGACAAAACCCTCAACCCAGGTCGCTCGTCCAAACGCGGGGAATTTGGCGTACTTGCTGGTCAGGGAACTTCGCATATTCTCACAGGCAAAGACATTTTTAACTTTCCCTACGACTCAGTACCCAGTCGTGAACAGTTAAAAGAGATTTGGTTTACCTTCAACTTTGTCGCCAACTTCCTAGACAATCCCAATTTTGCTCCAGGGGGAAATCCAGCCAAGATAGTTCGCTGGTTTGAGTCCATTCATTGGGGTTATCCCTATGATGCCTCAATGTGTGCTGGTTTGGTGAAAGGCTACAAGCTACTGGGCAACCAAGAAAAAATGAGCTTTTATCAACACAAGTTTCTAAGCATTGTCTCAGAATCCTCTTATTGGCAACGCCGAATTCAGGAGTTTCCAGAGATGTTAGAATTTGCTGAAGTTGATTTGCCAGGACAGAACCGCGAACGCACAGTTGCATAATAGTGGTAAAATGCGCTCTATCGACAAATCAAGCTGTTCTGATATGATGCTGAAATCAGGAAACTAATTTCTTAGAAATTTACCAGTTTCAGTAGGGTTAATATCATAAAATGACAAAAAAATCAACCAATTGACATAACAGAAAAGGAAAGATAAATAAAATGACCGAAATCAACCTGATGGATCAGTACCCCCGCACCAAGCGCCCCATCGAAGAGCGGGGTAAACAGTTAACAGAAGAACTGCGCTCCATTTCCGGGCAGTACGGCAAGGAATATTTTGACGGGGATCGCATTTACGGCTACGGTGGCTACTACTACAACCCCCGCTTCTGGCAAGCCACAGTCAAGCGATTTAGAGACTATTACAACTTAGCTGAAGATGCCAGTTTATTGGATGTAGGCTGTGCAAAAGGTTTCATGCTGTACGACTTCAAAGAGCTAATGCCGAAGCTCAATATCACTGGTATTGATATTTCTGAGTATGCTTTAGCCAATGCTAAAGAAGAAGTCAAATCCTATCTTCAGCTTGGTAATGCTAAAGAGTTGCCTTATCCAGATAAATCTTTTGATTTGGTAATTTGCATCAATACCGTTCACCAACTCCCCCTAGAAGAATGCAAGGAATCTCTGAGAGAAATTCAGCGAGTAACTCGCGGTCATGCCTTTATTACTGTCGATTCTTGGCGGAATGAAGCTGAAAAAGAAGCCATGAGTAAATGGTATTTAACAGCCAAAACCTTCATGTCTACTGAAGATTGGATTAAGTTGTTTGAAGAAGTGGGCTATACAGGTGATTACTACTGGTTTATTGCAGAATGAAAACTCAAGCAGCCGTCCTCTACGAACTCAATCAGCCCCTCCAAAATGAGGAACTAACCTTACCAGCCCTCAAACCCGGTCAAGTCATAGTAGAAATTGCCTATAGTGGAGTTTGCCACAGCCAACTGCTGGAAGCGCGGGGGAAACGGGGACAAGATCGCTTCTTACCTCACACAATGGGGCACGAAGGTGCTGGCATCGTTCGGGAAGTAGGATCAGGAGTGAAGAAGGTGAGGGAGGGCGATCGCGTCGTTCTTTCCTGGATCAAAGGTTCAGGGGCAGATATTCCCTCAACTCAGTACCAAGGTAGCAAAGGTGTGGTGAATTCGGGAGCGATCAGTACATTTTTACAGTATGGTATCATTTCCGAAAATCGCCTAACGCCCATCCCTGAAACAATGCCACTACGAGAGGCCGCTTTGCTGGGCTGTGCCATTCCTACTGGTGCTGGTATTGTATTAAATACCCTGCAAGTACGTCCGGGCAGCAGTGTGGTAATCTTTGGGGTAGGTGGTATTGGGTTGAGTGCCGTTCTAGCTGCTAACCTGATGAATGCTACTTTGATTATTGCAGTTGATATTTTTGACCACAAGTTAGAACAGGCCAAGGCGTTGGGGGCAACACACGCCATTAATGCCCAAACTCAGGACGTAGAGCAGGTATTGGAGGAACTAACAGGGGGTAAAGGAGTTGATTATGCGATCGAGGCCGCAGGGAGGAGACAGACGATGGAAATGGCTATCGCTTCCGTCTGCGCCCCAGGAGGATTAGCTGTGCTAGCCGGAAACTTGCCAGCAGGGGAGAGGATTAGCCTCGACCCCTTTGACCTAATTCGCGGTAAAAGAGTATTGGGAACTTGGGGGGGAGAAACGAACCCGGATCGAGATATCCCCAGATATGTCACGCTATATCAATCTGGAAAGCTGCCACTTGAGAAGATGATTACCGATAGCTACTCTTTGGATGCAATAAATTCTGCTCTAGGAGATTTAGAATCTGGTAAAGTAGGGCGGGCTGTTATATCTAACTGCTCTTTTAAGAGAGACGAGCAATAAATAAAAGGATACCAGTAATCATTTAAATACTATTATAAAGCAATTGAAATTGACCCTAACTTTGCTGAAGCTTATTGTAATCTAAGTCAAGCTTTACACCAGCAAGGTAGGTCGGAAGAAGCCAAGAATGTCTGGGGTAAGGCATTAGAAATTAAACCATTCTTACACGAGGTCTAAAACAATGGGAATAGGAGTTACAACTTTATATCTTTATCACCACTTGCGTCAAAATAGTTACTTCAACAATTTTAAAAGTGTGATAGAACTAGGCTCGCAAGACATTTATTCTCAGCAAGAACAATTTGCCCAACTGCTAGATAAACTTTTTGCCTATTCGCTTCCTGATGGTTCACCGATGACAGCTAAAACCCTCTATCAAAGTATGGGATTAGAACTTTATCAATGTATTGATGCAGATGGTCGCCACAATGCTCTAACTTTTGACTTAAATAAAGATATTAAACAAGCTTATGGATTTGCCGAACAATTTGATTTAGTTACAAATCACGGGACAACAGAGCATTGTTTCGATCAGTACCGCTGTTTTATGAATATCCACAATTTATGTGCAGTGGGCGGACTGATGATTCATGTACTGCCGATCCAAGGGTATGTAAATCACGGACTGTATAATTATCAACCTTCTTTTTTTTACAACCTAGCTGCTGCGAATCATTACAAAGTAATTAATGTCTATTTAAGTTCATACAAATCATGTGATAGCTTGCCCTATATTCTGCCAGGGTTAATCAGTTACACGGAGAATGCACTGAAAACTTTATGCAATATTGGTGATGCCAAAGCTGATATGGGGTTGTACGTAGTCCTACAAAAAACAATAGAAAGTAGTTTTTCTATTCCTTACGATGGGCAATATTTAAAAGTAAGCCTTTTACAAAATGAATATTCCTACCAATCTGGTGCAACAGCAAATGCACCCCCATTGAAAGAAGAAAGCACGGAAGATAGCCAAGAAAAACTAGATAGCAAGATTGTTGAAGCAACACCCTTGATTGAAAACTTAATTGAAAAAGAGTCAGATCAGTTGCCAACAACACAATTTCAAGAACTTGATAAATTTCCAGAGCAGCACTTAGAAGCTTCTTCTCAACAACCCGAAGAAGTAGATATACAAAACATAACGGATTTGTGGAACGATGAAACGAAAAAAGCTCTGGCTTTAGGTGTTATGTATGTATGTGGGGCTGATGTTGAGGGAGACATCGCAGAGTTTGGTACTAAAGCTGGAAAAACTTCTAAGATAATAGCCTCAGCAATATCAAACATTGCTAAACTTTATCCATACATTGACAGTGCTAAAAGGAAAAAGCTGCATCTTTTTGATAGTTTTCAAGGATTACCTAAATCAGTATCTCCTATAGATCAAGAATCCCCCCATGTGATAGGGGGAACGTGGGGATCTGGAGCCTGCAAAGGGGGCAGCAAGCAACAATTATTAGATATTTGCAAAGATTATCTGACAGAAAATAGAATTTTGATTTATGAAGGTTGGTTCAAAGATACTCTCGATCGAATCCCTGCGGATACAAAATTTTCCATGTTACATATTGATTGTGACTTATATCTATCAGCTTTAGAAGTATTAGAAGCTTGTTTTGCTAAAGGTTTTGTGCAAGAAGGTACAGCCATATTTTTTGATGATTGGAATTGTAATAGAGGTTCGCCTGTATGGGGGGAACGCAGAGCTTGGTCTGAAATTGTAGAAAAATTTATCGTTAAATTCAGCGATGAGGGTTCCTACAGTTGGCATGGCAAGAAATTCATTGTTCATTCCTATAAAATAGATGAGAGTCAAATTAATGAAAAATCATAATTAATAAGGAGGCTCCTAATGATCGATCAAACTAGCAGCAAAGAGGCTCAGTATCAAATTCAGTTTGATACTTTGCAAGAGATGGGACCAGTACAAATGGGGCCTTACGCCAGCCATAGCTGGCGCTCAGATCCCAGACGCTTAACCTTCCTGTTGGCACGGTATAAATTCTGCTCCAAGATATTAGCAGGCAAATCCAACGTGCTAGAAATAGGGTGCAGCGATGGATACGGGATGCGCCTTCTATTGCAAACCGTAGATTTCGTTCACGGTGTCGATTTTGACCCTCTATTTATCAATTGGGGAACCAAACACGCACAAGATGAAGCATTGAATTGCAAGTTTTCTGTAGTCGATATTACTGAGCAAGCCCCCAGTGGAATTTATGAGGCGGCTTATTCCCTAGACTTGATAGAACACATTGAGCCTGAAAAAGAGCATCTTTACTGGGAAAATATCTGCAAAGTTCTGGAACCTCATGGAGTATTCATCGTCGGTACTCCCAATATCACGGCTTCCCCCTATGCCTCCGAGTGGAGTCAGGAGGGACACATTAACTTAAAGTCTGCTGACAGTTTAAAAACAGCTATGCAGCAGTATTTCCATAACGTCTTCATTTTCTCCATGAATGATGAAGTTGTTCATACAGGCTTTTATCCAATGGCTCATTATCTGCTAGCAATGGGAGTAGGTGTCCGTTAATAGACATCTCCCAAAAAGAATCTTAAACCCTTGCTCTGTCTAAACAAAAATCTAATTTCTGGAGATGTCTAATGAATCAGTCAATCAATAACCTAGAGCAACTAGAACGTCACTTTTATGAAAACGGTTGGATGGTTGTAAGACTACCCAACCCAGAGCCAGTCTATCAGACTCGTATTGCTCTACAGCAGGAACTACAAAGGTTAACTGGAAATACCCAAATCACCCTAGAGCAGTATCATCAATTCATAGATGAGGATACAAACCACACAGAGCTCCAATTTCAGTTAACTCAATTCTTCCGTAATCATCGGCTTGGTCAGACTATTGTTGCAGCCCAGTTGGATTTTTTTACAGCACTCTTAGGTCGAGATATAAATGTACAGAGCCAACCCTACTTAAGAATTACTCGTCCCGGCAAAGCCCAAGACAATGTTGGTTATCATCGCGATACCTTTTATGGTAACACTCCGTTTGAATTGTCTGTTTTAGTTCCTTATGTAGATGTACCAGCAGCGAGTTCTCTGTCTATTCTACCAGGATCTCATACTCGTCCTGACTCAGAGTTTCCCACAACCCAAATAGAAAGTCCAGACGTGACAAAGGGTTCGGTCAAAAATCAGCTAGGCTTTCTCTATGCTCCGAAAGTAATCGAGCCATCCTGCCTTGTAGATATGCAGCCTATCCCTTTAGTGTTGGGAGAAGCCTTAGTTTTCAATATTGCTACAATACATGGCAGTGAAGAGAATAAAGGTAATATTTCCCGGTGGAGCTCTGATATTAGACTTGCTAATGCCCTAGCCCCGAAGAATCCCTCTCTCAAGGGAGGTTACTATGAAAAGCTAAGTCGTTCTGTCGTGACAGAATCTGCGGAAATTTTCAACAACGCACAGTTAGCTAGTGCATCTAAAATTGCCAATTAGGATGTCAAATCAAAAATAGTCAATAGAAAAATCGTGATGAAAAAAAATATCTTCCCGCAGCACGAAGAAAATCAAAAAGTAGCCAAAAGGTTGAGTATCAACTCTTTAGAAGAAGCACTTAAGTTTCCGAAATTTTTTGAAATCGAAACAGTCAACGCCTGCAACGCCCGGTGTACTATGTGTACCATCAACGACTGGGAGAAAGTCAAAGATGTGATAATGAGCGATACCTTATATGCCAAATTTGTCCATGAAGTCGCCGAGTATGCCGACTGGGTAGATACTGTCTGTCTTAATCGAGATGGTGAACCGACGCTCGACAAAAAATTGCCCCAGAGAGTTAAGATGCTAAAAGATGTAGGTATGAAAAAGGTGACATTTGCAACAAATGCACAATTACTAACTCCCAAACTGGTGCATGAACTGATTGATGCTGGGCTAGACGACATTATGATTTCCATTGACGGGATTACCAAAGAAACTTATGAAGCCATTCGTCTGAGATTAAACTACGATGTAGTCTTGCAAAATACTCTCAACTTGATTGGCATACGTAACGAAAGGAATTCCTCTTTGAAAGTTAGAATTCGCATGGTGCTAATGGAATCTAATCAACATGAACTTGAGGAATGGTCGTCTTTCTGGAATTCCAAAATCTCCCCGGAAAAAGACGATGTATATGCCAAACCCGCTCATACTTGGGGAAATCAACTAACGGGAGAAGCAGAAAGCATGATAGCTAAGTATGCCGATAAGCCCTGTATATTTCCATTTTCATCAATGGTCATTCAAGTTGATGGAAAAGTTCCTATGTGCAACATAGATTACAATGTGAAAGAATTGATGGGAGATTTCTCAAAGGAGTCTATCCAAGAAATTTGGAATGGGGAAGCTTTCACCCAGGCACGGTTTTTTCATGCCAACAAGCAACGTAATCAAATTCAGATGTGTTGTGGATGCAGTATTTGGGACCCAGAGGTTGTAATAAAACAGCCTACCACAGCGACAGTTTAAAAATTCGATAAAGTCTGATATCAAATTTTTTTATGAAATTCTTGGTGATTGGTGCTTCTGGATTTATTGGCAGGCATACTTTGCATTATATCAAGTCTCTTGGATATGAAGCTGTGGGTACACAGACTAAGGTAAAGCATCCTGATTTGGTTAAATTCGATCTTTTAGAAGATAGAATCCAGTGGCAATTAGATACAGCTTACTTGGAAACAGATAGCCAAGTTTTTGGCATAATATTTTCAGCTATTACTCCAATTGATCGCTGTTGGCGTGAACGGGAATTAAGCTACAAAGTTAACGTAAAGAATACTTGCCAACTTTTGGACGACTTTAAAAATCTTGGAATCAAGCCAATCTTTATCTCTAGCGAGGCAGTTTATGATGGTACAACTGGGTACTACAGTGAGAAACATCAGCCTAACCCGGTCAATGAATATGGTAAACAAAAGTTAGCAGTGGAAAAATATATTCAGCAGCAAAGGTCTCCTGAAACCCTGATTTTACGATTAAGTAAAATAGTAGGTGACGATCCAAAAGAAAGCCATCTTTTTTCAGAGTGGTATCAGTGGATAGAAACAAATAAACCTATTACTTGTATTGCTGGACAGGTATTTTGCCCTACATTTGTTGAAGATATTGCTCAGGGAATTTTATTGAGTTGTAAACAAGGAATTTCTGGGTTGTATAATATGGCTAACCCAGTATTCTTCCCCAGAGAAGAACTAGCTAAACAGTTTGCGCTTGCCCTCGGTCAAGAAGCGCAAATTATCTGTAAGCCTCAAGAAGAATTTAATTTTGCCGATAAGCGGAATGAAAATAATTACTTAGACTCTACTAAGTTCTTGAAGACCACAGGGATGCAATTTACTTCCATGCGTGAAGTATTTACTGCTTTTACCCATAAGTTAAATGAAAGGAAGACTCTAAATAATTGATGTTGACTACACCCAAACACTGCTTAGTAACTGGTGCCGCTGGCTTTATCGGCAGCCACTTGTGCGATCGCCTGCTTTCCCTCGGCCACACCGTCACAGGTCTAGATAGCCTGATTGTAGGTCACCTCGCCAACCTAGAACAAGCCAAAACCTACAAAACCTTTAACTTTCTAGAGCAAGACGCAGCCACCATCACCCCCTCAACCCTAGAAGGAATTGACTGGGTATTTCACCTAGCAGGGCTCGCCGACTTAGTACCGTCGATCGAAAACCCCAGCCAATACTACCACTCCAACGTTCAAGGCACTTTTAGCCTGCTAGACGCTTGTCGCCACGCTCAAATCCAGCGCTTCGTATACACCGCATCCTCCACCTGCTACGGCATCCCAGACCAATATCCCACACCTGAAACCTATCCCTGTTCTCCCGAACACCCCTACGGCTTGACTAAGTATTTAGGCGAGCAAATGGTCATGCACTGGGCAAAAGTGTACAAACTCCCCGCTATCTCCCTGCGCCTGTTTAACGTATATGGGCCGCGTTCCAGAACAACAGGAGCCTACGGTGCCGTCTTCGGCGTCTTTTTAGCTCAAAAATTAGCAGGTAAACCCTTCACCCTTGTCGGAGATGGCACTCAAACCAGAGACTTCACCTTCGTCAGCGATGTCGTAGAAGCCTTTGTCACCGCCGCAGC
This sequence comes from Microcoleus sp. BROC3, assembly GCF_036702515.1. Taxonomy (NCBI): domain Bacteria; kingdom Bacillati; phylum Cyanobacteriota; class Cyanophyceae; order Oscillatoriales; family Microcoleaceae; genus Microcoleus; species Microcoleus sp. BROC3. The sequence continues at coordinate 123,150 of NZ_JAUBTQ010000012.1, forward strand.
ATCGGATGTAACGGGTGAAATTATCAACATTGGCTCCGGCAATCCTCAAAGTGTCCTCACCCTCGTGGAACTATTAGGCGGCCCCATCGTCCACATCCCAAAACGTCCCGGAGAGCCAGACTGCACTTGGGGAGACATCACCAAGGCTAAAACTCTCTTGGGATGGGAGCCCAAAGTTCCTTTCCCCGAAGGAGTAGCCCAGATGTTGGCAAACATCAGCTTGTGGAAAGAAGCACCAGTCTGGACGCCTGATTCCATTCAGGAAGCCACAAAAGCATGGTTTGAGTATTTGGGAAAAACCTAAATTTATGCTTCAAAACACCCCTGCTCAAGTTAATCTTCTAGTTGCAAAAGCATTCCTTTACCAAGGATCTCGCCTGTTACTGCAACTGCGAGACAACATACCTGAGATTATAGCCCCCAATCACTGGGGACTGTTCGGCGGTACTGTTGATGAAGGGGAAACCCCAGCCCAAGCTATGAAGCGAGAAATCGAAGAAGAACTTTGCTGGGTACCGCCGGAACCCAAATACCTGCTGACATGGGAAGCACCCGATCGACCTTGCACCACTTATATTTTTGGTATTCCCTTGACAGTACCGACTAGCGAATTAACCTTAACAGAGGGGCAAGCCTTCCAACTATTTACCTTTGAGGAATTGACTCAAGTGCTGTTAGTGCCTAAAATTCCTCGGATGCTGCCACAAGTTGTCGAGGCGATCGCCTCTGATGAACTAACCGCAGCTTGGCAGGAGTTCCGCACTAAAAATTTAACCTGGGGCATGGCTCATTAACTACAACCAAAGCTGAAAAATTAAATGCAAACCTTTCCCTCACAACACCCCTTTGCCACCGATTACTTCCGCCAACTTGGAAATTTAAGCGAAAGTTTTGAAGCGACTGACACACAATCTCAGCATCTTTCGTTTTCCGAAGCAATTAGTCAAGCCGCAGCTTTGGTATCTCAACAAAGCCAACAGCAGAAAAAAGTAATTTTTATTGGCAATGGCGGCAGTGCAGCCGTAGCAAGTCACCAGGCGATCGACTACTGGCGAAATGGAGGGTTTCCGGCGATCGCCTTCAATGACGGTGCTCTCCTGACTTGTATCAGCAACGACTTCGGCTACGAACAAGTTTTTAGCAAACCGATCGCCACCTTTGCCCAATCGGGAGATATCGTATTTGCGATTAGCAGTTCGGGACAGTCCGGTAACATCTTAGCAGGGGCTCGTCAAGCAGCTAAAATGGGCTGCTATGTCATCACCCTTTCAGCTTTTATGCCAGATAATCCCCTGCGTCAATTAGGAGACATTAACTTTTTCGTCCCGACAATGGCCTATGGATTTGCAGAAATTACCCATCTGTGCATCTGTCATTGTATTCTAGATGGATTGATGAAAGGCTCATTGCCAGAAACAGAAGTTAATAATCCGGTAATTGATGAGATCAAGCTATTTTCAGGCAGCCAACCAACTTAAACAGGAAGGGAAATTAGAAGAGGCGATCGCGTCTTACCACCAAGCGATTGAGCAAAACCCCAACTTTTATTTGTCTCACCACAACTTAGGGGAAACATTGGCAAAACTTGGTCGGTGGGAGCAAGCAGTTACTTCCTACGATCGCGCTATTCAACTCAACCCTAATTCGGTTTGGTCTTATTACAATTTAGGGCAAGCTTTGGCAAAACTCTGCCGATGGGATGAAGCGATCGCCTCCTACCGTCGTGCCATTGAGCTTTCCCCTGATTTTTATAAATTTTACATTAATTTAGGCGAAGTCCTCTGCCAACAGGGTCGTCGCCCCGAAGCAGCCACCTTCTACTGTCAAGCTGCGGAATCATTGGTCAAACAGCAGCGGTGGGATGAAGCCGAAAATTTTTACAGTCAGGCTATTAAGCTCAATCCATCAGTTAACGATGACTACGGCAATTTAGCAGAAACCCTGACAAAACAGCGGCAGCTTGAAGTTGCGATCGCCCCAACCCGCAAAGCCATTAACCAGACTCCAGAAAGTGCTGAACTTCACTGCAGATCGGGGAAGCTCTTAACACAACAAAACAGGCGAATAGAGGCAATTGAAAGCTATAAAAAAGCGATAGCCCTCAATTTTGACTTAGAAGAAGCACATATCAACCTCGTCAACTTACTGATAGAGCAAGCGGAAATAGATGAGGCTAATCAAAAACAAAACACACCCTCTTTAGAGGAAGAGGCACTTTTTAACCTCGGAAATTTACTAATACAGCAAGGCAAATTAGAAGCAGCAATTGAAATTTACAAAAGAGCGCTTGTCATCAAACAAAATTGGACAGAAGCTTACCTCAAACTAGCAGAAGCTCACATGAAAATGAGCTGGGAATTTTACGATGTCGGTAAATTACACGAATCAATTAGCTCTACTGAACGTGCGATTGACGTATATAACTCTCAGCTTGAAAAGCATCCCCTCGGCAATTTGGGTATCCGCTTCATAACGCCGGAATATTTCACAAACTGGCCCTGGTTAGGTGCGATCGGACACCTAGCAATCAATATAGATATTTATATCAAGATGGGTATTCTGGGCTGGCGACCTCAATACCACACAATTCTTTTAGCGCCGTCCGAACAAGTAATCAACCCCTGTTTGCTCAACTACTGGCGACAATATCTCCACATTATTACCGACCCCTCGGTCATCGATCGGCTGCTGCCATTAGCGAAGACTATGCGCTGCTTGGAATACACTCTGTACCATATAAAACAGGCCAGCGGACAGATGGTAGATCTCGGTTACGCCTTCTCAACAGTTCAAAAACAGTGGCAAACACAGAGCAAACCGCCCCTGCTCACTCTATCGCCCTCTGATTATGAGCGGGGATGGAACTGTTTGCAAGACCTCGGTGTGCCTAAAAATGCCTGGTTTGTGTGTCTCCACGTTCGAGAAGATGGCTTCCGGCGAGAAGGAATGACTACTCACCGCAGTGCTGATATAAATACTTACTCATTAGCGATCGAGTCGATTGTAGCTCGCGGCGGCTGGGTCATCCGCATGGGCGACCCTACCATGAAACCGCTACTACCGATGAAACAGGCGATCGACTACGCTCGCACTGACGCAAAAAGCGATTGGATGGATGTTTTTCTGTGCACTTCCTGTCGTTTCTTTCTGGGAAGTGCTTCGGGTCTCGCCTGTCTTCCCTTGGTATTTGGCGTTCCCAGCGCTATTACCAACACTTGGCCAGTCTCCGGGCGTCCTCCGTCGAATCAGGATTTATTCATCCCCAAACTCGCTTGGTCTGAATTGGAAAATCGCTATCTCACTTTTGAAGAAGCACTAGCGCCTCGTTTCTTTTTCAACCTCAACAGCAAACTCCTATATTCATGGGGCATTAAAGTGGTGGATAATACGCCAGAGGAGATTAATGACTTGGTACTGGAAATGCTTGAGCGGCTAGAAGGTAGAGTGCAGTATACAGAAAGGGACGAAGCTCTACAGCATCAGTTTAACTCTCTGCCAACGCCTTACGGGCATTATCCAGCCAACAGCCGGATCGGACGCTCTTTCCTGCAAAAGTATGGCAATTTAGGATTGACGCAAACAGGCAGTTGATGCCCGAGTGCTCGGTCGGCCCCCGATCGAGATAGGTTAGATATACTGCGATCGAGCAAGCAGCCACTTTTAACCCCGCCGTTCCTACACGGTAACCGCTGTATATTTGACTATTTGGACGCAAATGATTGTATGGTAGAGCGAGAGCCGCGAGAGCGGTTAGCGGCCCTGAGCCAATAGATGGCGTAACGCCACGAAGGTTTCTTTTTTGCGATGGATACTTACCGCGAGTATAAATATTTGAATGAACTTTGAGATAATGGAGAGGCTCCTTGGAGGGTGTGGGAATGAGTGAATTTTGGCGCGATCGATCGGTATTGGTCACAGGTTGCACCGGCCTTTTGGGTAACTGGTTAGTGGCTGAGTTGCTGGAAAGAGGAGCCTTGGTAACGGGATTAGTCCGTGACTTGGTGCCCCAATCCCGACTTTATGCTGGAGAGTGGTATCGGCAAATTAATATCGTTCGCGGTTGTGTAGAAGATTTGTCAACGGTAGAACGAGCGATTAATGAGTATGAAGTAGATACGGTGTTTCACTTAGCAGCTCAGACAATTGTGGGAGTTGCAAATAGAGAGCCGTTGGCCACTTTTGAAACGAATATTAAAGGTACTTGGAATATTCTAGAAGCTTGTCGCCGGGTTGGAGGTGTGAGTCGAATTGTCATAGCATCCAGCGATAAAGCCTATGGAGACCAGCTAGTTTTGCCTTACAGCGAAACAACTCCGCTGCAAGGAGAACACCCTTACGATGTTTCTAAAAGCTGTGCTGATTTAATCAGTCGGGCTTATTACGTCAGTTATGGTTTGCCCGTGTGCATTACTCGCTGCGGCAACTTTTACGGTGGCGGAGACTTGAATTTTAATCGGATTGTTCCGTCTACAATTCGATCGGCATTACGAGACAAGCCGGTAGTCATCCGCAGTGATGGCACTTTTATCCGGGACTATTTCTATGCGAAAGATGGAGTTTTAGCTTATCTCCATTTGGCTGAACAAATGGACAGGAAAGAAATTTTGGGAGAGGCATTTAATTTCAGCAACGAATTGCAAATTTCAGTGCGGGGCATGGTAGATAAAGTTCTGAAATTGATGGACAAGACTCATTTAGAGCCTGTCGTATTGAATCGGGCCAAGAATGAAATCAAACATCAGTATCTCTCGGCAGATAAGGCGCGAAAAATGCTCGGTTGGGAGTCTAAGTATCCTCTAGAAGAAGGGTTGAAAGAAACAATTGAATGGTATGAAAACTTTTTGATGGAGGAAAACACCTGTGTCATCAGCGTGTGATGGAGGATTTATGTGACTGGGGTTTTAATTTTCTTTCTCTTATTGGATAGTCAAGGGGTCTAATTCTGTGCCATCAAAATGTCGTTTTTGTAGTCACCCATTGGAGCATACTTTTGTAAATCTGGGGATGTCGCCGCTGGCGAATGCTTTTCTATCTCAAGAGCATCTGAATTGTGCAGAGAAATTCTATCCGCTTCATACTTATGTCTGCAGCAATTGTTTTTTAGTGCAGTTAGAAGAGTTTGAATCCCCGGATAGAATCTTTAGCGATTATGCTTATTTTTCTTCCTATTCAGACTCTTGGCTGCGTCATGCTCAGAAATACACAGAGTTGATGGTGCAGAGGTTTGGATTTGACGAAACCAGTAACGTAATTGAACTCGCTAGCAATGATGGCTACTTACTCCAGTATTTTCAGCAGAAAGGAATTCCCGTATTGGGGATTGAACCTGCTGCAAATGTAGCTAAGGTGGCTGAAGAAAAAGGGGTTCCAACTTTAGTCAAGTTTTTTGGCGTGGAAACGGCTAAAGAGTTGGTTTCACAAGGCAAACAGGCAGATTTGTTGCTGGGCAATAATGTGTTGGCTCATGTGCCTGACTTGAACGATTTTGTGGCGGGGATGAAAATTCTCCTGAAACCCAATGGCATATTGACAATGGAGTTTCCTCATGTATGGCAACTAATTCAACACAATCTGTTTGACACGATTTACCACGAGCATTTCTCTTATTTTTCGCTGTTGACGGTTGAGAAAGTTTTTGCCAGTCACGGTTTAACTTTGTTTGATGTGGAGGAATTACCGACCCACGGCGGTTCTCTGCGGATTTACGGGAGGCATGAGGATTTTGATAGTATAGCAGTTGGCGATCGCATTTCCCAACTCAAAGCTAAGGAGGTGCAAGCAGGGCTAAATCAGATTGAAATTTATGTAGGATTTGGCGAACAGGTTAAGTCTACGAAGCGCCAAATGCTCAGTTTTCTAATTGAGGCCAAAAACCAGGGCAAATCAATTGCGGGCTACGGTGCGCCGGCGAAGGCTAATACGCTGCTGAACTATTGCGGTATCCGCACGGATTTGATTGATTATACGGTGGATTTAAGCCCGCACAAGCAGGGTTTGTTTTTGCCGGGAACTCAGATTCCGATATATCATCCAGATAAAATTCGGGAGACTAAACCGGATTATTTGGCTATCTTGCCTTGGAACATCAAAGATGAGATAGTAAGTCAGATGGATTATATCCGCGAGTGGGGGGGGAAGTTTGTGGTGCTGATTCCTCAAGTGGAGGTAATCTCGTGAAGTTTACTGAAACGAAGCTTAAGGGAGCTTATGTTATTGAGGTAGATTCCATAGCAGATGAGAGAGGTTTTTTTGCCCGCAGTTGGTGTCAAAAAGAGTTTGCCGAACATGGCTTGAATCCTAATTTAGTGCAGTGCAATATTTCTTTTAACCTGAAAAAAGGTACTTTGCGGGGGATGCACTATCAGGCAAAACCGCGCGAAGAAGCAAAGTTAGTTAGATGTGTAAAAGGCGGAATTTATGATGTAATCATAGATTTGCGTCCAAATTCTCCTACTTTTAAAGAGTGGTTTGCGATAGAGCTAAACTCCGAAAATCGCAAGATGATATATATTCCTGAAGGTATGGCTCATGGCTGTCAAACTTTGGCAGATAATACTGAGGTTTTTTACCAGATGTCGGAATTTTATTATTCTGAATTAGCAAGGGGAGTGCGGTGGGATGATCCGACTTTTAGTATTGATTGGCCGGAGATATCTCAGCGCGTCATTTCGGAAAAAGATCGAAATTTCCCCGATTTTGTGCTATGAAAAAAGTGCTGGTTACAGGTGCGGGGGGTTTTGTTGGCAGACACTCGCTAAAGACGCTGGTGGAACGAGGGTTTGAGGTTCATGCTGTCGCTTCTAAGACTTTGCCGGCTGTCAATTCGGATTGTACTTGGCATCTGGCAAATTTGTTAGACCATACATCCATTAAGGAGTTAGTTTGTCAAGTAAAAGCTACACATTTGCTGCATTTTGCCTGGTGTTATACAGTACCTGGACAATACTGGAAGTCACAAGATAATTTCTTGTGGGTGCAGGCTAGTTTAGAATTGTTGAGGCAATTTCGAGAGCAAGGGGGCGATCGAGTAGTGATGGGTGGGACTTGCGCGGAGTATGATTGGAAGTATGGTTATTGCTCGGAATTTGTAACACCACTCAATCCAGATACTCCCTACGGTATTTGTAAAAATGCTTTGCAGGAGATAGTAAGTTGCTATTGTGAGACGACAAGTCTCAGCAGTGCTTGGGGACGTATTTTCTTTCCCTACGGTGCTTACGAGTACCCAAATCGGCTGGTTTCTTCAGTGATTCTTTCTCTCTTAAAGGGAGAGCCTGCTCGCTGCTCTCACGGTAATCAAATTCGTGATTTTATGTATGTACAGGATGTGGCTGATGCTTTTGTGGCTCTTTTGGAGAGTGAGGTGACAGGAGCTGTTAATATTGGATCGGGACAGGCGATCTCAATTAAAGATGTTGTTTATCAAATAGCAGATATAATCGGGCGATCGGATTTAGTGCAGTTAGGTGCTATTGCGTCTGCCGCGAAAGAAGCGCCTTTGTTAGTGGCTGATGTGACTCGTTTATCGAATGAGGTAGGCTGGCTGCCCAAATTTAATTTGGAAATGGGATTAAGGCAAGCTATAATCTGCTGGAATAATTCAAATTATATAGGATTAAAAATAGAGTAAAAAGTGATGCTAACAGATACAAAAAACTATAAATATTTCGCCGTAAATGGATCTTAAGTATGCAGAGATGCCCTGTTTGCCATTCTAACTTAATAGCCCCCTTTTTGGTTCGAGGTAGCGTACCCGTCCACCAAAACTTAGTGATGGCAGATATAATATCTGCTATACAAATAAATCGTGGCAATCTAAATCTAGCAGTTTGTGAAGACTGTGGATTTATTTTTAATCAGGATTTTGATGGTTCCAAGTTAAGCTATGGAAAAGAGTATGATAATACCCAGACTTATTCGCCATCTTTTGAGAGTTATATTTGCGAACTTGCGCGCTCTCTAATCTATGATAAAAATGTTCAAAATTGCTCGGTTGTAGAAGTTGGCTGTGGCAAGGGTTCATTTTTAAGGAAGCTAGTAGAATCAGAGGAATGGGGAAATACTGGTTATGGATTTGACCCAAGTTATGTCGGGGCAGAAACTATTTTTGACGGTCGCCTGAAGTTTGAGAAGCGTTACTATGACTCAGAGTGTGCTAATATTCATGCTGATGTAGTTGTTTGTCGTCACGCGATCGAACATATTCCCGATCCTTTGAGCTTACTCTTTTCTGTCCGACAAGCTTTGGTTCATTCTCCCCAAGCTCGCGTTTTCTTTGAAACGCCCTGCGTCGAGTGGATACTCCGCAATCAAGTAATATGGGATTTTTTCTACGAACACTGTTCATACTTTACGGCACAGTCTTTAGCGACGGCTTTTGAAGTAGCGGGTTTTCAGGTTGAGAGCGTAGAGCATATATTTGAAGGGCAATATCTATGGTTAGAAGCTACGATTCCGGCCGAAAAACCGGCGGTTACGAAAAAACCAGCATTCATTTCAATTTTAGCTAACCAGTTTGCTAGATTAGAACGGGAACTGATCGGCAAGTGGGAAATTAAGATTCAAGAATTAGCTAGCCATGGAAAAGTGGCTCTTTGGGGGGCTGGAGCTAAAGGTGTAACTTTTGCTAATACGATCGATCCTGATCGTAAATGGATTGACTGCATTATTGACCTGAACCCTAATAAACAAGGTAAATATATCCCTGGGACTGCTCACCCGATTGTCAGCTATCAGGATATAGCTGAGCGAGGAATTACAACTGCTATCTTGATGAACCCGAATTATCATCAAGAAAATTTAGTCTTATTAAAGGCATCCAACTTAAACATTGACCTATTAGTGGAGTAATTTATGAAATTGATAATTGATACGACGGAAAAAACACTCACAAGTGAGATTGATAACCAGAAGCAGGTATTAGACCTTTATACAAAAGAGGCTTTTGAACTGATATCGCTTCAGTGGGTTAAAATCGGATGGAATCAGAAATATTCTTATACATTTAGTTGGCTGGGTCGCCCTTTGCTGCAACTTCCTGAAGATTTGATTCGCATTCAGGAAGTTATCTATCAGGTTAAACCAGATGTAATTATTGAAACCGGGGTGGCTCACGGCGGCTCGCTGATTTATTACGCTAGCCTGTTTAAAGCAATGGGCAAGGGTAGGGTTGTAGGAGTTGATATTGAAATTCGTCCCCACAATCGCAAGGCTATAGAGGAACACGAACTGTCATCGTTCCTTACTTTAGTTGAAGGCAGTTCTACAGATACCAGTATTGTAGAGCAAGTTAAAAAACTGGTAAATCCAGGGGAGAGTGTGCTGGTGAGTCTTGACTCGTGTCACACAAAACAGCACGTTGCTGACGAGTTAGAGGCTTATTACAGTTTTGTTACACCAGGCTCCTATATAATTGCCACCGATGGGATTATGAAGGATTTGGATGATGTGCCACGGGGGAATCCTGAGTGGAAGTGGGATCATCCTACTGCGGCGGCGGCTGAGTTTGCACAAAAGCATCCAGAGTTTGTGTTGGAGCAACCTAAATGGCCATTTAGCGAGAGCGATTTGACGGAGAATGTGACTCACTGGCCGGGGGCTTGGTTGCGGAGACTGTGAGGAAAGTGCGGGAAACAGGGATATAAATGATTGCGATCGTTATTATCTATCCCTTTTCAACTTTTCTATTATTTTAATCACTTCACTGTAAATTCCTTTCCAATCGCATTCATAATCGAAATTTGGGCGATCGACAACAAATTCCTTAGGAATCAATATTTGCGGTACTATGTTTTCTCTTACTTGTGAAGTCGTTACTGGAGACCCATGTGTGTCTAATAAAACACTGTGTCCGTGTACCACACCTGGTTTGTTAGCTATCCAGGACGTGTACGTAATTCCGGCTCCGATTGTGATGATACTTAAATCTATCGCTTGATTCCAAACAACGGTTTCGTAAGTTGTAGCACCTATCGCACTGTATGTATTGATAGTAGAAGGGATAAGAGTAAGTATTTCTGCCATTATGGCTTTTTCGATTTCAATCATAGACCAACTCGGACTGTCCGAATCTTCGGTTCCCATAAGAGACCAGCCATCAAACAAGACTCCCAAAGTAGGAAAATCCAAATACAAGCTTTTGATGATATTTGCTATTCCTTCTGCTTGACCTCGCCAGATCCTACTACCGGCACGAATTTGGAAGCTTAGAAGGGGAAAATGTGTCTTAGCTTGTTTCACTTGTGTCAAAAAATCTTGAGAACATCTTTTGAGGGAAGCATCGGATACTCTCTTTGCTAATCGATCGCCGATCAATATACCATTTGCCCTGAAAGCAACATAATTATTATCCAATACCGTTTTAAAAACATCCCGAACATCTGCAACTTCAACGAACCTGTCAGCAGGAATTTCGGGGAAAACTTGCCGAGAACTGAAGTAATCCCCAGGGCCGGTCAGGATTCGATCGAGTTTATGCTGGATTTCATTCTCTACGAGAACATGAATACCTGCTAAGTCTTGCCACAAATAATGTCCTATATTGAAGCCTAAACCGATAACATCGACTACTTGTTTAGCTTCTGTTGATATATATTGTAGAACTTGCTGCCAATAACTTACCATGTAACTTTTAAGTTTATTGATACTTTCTACAGGAATAGAAAATTGACTGAGGCTGCGATCGAAGTTAATAATTAAATCAGACTTTGGTAAATAAATAAAATACTTTCCACCATGTTGACCTCCAGTAACTAAGTAATACAATTCCTCTCCCACAAAGCGATAAATAAAACCTTGCAGATCGTGTCCCCTCTGTTTGCCGTGTTCTGTGAGATTAATGACAAATGATTGGTTTGACCTCAAAACTTTACCACTGAAAGGACACACCGAATAAACATAACCTGTTTCTACTAAACTTTGCTGATAAGACCAAGGATGTAGGATGTTTTGACCGCACAGGTCTTTTGGAGCATCGCTAAAACTCTCGATCAATGTTTGCTCCAAGGCAAAACTATCTTGTTTGTTGAATTCTATACACTCTAAGGACAGTCCTATATTTTCTAGGTATTGCCTGTCTGGATCGGTCAAGGCATCTAGGTCAATTACTTTGTACTGACAAGTTTTTCTCCAGTAGTCAGCCACAGCTTCAGGATCGATTCGATCTTGGAAATCAGGATTATTCTCGTTAAGGGATTCTAATTGATTTAATCCCTTCCAGATATCTTCGTAAATTTTCGCCTGTTTTTTTAGCTGCTGTATATATTTAAGAAAAGCCACGGATTCCTCGATCGAGCCTTTTTCAAATAACAAAATACTAAAATTTTGAAAGTATTTAATGCAGGTTGGAGTACAATTAAAAACCTGGTATAAATACTCAATAACTTCAGACAAACAACCTTTTTGGATCAGGAGGATTCCTAGTTCTGAGTAAGTACCAGACGGAGCGCTATTTATTATTTCTAAAGCTTTTTGATAACAGATTAGAGCTGGCTCTAGTTGGTTTTGTCGTGCTAGAAACATTCCAAAATTGAAATACCCCATCGGACTTGGTGGAATCTCTGATGCTTTTTGCAAAATCCAGGGTAGCTTTTCTAAATAACCTTCGGGACTTAATTCTAACGCTTTCTGCCATGCGGCTAGCAATCTAAACTGTTGTCGTTTTCTCTGAAATGCTTTTCCTAGCTCAAAATAGTAGTCGGCGGCAGCTCGATCTTCGCTAGGTTGATAGATTAAGGTAAGTTCTATGAAGTTTACTGCAAAGGGTACGCCCTTAGCCCAAAACCGAATTTCTAGATCCTTAACTTCTAGGAAATCTATGAAAAACTCGAATTGTTTTTGACCGCCCTTAACTTCTGCTTCGTACACAACATAAGCACGATCTATAGCCACATCAAACTTGAACCAGACAGCTTGACTGTTTTCAACTGGATTTAAACTTGAGTGGGGATAATCAGATGCGATTTTAACTCGATACAACCCGTCCGGCACACTAATGTAAGGGCCATAAGAAATCTGGCCCTGATTCCCCGCATTACTGACTAGCTGCTTACCTTGAGACCCATCTATTAGTTGACCGGAAATCATAGTTAACCGATCGGGAGTAATGCAGAAAGAACTGATTCCTTTTAAGCTACTAAAAAAAAAATCATGGGGAGACTCCTCTCCCAAGTCAGATAACCGCCGCCACTCATTAAAGTTAAAGTTGCTTTGGCTTTGTGTTTCCAATAACTTATTTGGCAGACATAAGAGATCGGGGATTTTTTTATTAACATCTCCTTCGTGCAACTCTAAAGTTATTGGATGATAACAAGAATAGCCTAGAGCGTGAATACTCTGGAATAAATCATCACTTTGTTCTTGATTAAAATTTATAAACCATTCTACAAACAAAGCTGGTTTGGCGACATCAATAATCGGCTTGAGAGTTTTAATAACTTCCTTGTCATAACCTTCACAATCGATTTTAATAAAACTCAGTCTCTTTAGTATGCTGTCATACTCTTGACCAAACCTAGCCTGTAAGAACTCCGCTAAATTAACCCCCTTAACAGGAATCACATTAACATTAGGATTGATGGCCTTCCACTCCTCTAAGTCATAATAGCCACCATTACAACACTGCGAATCACTATAGGTAAATTCGTATGTACCCTCTTGTTCCATAATGGCTAGATCTACAATTTCTATGTTTAGGGAATTCCTGTTAAGGTACTGGTTGAATTTGAGGATTTCATAAACGTAAGGATTTGGTTCAAAAGCCAGAACCATCCCAGTGGAACCAGTAAGAAGAGCCATTGGTAATGTAGTATCCCCAGAGTGAGCGCCAATGTCTATGGCAATCGTTCCTGGTAGGATATATTGACCCCATCTTTCTGTTTTGAGTTGATATAAAGAATATGTTGCCCAATTTCGACTTAGTTCTAAGGGGTGATTCCACTCAGCATAAATAAATTGACCATAGTTAGTGTCAGCATCTTTAACTTCGACTTTTTCGACTTTTCTGATTGCTGGTTTTGGTTGATAAGCTTCAATATCTTTATGTAAATCTGTTTGATAAATTAAATCCATTTCTATAAAATTTACGGCAAAGAATACACCTGTAGCCCAGAAACGAATTTCTAAATTTTGAACGTTAACATCTATAAAAAATTCATGTTCGGTTTGATGACGATTGTAAATCTTCTCTTCGTAGATTACCAGAGCTTTATTCACTGCCACATCAAACTTAAACCAAACGTTTTCAGAATTGCTACCTTCTTGGTTCTCGCGATCGTCTGAGTTTTCCAGGTATAACTTAACTCGATATAAACCCGCAGGCAAGGTGATATAAGGCCCATAGCAAATTAGCCCGTAATTCCCTGTCGGGCTAACTAGCTGTTGACCAGTATGTGTTTGAACAAGCTGTCCTGAAATTAAAGTATAATCTTCTGGGTTAATTCTGAATTTTTCCAGCGCCTCTAAGTTGCTTAAAAAACATTTCTTGCTGGTGAATTCTGGAGCAAGCTCTACTAGCTGTCGCCATTGTGCGATCGGCTCTTCCAGATTACCCCTTTCTGCCAAACTCTCACAAACTTTTAGCAGATTTTGAATTACTTTTTCTAGTTGATCTTTGACTTTTATGGTTTCATTCTTAAGGATGTTGACTTGAGAATCAACTTGTTTTAAATCTCCCCCTATTTTAGCCATCAGTGCTGTCTGTCTAGGCTGAAGAAAATGCCGATACTTGAGGATGTTGTTTCTTAAAAATTCAGGCACGTCTTTCCCCTCTATGTCTCTGACATCGAAATAAAACTCACCTGATGATTCCATCTCCCCCGTAGGTCTACAAATATCATAGTTCAATTTTTCTAATCCCCTTGCATCAGAATCATCTACTTCCGCATGAGCAAAACTTTGTAGTTTGTACCTGTTTGATATCGGAGTTCCGAACCAGGTAAATGACCAACCACCTTTAACTATGTAGGGGTGTCCAAAATTGCGAGACTCATTGATGTACCCAGCTTTGCTGTCGCTGGCCCAATTTCCTGCATCTGAACGTCTGACTTGGGTGGCACTTCTTTGGTTGAAAGTTTTATATTTACAGGCGACTGTTCCACACCACCACTCGCTTTGTAAATTATCTAAGTTGTGGGCATATAAATCATGGGTAAAAATTACAAAATCGTTATTTGAGAGTAATTGTATTGCCTCATTAATTTTATCTTTTCTGGGGATCTCATCAGCATCACTCACTAAAATAATATCTTCGTCTTGACATTGAAGTTCTATCAAAGCCAAGCCAATGCAGTCCCTCTGGTAATTTTCAAGAGGCCATCTATCGTTGTTTTGGACTTCTGGCATATCATCCACAATGTAGTGGATAATTTTATCTTGATACTCAGCAAACTCATGGATAAACTCTTTATAGTATAAAGGTTTTGGTTGTCCACTATGAGTTTTCGTCGCTTCCACCAAAATAAATTTATCTACTACATCCTTTAATTCCTCTATTCTAATTTTAAGAAGATCTATTTCATTAAAAAAAGGAAAACAATCATAAATACGGGGTTGCCTTACCACCGATTGCGGAAAATTCTCCATATTTTCTTTGTTTTTTGACGCTGTGACAATTTTTTTGATTTTCAAGGCCTGCTGAAAGGAGTATATTGCCCTGACAATATTAGTTTTTTTAATACTATTGCCTAGTTTTAAATAATAGTCAACCGCCTTGGGCTCTTCCCCGGGATGATAAACTAAAGTAAATTCTATGAAATTCACAGCAAATAATTTACCCAGCGCCCAAAAGCGAACTTCTAAATCTTTAACATTTACGAGGTCTATAAAAAAATCTTGTTTCTGCTGGTTGGTATAAATATTTTCATGATACACCACCAAGCTTTTATCTATCGCTACATCAAGTTTGAATCCAATAATTTCCGAATTTTCTCGTTTTTGTTCTGAATTTATATCGGGGAATTCACAGTCAATTCTAACTCGATATAAGCCATCGGGTAAAGTAATATAAGGACCATAAGACACTTGCCCCTGGTTTCCTTCTCTACTGACTAACTGCCAGCTACCGCCAGTTTGAAGAAGCTGTCCTGAAATTAATGTTAACTGTTGGGGATTAATTCGGAAAGCTTGACTCTCTTCTAAGTTATCGCTGTTATGAGGTTGAAGCTCTAGGAGATTGCGACCAGCTTCCACGTCATTTGGATTTAGCTGTAGAGCGCGGCGATAAGAAGAGATCGCCTCTTCCAAATCCAACTGAGTTCGCTGTTGTAGCAATTCCCCCAGCTTATACTGAATCCAATCGGTCTCTGGGTTAAGCTCGCTGGCACGGCGGTAAGCAGCGATCGCCTCATCCAACTGACCCAAATTCACCAAACTCTCCCCTAACCCGCAGTAAGACCCGAAATGTTCGGGATTGAGTTCAATGGCACGGCGGAAAGCAACCACCGCTTCCTCCCAATGTTGTTGTCGATCTAGGGCATCTCCCAAGTGATGATAAGACCACGAAAAATCCGGGTTGAGTTCGATCGCGCGGTGGTAAGCTGCGATCGCTTCCTCGAATTGACCGAGTTTTGCTAGAGCTTCCCCTAAATTGTGGTGAGACCAAGAGATGTCAGGATTTAGCTCTATGGCACGGCGGTAAGCTGCGATCGCCTCCTCTAGTTTTTCTTCCCCTAGAAGCTGATTACCCTTCTCTAATTCCGCCGCCGCATTCTCTGTGTTCATCTGACCTCTTTTTTTCGCTACCTACAATTGGGATCGTCGAAGCGAAGCTGTCGGGCGCGATCGCAGCAGTCGCTTCGTCAGACTCTACCTAATTTTGCCAGATTATCACAATCTGGATCTATGTCAATCCCCTTGAGGAAGAGTGCCATAGTAGTATTCTATGACTTTTCTTGGTTGGTCAAAAGTTCCGCTAATCTCAAAATTTGTCATAACTCAGACCTTGCTACAGATGTAACATCACTGTGCCATCGACACCACAACGGTCAGAATCGCTGGAATACAAAGAATTATGCGTATTCCTAATTGTGATAAAGTACAGCCACTCGCTAAAATAATTGGTGGTAAAGACGTTTGCTCCTGCCCGATGATACTGACCGGAACATACAGCCAGAGATGCCAGTCTTTACAGAACGACGGAAATTGCCCTATGCAAAGGAAACCCGCGCCGGCAAAAAAAGTTAGTACGGGAGTCGCAATATAAGTTGTAGGATGTATAGCGGACGATCGTAAAAGCGAGACAGACTAATTTTTTAGAGGCTATGTTAAACCAAACACTAAATTATTCTTTCGGTGTCAACCGGGCCGGTCATAGAACTGGTGATTTTGGGTTGCCGAAGCCGGGAGAGGCACTTTTAGAGCAGCAGTTCTCAACAGTCAAGATGTAGAACTTTATCAAACGGCATTAAACTTAAGACAGCAGGGGAAAGACATAATAACAACTACAACAATCTTATAACTCGATTAAACTTGGGAATGCGCAGTATTATTATGAGTGAAGAAAAGGCTCCGACAACTACCGTTAAGCGAGAGCTAGTTATTATCAATAACCAGCCAAGCTTAACCAATCCAGTCTCGCAGATGGCCACCGAGACCCAATGCCGATCGGATGCATTCTACTATTGGTGTGAGCAAACTCGTCTTCCACACGAGCCCATCTTCCATCGAAAACTGTGGGAGTACGCCTACATCCTCCAGTGTCTGTCCGAGACGGGCATGATGTCACCGGGCAGGCGCGGACTGGGTTTCGGCGTTGGCAAGGAACCGTTAGTAGCAGTAATGGCCGCTCGCGGCTGCGATATCGTCGCCACAGACCTAGATATAGACGAAGCGACAAAGCAAGGATGGGCCAGTAGCGGTGAATATGCAGCAACGCTGGAGGCGCTTAACGATCGCGGCATCTGCCCCCCCGAACGCTTCGCCTCCAAGGTGAGTTACCGCGTGGCAGATATGAACAAGATAGATGCGGATTTAGTCGGCTTCGATTTTGTCTATTCCTCTTGTGCTCTCGAACACCTAGGCTCGATCGAGCTGGGGCTGGAATTCGTCAAAAACAGCCTTAAGTGCCTGCGTCCGGGCGGAATAGCAGTACACACCACCGAATTCAACGTTTTGTCTAATGATGCGACGATCGACCACCAACAGACTGTACTGTTTCGACGGCAGGACATCGACAGACTCGCAGCAGATTTGACAAGCCAAGGACACCAAATAGTCCTCAACTACAACACTGGAAGCGGGCCATTCGATCGTCACATAGACGTACCGCCCTGGTCCGGGATACACTTAAAGCTTCAGTTAGAGCAATATGTCACAACATCATTGGGGCTGCTCATTAAGAAGGCTTAATAGATTAAATGGTTTTTAAACCCTATTCAGAGATTTCCACTAAGCAAAAAGCCAGACAAATGTTAAAAAAAACACTAAATTCTTCTTTCGGTGTCAATCTGGCCGGTCATATAACCGGTGATTTTGGGCTGGCAGAAGCTGGAAGAGGCACTCTAAGAGCAATGGAAGCAGCTAAAATTCCATTTGCTATCACAGATTTAAAGGTAGGCGGTCAACCTAACTCAGATTCCACTTACAAAAATTTTGGCACCGACAACCCCTATCCGATCAATATAGTCCAGACTAACCCCAATTGGGTCGATCAGATTTTAGCAGGATACTTTCCCGGTATTGGTTCTGAATATTTTAAAGGCAAATACAATATAGGAGTTTGGTTGTGGGAATTGCCCGTATTTCCGAATGAGTGGCAGTGGGCATTTGATTTATTTGATGAAATTTGGACTCCCAGCAATTTCTGTGCGGAAGCATTTTCTGCGGTCTCCCAGGTTCCCGTGCTCAAAATTCCTGTGAGCCTCGCTTTTCCTCAGCCTTGCCTGACAAGAGAAAACCTAAACTTACCCAAAGATAAGTTTATTTTTTTATTCATGTTTGACTTTGGGAGTTCCTTTGAAAGGAAAAATCCTTTTGCAACCGTTGAGGCGTTTAAAGAAGCTTTTGGCAAATCCAATCAAGATGTTTTACTCGTCCTCAAATTTGCCAATACCCATTATTTCCCGCACTTGCGAGAGCAGCTAGCGGAATTGACAGAGGGCTGGCCATCGATTCAATTTATAGACGGGCATTTGCCAAAAGCAGAAATTCACGCTTTGGTTAATAGTTGTGACTGTTATGTGTCTCTGCATCGGGCTGAGGGGTTTGGTTTAACAATGTCGGAAGCGATGTACTACGGGAAACCAGTAATAGCGACAGCCTATTCATCTAATATGGAATTTATGAATGTTGGCAATAGTTTTCCTGTTAAATACGATCTGGTGACAACAACTGAAGATTATGGAGCGTACCCCAAAGGCAGTATCTGGGCTCAACCAGATATTGACCATGCTGCCTCTCTGATGAAATACACATTTGAAAATTATCAGGAAGCACGGCAAGTAGGAACTAAAGCTGCTAAGGAAATTCGGTCTTTGCTGGGTCCTCAAACAGTGGGTAGAAAAATCAAAAATCGCCTAGAATTTATCCTGGCGCATCTCAATCAGTCTCCCGTGTCAAGTCGGTTCCACGAGCTTCAGGCCGAAAAAGATTTATTGGCTCGTCAAGCTCAAGCTTGGAGGCAGACAGCATTGCAGGTACAGAAAGATTTAGCCAAATACTCCCAGTTTGAACTGCAACAGCGCTGAATTGTCAAGTCTTGATTCTAAATGTTTCTCAAGTAGAAGACTTATTATGTTAAATCAAACGCTAGATTCTAATTTCGGTATCAACTTTATAGGACACCTGAGCGGTGAATACGGCCTGGGAGAAGGATCGAGAGCCACTCTCAGAGCGATTGAAGCTGCTGGCATTCCCTTTGCACTAAAAGATATTAAGGTAGATTGGCATCGAAACTTAGACAACAGCTACACAAGTTTTTCCGAGCAAAATCCCTATCCCATTAACCTGATCCACACTGTGCCCGAACCCATTGTTTTCAACATGATCGATCGCGAATGCTTTAAAGGTCGATACAATATTGGCTTTTGGGCTTGGGAACTGCCGATATTTCCCCCGGGGTGGCTGTACGCTTTTTCTTTTTTTGACGAGATATGGACTTATAGCAATTACTGCGCTGAAGCGATCGCGCCCGTATCGCCCGTGCCCGTGATTAAGGTAATGTCAAGCCTTGACCTTCCCGAACCATCATTTGATAGAGAAGCATTAGGATTACCCAAAAACAAATGTATTTTTCTCTTCATGTTTGACTTCCACAGCACCATAGGTCGCAAAAACCCATTTGCTACCCTTGAAGCATTTAAGCGAGCTTTTTCTCAGTCAAACGAGGATGTTTTGCTTGTACTCAAGTTTTCTAACGGCAACTTTTTTCCCAAAGAGCGAGATCAACTCAAAGCGCAAGCAGAAGGCTGGCCCGTTCATTTTATCGATGGGCATTTAAAGAGAGAGGAACTTCATGCTTTAGTTGCCAATTGCGACTGCTATGTTTCTCTGCATCGTTCAGAAGGCTTTGGTCTGACAATGGCGGAAGCTATGTACTATGGCAAACCTATAATTGCGACGGGGTACTCATCTAATATGGAATTTATGAATGTCGGCAATAGTTTTCCAGTAAAATATAACATCGTGACGCTGACCGAAGATTATGGTCCTTACTTTAAAGGAAATTACTGGGCAGATCCCCATGTCGATCATGCAGCATCCTTAATGAAGTATGTTTTTGAGAATCCCCAGGAAGCACAAAAAGTAGGATCTAGAGCATCTCAAGAAATTAAAACTTTACTGAGTCCTCAACTTCTAGGTGCAAAAATTAAACATCGATTAGAAATCATTAGAAGCAGGATGAATCAATCTACAAACTGGTCAACCAGCATCCATCAGCTTCAGAAAGAGACGGCTTTAGCCCAGTCAGAAATCCAAGTTTGGAAGCAAACAGCCAGACAATTTCAGAACGAACTACAGCAACCCCATTCTCTTATACACTAGATTTCCATCTGAGTTTGAGTCGAGTCGATTAATAGAGAGAAAGCATCAAATATTATCTGGAGGGCTTAATTAGCTATGTTCAATTCTAATTTTGGAGTCAATGTTATTGGTCATGTGACTGGCGAGTTTGGTCTTGGGGAAGGGGTAAGAGGGGCTTTAAAAGCAATGGAATCTGCTAGCATTCCCTTTGTAATTCAAGATTTGAAAGAGGAGTCACAAAGAAGCTTAGATTTAACATACAGCAATTTTTCTGAAAAATACCCATATCGGATCAATTACATTCATACCAATCCTCACCAATCTATTTTACAAAATATCAGTCCTGAATGTTTTAAAAGTGGATATAATATTGGATTTTGGGCGTGGGAACTACAGACTTTTCCGGATTTTTGGTTAGGTGCTTTTGAGAAATTTGATGAAGTATGGACTCCTAGTAGTTATACCGCAGAATGTATTTCAGCAGTATCGCCACTGCCTGTAATGAAAATGCCTCACCCTATAGATATTCCCCCTAATACTTTGAGTCGGAGCGACTTAAATTTGCCCAAATATAAATTTATTTTTCTCCTTATGTTTGATATGGGTAGTGGCTTTGAGCGGAAAAATCCCTTAGCAGCTATTCAAGCTTTTCAGGAAGTTTTTAGTAAAGATAGTAAGGATGTTGTACTGATAATTAAGTTTCGTTCTCACCCTCTTTATCAAGATCATGAAAATCAACTTTTAGCCCAAATTGAAGGTTGGTCATCAATTCAATTAATCGAGGGTCATTTAACGAAAGAAGAGGTAAATGGTTTAGTTGACAATTGTGATTGTTATGTCTCATTACACCGTGCCGAGGGTTTTGGTTTAACAATGGCGGATGCAATGTTCTATGGCAAACCAGTGATTGCTACAGGTTACTCAGCGAATATGGAATTTATGAATGTCGGCAATAGTTTTTTGGTGAAATACGACCTAGTGGCAACTACTGAAGCTTATGGACTTTACCCAAAAGGTAGCATCTGGGCAGATCCAGATATAGATCACGCTGCTTCTCTGATGGAGTATGTTTTTGACAATTATCTGCAAGCACAGCAAGTAGGAGCGACAGCAGCTAAAGAGATTAGGTCTTTATGCAGTCCGCAGGCTATAGGTACAAAAATTAGACATCGCCTTGAATACATTACCAGGACAATAGAAGAGAAAAACTGGTATGAATGCCAAGCTCAAGCTTGGAAGCAAGTAGCGCTGCAAGCCAATGTGGAATTGGAGAGAGCTAAACATCACATTCAACAGGATCGCACCTAGCAAAGGAACACGGTTATAATTAGTTCGGCAGATTGAACTCTTGTCTCGCACTCCCAGCCTGCAGAGTTAGTCAAATTTTGCAGTACGATCGTAAATAGTAAACTCTCGTTGCCGTACAAAGTATGCCATTCAAGCTGACACGCGAATCTATTTTATGGGCTTATCGTTTATTTCTTGACAGAGAACCTGAGAGCCAAAAAGTGATAGATGATCAATTGCAAATACTAACCAATACTCAGGAAATCCGACAACACTTCATGCGCTCGCAGGAGTTTAAAAATCAAAATCAAAATCAAAATCAGCCGAATGACCGCTTGGCATTGGCAGGAGATGAGCCGGCAATGAGCATTGAAAATGTATTTGATGAAACTCTACTGCAAGTTTTGTTTAAGCACATTCAAGATACGTGGTCTTATCTGGGCGAGACAGAACCACACTGGTCTGTGGTGACTTCCGAGCAGTTTCTCCAGTCTCAAATTAATACAACAAAAGAATTATTTTATAATTCCGGGCAGGCAAATGTATTGCAGCTATTCAAAACATTGGAAAGAAACGGATTAGATGCCACTGCCTTTAAATCTTGTTTGGAATACGGCTGCGGTCTCGGTCGCGTTACTCGTTGGCTGTCAGAAAAATTTGAAACGGTATTTGGTTGCGACATTTCTAAAGCACATTTACAGGGTGCCGAACACTATCTGCAAAGTCAAGGAATTCGCAATGTTAATTTGCGTCACGTCCGGGAAGTAAAAGATATAAAGAACTTACCCAAGGTAGATGTAATTTACTCAGTGATAGTTCTCCAGCACAACCCGCCACCGATTATTAGTGTCATTCTCCAAGAAATGGTAAAAGCATTAAACTCTGGAGGAGTGGCATATTTTCAAGTACCTACTTATCGAATCGGATATAAGTTTTCCTTAGAACAGTATCTAAAGGACGAAGGTACACGGCGGGAAATGGAGATGCACGTATTACCCCAAAGCACCATTTTTGGGCTGCTCGAAAAAGAAGGCGGAAAGATAGTTGAAATCTTGGAAGATGATTGGACTGGATTGAGATATAAAGAGAGATCTAACACATTTTTAATCCAAAAAGAATGAAGAGTATCTTAAGTTTCGTTCTTGATGGCGAGCGATACTCAATATTTCTTGTTCTTTTTGAGAAAGGTGCTGTTTAAATTTGCTCTAATCCACTATCTTTTTGATAACATCAGCTTGACTCAAACCTTGCTATAACTCGTCTACATTAGCTTCGCGCCCAAAAATTACCCAAGACGCCATCCACAGAAAACTTTTGTCGTTTTTAGCGTGAGTGGATACAGTCTTCTGGATGGATTCTTCCAGGCGCTTAGCTGTTTCGGGGTTGATGATAGTTTCTCTGATATCGATTAACTTGTGTTAAGGGAAATAAAGAATTACCAATAACACTATCTCCAGGCATGAAAAGTTGCTCGCCCCGTTTGCGGAATAGGGAAATCTACTAAGCTCACTAATTCGACTTTGCTAAATCCGGCAACTTTCAGCATGGCTATCACGGCTGCTGGATTTGCCCCACACCAATTAGTTGGATCGTTAGCAAATTCGGTACCAGGATAAAACACCATCGCCGGTCTGTCTTCTGAAAAGAGTTCAACGGTTGTTTCCAGTATAAGTTGATTTCCAGTGACGCTAAAAACTTTCTCTAAAGAGAGTAAAGGGTGACGCATATGGTAAAGCACACCCAGGCACAGAACTAAGTCAAAAGTCCCAATTTTATCTGGAGAAAGCTCCAGTATATCTATTTCCAGAGCTTGTACTTTTGAATTGAGAGCTCTTCGTGCTAGATCGAATCCCGACTTGCCATCCCAAGTATGCCACGCATAGGAATCGGTTGCGAGAACGCGACTAGCACCGCGACGCTCTGCTTCAAATGAGAAAAAACCATTCCAAGCACCTATGTCAAGCACAGTCATTCCGTCTAGTTTTTCAGGCATTTTTATCCTAAGTAGCTTCTCCGCGCTATCATCCTGTCCGGGTGTGATTATTCCATTCCCCAGATTTATTTGATGAAACCAATGTTTACTTGCTACTTGTTCTTTCAACTCATCTATGCTCAGGGGAATTACAGGAAAATCATCAGCAGGTGGAATAAATTCTTTCACAATTTCCTGATTAGGCATTGTGAAGCTTGTCATTAATTTGCTGCCCCTCTCGGACTCTGGAAGCCGCTGCTGAAATTCATGTCCCTCAACCATCTTTTTTATAACAGTAGATCGAGACCCACCAGTATTAAGTTCGTTTAACCAACCTTCTAATCCATCAGGGTCAGCTTCCCGCTCAAAAATTACCCAATATGCCATCCATAGATAGCTTTTGTCGTTTTTAGCGTGAGTCGATAAAGTCTTCTGGATAGCTTCTTCCAGACGCTTAGCTGCTTCGGGGTTCATAGTGGTTCATTAAATCTTGTTCGTTTACATTATTTTACAACAAATAACCTCTTTGAGCCTGCATATAATTTACGCAATACAGGCTCAATTGCAGCGCAAATTAGAAAATCTTGGGTTCCAATTCAAGGGCGCGACGGTAACAAGCACTGGCTTCATCTATCTGCCCTTTCTTGGTCAAGACTTCCCCTAAATTATAGTGGAACCAAGAGAAATCAGGCTTGAGTTCGATCGCGCGGCGGTAACAAGCGATCGCCCCTTCCACATCTCCTTGATGTCGCAGCATATCCCCTAAATTGTTGTGGATATACGGATCGTCAGGTTTTAACTCGATCGCGCGACGGTAACAGTTCATCGCTTCCACCCGCTGACCTTTTGCACTCAAAGCATCGCCTAACAATTGGTAAGGTTTATACTCATTTGGTTGAACCTCAATAGCGCGGCGGTAACAAGCGATCGCCCGCTCCATATCATTCTTTTGCGCGAATATCAACCCCAACTGCAATTGTGCCTCACCGCATTCGGGATTTACCTGCAACGCCATCTGATAAAAGACGATCGCCCCATCCGACCAATTCTTGCGCACCAAAGCATCAGCCAACTCAACATAAAGGTCAGCATCATTCGGCGCAATCTCTAGCGCCTTGTGGTACAACTGCACGTCATCACGATTCTCATCAATCGCCCGCCGGTACAAACGCATCGCTTCCTTCAAATCCCACTGCGACCGCATCCTCAAAGCATCAGCCAACTTTTGCGAAAGCCACGGCAAATCCGCCTGAATCTCCGCAGCGCGGCGGTAAGCGGCGATCGACTCATCCCACCGTTCCAGTTTCTCAAAAGCCGTTCCCATGTTGTAATAAGTCCACGGAAAATCAGGATTTAACTCGGCCGCGCGTCGGTAAACATCGATCGCTTCCTCCCACCTTTCCAGTTCTAGCAGCACGTCGCCCAACTTGCTCTGCGACCAGAAGAAATTCGGATTAACTTCGTTAGCCCGCCAGTACGCAACAACCGCCTCATCCCAACGTTCCAAATTCACCAGCGCTTCTGCTAAATTGTTGTGCGCCCAAAAATGGTCGGGATTGAGTTCGATCGACCTTTGGTAAGCAGAAATTGCCTCATCCCACCTTCCTAGTTTAATTAGCGCGTCTGCTAAATAGTTGTGCGACCAACTAAAATCTGGATTTAATTCTGTTGCTTTGCGGTAAGCATTTACCGCCTCATCCCACCGTTCCAGCTTCCGCAACACATCTGCTAAATTGTTGTGAGACCAGCTAAAATCTGGATTTAATTCGATCGCCTTGCGGTAAGCATTTACAGCTTCTTCCCACCGTTCCAACTTAACCAGCGACTCAGCTAAATTGTTGTGCGACCAAGAAAGTTCGGGATTGTTTCTAATAGCATGAGTGTAAGCATCTACCGCCGCTTCCCACTGTTCTTGACCCTTAAGAATTTCGCCCAATTCGTGATAAGCTGCACCAGCATTTGGGTTCAACTCAACCGCGCGCCGGTAACAGTCAATTCCTTTATTTACCTTACCTTGCTCGATCAAAGTTTTGGCTAAATTCTCGTGTTCCTCAGCGGTGCCCGACTTGGGGTCGATCGCAAATGCTCGATACCAAGCCTCAGCCGCCTCCTCCGGCTTGCCTAACTGCGTCAACAGTTTCGCAAAATTGCGAAAAGCACCGGCAAAATCCGGTTTCAGGGCGATCGCCTTTTCGTAAGCAGAAACCGCTTGCTGCCACTGTTCCTGCTGCGCGCAAATGCTGCCGTAATTAGCGTAAGCTTCGGCAAAATTTGGGTTAATTTCTATTGCTTTGACATAGCAACTTTTAGCTTCATCAATTTTGCCGCCAGCTTGTAGGGCGTTGCCCAGCATTTTGTAAAGTGGCGCTTCCGGCTTAATTTGCAGCGCCTTCTTACAAGCTGCGATCGCCTGTTCCAATTTGCCCTGAGCAAAATAGCCTTCTGCCAGTATTTTGTATGCTTCTGGATCTTCTATATTAATTGTAGAATTAACTGCCTGCTGAACTGGCGGCTTAACTGGCGGCTGCACTGGGGGCTTCACTGGGGGGGCTGCGGGCTGCTGCTTAACTGCACCGTTTGTCGCCGTTGCACCCGCCAAAGTTTGCTGTCCCTCGCTGCCGTTTCTCGCATTAGCTGCGTTGAGTTCAATAGCTTTGCGATAATATGCTGTCGCTTCCTCTAACTTGCCTTGTTTTTTTAGCGCTTCGCCCAAATTTTGGTAAGCAGTCGCCACATTAGGATTTAATTTTATGGCGCGATCGTAACAAGCGATCGCTTCGGGGAATTTTTCCTGCCGAAAAAAAGCGTCGCCCATATTCAAGTGTTCCCCAGGCGCTACTTTTTCCGGTTCCAAACTAAATGCTTGATACCAACACTGCTGCGCTTCTTCCGGTTTGCCAATTTGTCCGAATACTTTTGCTAAATTCCGGTAAACTCCCGCGAAATTGGGTTTAATCGCGATCGCCTTTTGATAAAATCCGATCGCCTCCTGCCATTTTTGCTGCTGCGCGCCAAGGCTGCCCAAATTCGCGTATACTTCCGCAAAATTCGGTTCTATTTCAATCGCTTTTGCGTACCAGTGCCGCGCCTCTTCCATCCTGCCTTGAGCTTGCAGCGCGTTGCCCAAAGTCTTGTAAGCCGGTGCAAAATTGGGGTGAATCTTCAAAGCTTGCTCGCAGGATGCGATGGCTTCTTCTATTTTTCCTTGGGATAAGTATATTTCTCCCTGTTGGTTAAATTGAACCGCTGTTGATTCTGTACTCACTGTTGATGGCATATGGGCGGCGGCTCCAGAGGCAGGAATTAAATAGGGTAGTCAAAACGTTTCACAATTATAGTCGAGTTTGACACTAACAGTACCGGACTTGTTCCCCCAATTCTTAAATTTTGTGACTGCCGGTGCTATCGAGAAACCGGGTTTCTCGGCTGATTTTTTTGATTTGACTGCTAAATATGTAAGAATCAGCCCGGTTTCTGGCTGATTTGTGCGCCAGTCGCGACTTTTGTAGGTTCTGAACGATCGCAGGTTTTGTAAATAAAAGTAAAGCCCGCAGGTTCTTGCTTGTGGGATGGTTTCTTGTGGCCTGGGCAAGGGAGATTGCACCCTTTTCTATAGGCTTTTACCGGCGGGCTAGGAGCAACGGCCCACAAGAAGTAATTCACTCTTTGTGGAACAGGCCAGAAAGCCTGTTTTTGAGCAGGCAGGGTGAAAGATGTGCGATCGCGCTCAAACTAGAATAGCCTTTTTAGCAAAAAACGATCGCCCTTTTGGGAGAAAGCGATCGCCCTTTTTTTCCACAATTAGTTAACAACTATTAGTAATTACTAATTAAGCCGCTGCGGCTGCGTCTTCTTCTGCGTCTTCGGCTTCAGAACCTGCTTGAATTCCCAGCACGGTAACAACCACCTGATCTGGTTCGCCGAGAGCTACCACTCCCGCAGGCAAAACTAATTCGTTAATGTGCAGCGCATCCCCAACCTTTAAATTAGAAATATCTACTTCTATGGATTCAGGAATGCTGTCAGGTTTGCACTTAACTGCTAGTTGCGTCAGCACGGTATCCAAGATGCCGCCTTCTAACTTTACGCCGACAGCTTCGCCGACAAAATTCAGCGACACTCCAACTTCCAGGCTGTCTTGAGTGGCTACGGAGAAAAAGCTCAGGTGGTAAGGATAGCCCTTCCAAGGATGAACTTGAACTTCGCGCAGTAAGGTTTTTCCGCTCCAAGAGAGGTCGGGAATGCTGAGGTCAATTAGGGCATTGTTGACTACGTGCTTTTTGAGCAGGTGTTCAACTGTTTTGGCTTTAATGGTAAGAGAAATGGATTCAGAGCCTTTGTGGCCGTAGAGGACGGCGGGAATCAATCCAGAGCGGCGAAGGGCGTTAGGTTTGCTGCCTTCTGCCCGCTTTTGACATTCTACTGCGAGTTCCATTTTATGACTTTCTGTTGATTGTTTTCACATTTTATCAAATTTATGCTACAGCGAGCGAAGTTAATTAAATTCGCTGAAATTTTGATAAAAATTGGAAATTTGGAATTGGGAATTGGGATATTTTCCCAATCTCTGCCTCTCCAACTCTCCCAATCTCCCCCTCACTCTTTCCCAATCTAAAATCTAAAATCTAAAATGGTTAGGCTGGCGTACCGTCAGCAGAGAGCAAAGCGCGTTTCGGGCCGTGAATCGGATCTTCTACAATAATAGTTTGGTCGCGGCTCGCACCGAGAGAAACGATCGCGATCGGCACTTCCATCAAATCTGCCAAAAACTTCAGATAATTCAAAGCTTGCTGCGGCAAATCTTCCAAATTGCGGCACTCTTCCGTAGACTGCTTCCAACCGGGAAGGGTTTCGTAAATAGGTTTGCACCGAGCAAATATCCGGGAACTTTTGGGGAAATCAACACATTTTTCGCCGTCAATTTCGTAAGCAACGCAAACTTTAATTTCTTCTAATTCATCCAAAACATCTAGTTTGGTAATTGCCAGACAGTCAAGGCCGTTGATGCGGACTGCGTAGCGGCCGATTACTGCGTCGAACCAACCGCAGCGGCGTTTCCTGCCGGTTGTCGTGCCGAATTCGGCACCTCTCTGGCCCAAAATTTCGCCTATTCCATCTACCATTTCCGTAGGGAAGGGGCCTTCTCCGACGCGGGTTGTATAAGCTTTTGCTACGCCAATTACGCGATCGATCGCTGTCGGGCCGACTCCGGTTCCCACACAAGCCCCACCAGCGATGGGATTGCTCGAAGTAACGTAAGGATAAGTACCGTGATCTAAGTCTAATAAAGTGCCTTGCGCGCCTTCAAACAGAATATTTTTCCGCTTGTGAAGTCCCTCATAAATCTTCAGGGAACTATCAACTACGTGCGGCCGCAAACGTTCGGCATAAACTCGATATTCATCAATTACGTCTTGCGGATTTAAAGGCGGCAAATTGTAGAGTTTTTCGAGAAGGACATTTTTACAATTAATCGTCCATTCCAATTGTTCTTGCAACCCTTCCAAGTCCATTAAATCGAGCATCCGAATGCCAGTGCGTTCCGACTTGTCGGCGTAAGTAGGGCCGATGCCGCGTCCCGTCGTCCCGATTTTATAATTTCCCCGCTGCGTTTCCGATGCTACATCAATTAATCGATGATAGGGCATCGTTACGTGAGCAGTTTCCGAAATCATCAGCGAGGCCGTCGAAATATTCAGTGCCTCTAGCTGATCTAACTCTGCAATTAAAACTTTAGGGTCGATGACCGTACCGCAGCCGATGATACACTCTTTATCAGGGTAGAGAATCCCGGACGGAATTAAGTGCAGCTTGAAAGTCTGACCGTTTACTACCACGGTGTGACCGGCGTTGACGCCCCCTTGGTAGCGGACAACGATATCTGCGGATTTGCTGAGCAAATCGGTAATTTTGCCTTTTCCTTCATCGCCCCACTGGGCGCCGATCACAACTACGTTAGCCAAGGGTTTCTCGCGTTCAGTTCAGGTTGACACAATCTCCGATTATCTATGAATGCGTCCTAAATGTCAATCAATTTTAGATTTTAGATTTTGGATTTTAGATTTTAGAGGCTACGCCACGGATACATCGGTTCACAGGTCGATCGGATACACAAATGAGTGAGAGCCGATCCACAGACGAGTCCGGGAGCAACAGACCCCATTGTTTTCGGTCAAATTAATTTTTGTTAACATTGAGAAAATAGAGGCTTTGTTGCCATGAGTTTACACGCTGAGTTGCACCGCCATCTGGGTGGTTCTGTCGTTCCTAGGGTGCTGTGGCGGTATTTCGATCGCCACAATGCTGAGATGGTTAATCGATTTCAAGAATACTCGGAGTTTGAGGAGTTTTACACTCGTCCGCGCAATACTCTCAATGAGTATTTGGAACTGCACACGCTGGTAGAAAGCGTTCAAACTGTTGAGACGTTGCCTTATTTCATCTATCGGTTGATGCGGGGCGCTTACGTGTTTGAAAATCTGGCTTATTTGGAGTTGCGCTATACGCCTTATTTGCGGACTCCTGAACATTTGGATCAGTCACAACGCATTGATTTGATGGCAGAAATTGTACAGGTTGTGGGCAAGGCAAGTCAAATTAGCGATTGTCCGATTGTTACCAGCCAAATTTTGTGTATGCACTCGCGTTTACCCTATGAGGTGAATCGGGCGATCGTAGATTTGGCGGCGCAAATGGGAGAATATGTTTGTGCGATCGATATAGCTGGCGGCGATGATTGTATTGGCGAGCGTTTGGAGGAGTTTGTCGGATTGTACCAGTACGCGAGGTCGATCGGCATCAAAACTACCGGCCACCTCTACGAAACTACCTCTGGCTGTTATCCCGAACTTCTGCCCTATCTGATGCGTATCGGCCACGGGATTCAAATTCCGTTAAAATATCCCGAACTGCTGCCAGAAGTCGCGCGCAGGGGTCAATGCTTGGAAGTTTGCCCGACTACCTATCTCAAAACGGGGACGTTGCAAGATATGCGCGAATTGAAGGTTGTGTTCGATCAATGTTTTGAAGCTGGTGTGGATATTGCCATTTGCACCGACAACGCGGGATTGCACAACGTGCGGCTGCCTTTTGAGTACGAGAATTTGTTAACTTTGGATATCATTGATTTTCGGCAGTTGCAAGCGTGTCAAGAGGCCGCTTTCCGCCATGCTTTCGCGTGGCCCTACGGGGAGCGACCTGTGAAAATGCTGACGGGTTTGTTGCAGCCTGAGTCTGTCGGTGCGATCGTTAATTAAAGAATATCTATTTAATTAACCGCAAAGGCACGAAGGAATAGAAAGAAGAAGATAGGTAGATGTTTTCAGGTAAAGACTCTACTTGGAAATGATAAAAACCTCTTTCTTCTCTTCCTTCGCGCTCTTTGCGTCTTCGCGGTTCATTTAAAAGAGATGTTTGTAAACTTATAATAAGTGTCTGGCGAACTCCAATCGGTAGCAAGTTATAGTTTGAAGGCATAATCATCAATATAAAAAGATAAAAAAACGATGACAAATATGGACGCTTACTGGATGCCCTTCACTGCCAACCGACAGTTTAAAGCGAATCCGCGAATATTGGTTTCGGCAAAAGATATGCACTTTACAAGCGATGATAACCGCTCAATTTTAGATGGTACTGCGGGGCTGTGGTGCGTGAATGCAGGACACGCCCGCGAGACAATTGCCGAAGCAGTTAAACAGCAGGTTTTGCGTTTGGATTACTCTCCGGCTTTTCAGATGGGACATCCGGGCGCTTTTGAATTGGCGGAACGTTTGGTAAAGATGATTCCGGGCAATTTCGATCGCGTTTTCTTTACTAATTCGGGTTCGGAATCTGTTGAAACAGCGTTAAAAATTGCCATTGCTTATCACCGGGTAAAAGGTGAAGGAACTCGCCAACGATTAATCGGCAGGGAACGCGGCTATCACGGCGTTGGTTTTGGGGGAATTTCTGTCGGCGGTATCGGTACAAACCGCAAGTTTTTTGGCAGTTTGCTCACGGGAGTCGATCATTTGCCTCACACTCACAATCTCGAACACAATGCTTTCAGCCGCAAACAACCGGAATGGGGAGCGCATTTGGCGGATGAATTGGAGCGGATTGTCGCTTTGCACGATGCGTCGAATATTGCAGCGGTAATTGTCGAACCTGTGGCTGGTTCTACAGGTGTTTTGATTCCCCCGAAAGGTTATTTGGAGCGACTGCGGGCGATTTGCGACAAATACGGAATTCTGCTAATTTTTGATGAGGTAATTACCGGATTCGGGCGTTTAGGTTCCAGTTTTGCAACGGAATATTTTGGGGTGATTCCCGATATTGTGACTGCGGCGAAAGGGATAACTAACGGTACGGTGCCGATGGGGGCGGTGTTTGTCAAAGAAGGCATTTATGATGCTTTTATGAATGCTCCTGAAAATGCGATCGAGCTTTTTCACGGTTATACTTATTCGGGTCATCCTCTGGCTTGTGCGGCTGCTTTGGCGACGCTGGATATTTATGAGGAAGAAAGGCTGTTTGAACGAGCTGATAAGATGGCTGGTTATTGGGAAAATGCGGTGCATTCTTTGAAGGGGGTGCGGCACGTAATTGATGTTCGGAATCTGGGACTGGTGGCGGGTATTGAGTTGGAATCTATTGCTGGGAAGCCGGGGAAACGGGCTTTTGATTGTTTCTTGCAGTGCTATGAAAAAGGGTTGCTGATTCGGACGACGGGTGATATTATTGCTTTGTCGCCACCGCTGATTATTGAGAAGGAACATATCGATCGCATTGTGGAAATTTTGACAGGGGTTTTGCAGGAGATGGAGTAGGATTTAACGAACCGCGAAGGCGCGTTCGGCGAAGCCGTTCCCGGAGGGTAGGACGCGAAGGAAGAGCAAGAAGAAGATAGGTAGATGTTTTCAGGTAAAGACTCTAGTTGGAAAGGAGAAAAACCTCTCTCTTTTATTCCTTCGCGCTCTTTGCGTCTTCGCGGTTCGTTCAAATAATTAAAAAGCGGGCGTTGCTGAATAGAGGTATGATTTGTGCGGTCAAGGGATATTTTGGCTACCCGATTTGCCTCGTTTGAGCGCGATTGAAATGATACGATGGATAGGGAACCGGAACCTCCCAAAACTTAAGATAATGAATTACTAACCAAATAGAATGTTTAAGCATTTCTACCGACTTAGAATAGCACAGTGTCTTGCCATGAAGTCTGGCTTGCGTAATGTCGTAGTCGCGTATTCTCGCCCTCTACTCTGGTCATGTAAGTTTTACAGATAATTTGGCCTCCATCTGGGATAAACATGGGGTAAACAGGCCATCCATCTGTGATATAAAAGTAACATTTCCAATTGCCAACTAAT